>NZ_LNRB01000005.1:0-476335 GCF_001557945.1 Vibrio sp. CUB2 | reverse complement strand
GGCCCGCTTCTTGATATGAGAGGCGGGCTTTTTTCATTTTTACGCCAAGGGAGAGATAAAGCCTTCAGGTTTTAAAGCAACCAGCGAGCAGTCGATTGATTGCAGGACATTCTCTGCGGTATTGCCAATGATTACTCCTTGGATTCCGGTACGCGCGATTGTCCCCATTACTAATACATCGATTCCTTCCTTAGTGACCCAGCGAGGGATTTGCTCATCCGCAGAACCATGAAGGTGATGAACAACAGAATCGCCAGCGATACCAGAGGTAGCAATAATGGCATCGAGCGCTTCACGGTGTGCAGTTCGGTGCGCGTTGATCTGCTGATCTAGCACATCGTCTTCGATTTGAATCCACACGTGATGCCTCAAATAGCTTTCCATCTGATATTCCCAGCACGACACGATGTGTAATTGTCGATTGAAAGAGTCGGCGATTGCACGCGCAAGTTGCAGCAATTCAACCGTAAGGACTTCTTGTTCTTTACTGGAGATAATCGGATCGATAGCAACGGCAACGCGTTTTTTCACCATTGAGTGTTTTGGTTTTCTGTTTAACCAAACTGGGCAGGGGCATTTTCTCAGAAGCTTCATGTCGAGTGCTTTGAACCCTTTGCTGCCTTCATCCAGCGGTTCTGCATCTTTAATGACGAGATCATAGTGTTGCTTAGAGACAGACTGGATGATGGAGACGCCGGGCTGATCGCCACTTTCAACATTAATAGGGAACGGCTCTACTATGTCGGAAGAGGGATCAAGATCCTGTGCCGCTTTGATATCAGAAAACAAAGTTTCGATCAGAGAGTTTTCGTAAGTGTGTTGATACTCGCTCATGTTGGTTGGCATCGCAGGGCAAACAATTAACCCCGATAACCGTGCATCATGCGACTTAGCGAGTTTCATGGCTTGTTCCAGTGAATCACTTTTACCTTCCAATCCTTGGCTTACGAATAAGATGTTTTGAAATCTTTTCATATCGACCTCCTTTTTATTAAGTGTTGTATCAAGAAGGTTATATTTCCATGTTTAAATTGTGGTTAATTGCGCTAGGACAAACCCTCCGCCATTGCGATTCAATGGGCAGTGGATCTCAATGAACAGGAGCTTCCAATGTACACGGCATCACCAAGTTGCTAGACTCACACTTCGCGGCTGCACATTGAACTTCAGTCCACTCAAAGAGAGAACATCTATGACGGTAGAAAATGTGCTTCCTGAACATTACGCAGAGCTGCTAGCTGTTTGGGAAAATTCAGTCCGAGCGACGCATGACTTCATCACAGAAGAAGATATTGAGTTTTTTAAACCCATCATCATTGAGCAGGCATTTCCTGCAGTCACCTTAAAGTGTGTGAAAGACACGACAGGTGCAATACAAGGTTTTGTTGGTGTTCATGATGAAAAAATCGAGATGCTGTTTCTTCTAGATCAAGCAAGAGGAAAGGGCATAGGTAAGATGTTGCTGCAACACGCGATAAAATATCTCGGCGCAGTAAAAGTCGATGTGAATGAGCAAAACCCACAAGCCGTCGGTTTTTACCAACGTATGGGCTTTAAAATCGAATCGCGCTCACCACTCGATGATATGGGTAAACCATTTCCAATTTTACACATGACGTTGTAACGCTCGATATGTCGTACATCCGCCTTAACAAGGTTTTGTTAGAAGAAACGCCCAAAGCTAATTGCTTTGGGCGTTTCCGTTTTAGCGAATGATACAATTTTATATTCCACCATTTTGATATCTTTTCGATTGTAAGTTGCCTAGAAAGGACTACAATCGCGAAATGTTACCCCTCCTTGGTGGATCTAAAAATGATAAAGAAAACCCTCCTTGCTATGGCACTTTCTGCGAGCATTATCGTTCCGGCGAGTGCTTGTACTGGCATCTCTCTTTCTACTGTGGCGAATGACCACATTCATGCTCGCACAATTGAGTGGGGCGAAAACGATCTCAACAGCAAGTTGATTGTTGCTCCCCGTGATTACACGTTTACCTCGACTATGCCGGACCAGAAACAAGGTTTGAGTTGGAAGAGCAAGTATGGCTTTGTTGGGATCTCCGTCAGTGACGATCGCTTCATTGGTGAAGGCATCAATGAAAAGGGACTGACTGCCGGTTTGTTTTACTTCAAAGGTTACGGCTCGTTAAAAGCGTACGACGCGAAAGACCGTGCAAACAGCATTGCAGATATGGACTTTGTTCGTTGGATGCTGTCGCAGTTCAAAACCGTCGATGAAGTAAAAACGGCGATGAAAAACATCGATATTGTTCCGGTTTATATCGATGAGAAAGGACAACCTTCACCAACTGGTCACTGGCGTGTTACCGATAAAGCGGGTAACAACATCGTCATTGAAATCATGGATCATGGCCAAGTACACATCTACGATAACGAAGTAGGTGTACTAACAAACTCACCAACGTTCCCATGGCAAGTGACCAATTTAAACAACTACATTCATTTGCAGCCGGGCACTAGCGCGCCAACCAAATTTGGTGGTGTTGAAGCGAAGTCGTTCGGTATTGGCTCTGGCTTCTTGGGTATGCCAGGGGACATTACGCCACCATCGCGATTTGTTCGTGCAGCGTTTTTCGTCAACACTGCTCCGGAATCGAAAACGGGCGAAGAGGCGGTGTCACAAGCATTCCACATTTTGAACAACTTCGATATTCCAATTGGTACAGAATTTGGGCCTGAATATCGTGAACATATCCCTGATTTGCCGAGTGCGACGCAATGGACCTCGGTGATTGATCAAGGTAACAAGGCGCTGTACTACACTACGATGCACGATAGTCGAATCAAGAAAGTTGACCTGACTAAGATTGACTTTGACAAAAAGCAAGAAGTGAAACGTGAATTGGATAACGGGACTTTTACGTTTACAGACGTGACACCTTAGTTTTCCCTCGAACGTATAAATAGCCCAAAGCGGAGAAGGTTTTCCTTCTCCGCTTTTTTATTTCCGAAACATCATGAATTTCAAATAGAGTTTTGAAAACTGAGGTGTCGATTCAGCAAGTTATGAAGCAAAATTTATTGGCTAATGAATTTTATGACTCTGATTCCATATTAAACAGACTTTATGCGATATTTTTTAATCTTCTTATTTATCAGTCGGATGAAAATAATAGTGCTGTAGTAAAAGTCTGATCCTTTCAACAACAAGAGGTTGGTTTAAAACTTATTCATTTAACTTTTATTTACAGAAATATGCTGATAAATATTTAATTAATTTATGCTTCTAATAGTTAGTTTTCGTTTAAGGTGTTGATATTTATTGCCTTTATCTTGGGGTTTGTCATTGTTTCCTTGATGGCTTTGAAAGCGGTGTTAATTCGCAGGTTAGAGCTTTAAATTCTCTAAAACTAATTAAGTAATTTCTAAACTCATGAAATGGACGCTCTGTTCGTGCTTGCTCGATAAGAAATATTTTAACGTTTTAACCTGAACTTTCTCGGGAGAAAAATCTGATTTCATGAAGTTGATTTTTACAATTGCTGGGAAATAAAAGTAATAAACAAAGTGGTTGAAATACAAACATAAGGGAAAGGTATGAAAACAAATAAGGTCAGTATAGGGTTAAGTGTCGCTTGCGGATTATTATTCACGGGCGTTACTCACGCTCAGGTTATCCCATTCAATAATAATCAGCCGACTAATGACTTACAGGGTGATTTTGAGGCGATGGTCATTTATGCGCAAAACATCACGGTTCCTCATCACAATGATAAAGGCGATCCTAGGCCGCACCTCACTGCATTGCGCGATATTTTGCTGCTTGTTAAACCTGTCGAGAACGTACTGGACTCGACGCAAGTGAAAGTGATTGGGCGCGATGCTAATGGTGAGCAATTAGGTGTGCTGTCACTGAACCCACCAGAGCAAATACCGAGTCACGATGGCCCAAACCTCGACATTACCTATGCGCAAGATATGTGGTCAGTGACACTGCCAGCGACTTGGGTACAACCCGGCCTTACTCTAGAGCTCCTGAATGGAAGCACATCAGGCGTCCTCTCCGGTTTGGATATTGGTGCGCCGAACGAATTGCTGATAAACACGATGGATTTAGGGATGCTAACCAATCCAAGGGGCCGTTTTTACTTCGCAGACAATCCTGAAAGACATAGAGACTACTTCCAAAAAATTCCGGTAAGCAAGTTGATCGTTAACCCATACGAGACAGTGAAACTCAATGAAGTGATGCTGCCAGATGGCCGTTTATTAACTGAATTAGATCCGAGCACGGGTACTTGGCACAAAGGGGATATGCGTGCGTATACCACCAAGATTCTGATGTCGCACGGCATCAACCTAGCAAACTATGGCATCAACTCTTCAACGGCGATCTCCGAGAGAGCGCATCCATACACGGCGAATCAAATTACAGCGATTGCCGCAGTAGGGCGTTATCAAAATGGCGTAGTTGCTCACGGTGGCAGTGGTGGCAACGGTATGGTGACTATCGATTCATCATTAGGTAATGAATGGAGTCACGAAGTCGGGCATAACTTTGGCCTCGGGCACTGGCCGGGTGGCACGGATGGCACAACGCATCGGCCATCTACAGACATAAACTCTGCATGGGGTTGGGATCAATTCCAACAGCGTTTTATTGCTAACTTCATGTGGAACAAGCGCAATGGTCAGGATCAGGTTTGTTGTACCGACGGCATAGGAATCCCAGCTTTCGAAGGCTATAAGTTCAACAGAGATGCAATGGGGGGCGGTGAGCCAACTTCACCGATTTCCAAGTACACCCTGCATACTCCGTTTGTGCTAGAAAAGATTCAGACCTTTATGGAGAAAAAGGCGACATTTGATGAGGCATCGCCGACTGGCTTTAGTAAATGGAACGATGAAACCAAAACGATGCAAGAGTTTGAACAACCAGCGCTCTTGTTGGCCAAATCTATCGCCTCGCAATCTCAACTAAATACGATCAAAGACGACACGGCTGGTTCAGTGCTGCTGGGTTACATCAATGACTTTGATATCACAAAGGTAGAAACGGGCGACGGCCGTTGGATACGCGATATTTACTTGCCGAGTGCTGCAAATGTTGTCGCGGGTAAAGTGGTGAACGTTGCACGTTACTCTGGGTATGGCGTGACAGTTCATATTAATGGTCAATCGGTGAACTTGAATCGTGGTGACAGCAAGTTTTACATCAGTGACGGTAAAGATTGGCAAGAAACCAGTGAAGCTCAGGTAGCGGAAAATAACCCAACACGTGTCCCTACGGATAGCGGTGTCGCTGTTACAACGCTTGTTGGTTACTACGACCCTCAGCAGACACTTAACAGCTATATTTTCCCAGCATTACATGGTGCGTATGGCTTTGTTTATCAGCCGACTCCAGCAGAGAGCCTAAACACAAATGGATGTTATGTCAGAGTGTATAACGGTAGAAACTACCAAACGGATAACTACCAATTGGTTGGATTCCGTTATGACGATAACGTGATGAACAAGTTCCACATCAACCTCAAGCAAGCGGATGCACCGACAAGAGCAGAAGTTGTCTGCGATAACACGGTGTTGAGTTCGTTAGACATTGAGAAACCAAAGCAAGACCTCAAAGTTTCTATTATTCAGTCTGATTCCTTAACCGACTCAACTCCAACGGAGAATAGCGCACCTGTTGCTCATGCTGGTGAAGATCAGTCAGTACTGTCAGGCGCAGCCATTACGCTATCTGCAGAACAGTCAGCGGATGCCGATGGCGATGAGTTAACTTACCTGTGGAAGCAAATCTCGGGTTTACCTGCGACCATTCAGTCGACCGACAAAGTTAACACCAGTGTCATTTTGCCGGAGTCTAACAAAGCGGAGTCGTACGTTTTTTCCGTCACGGTCTTCGATGGAAAAGCAAGTTCTGAAGATACGGTGATGATTAATGCTCAGCCTCAAGCAAACCAAAATCATGCGCCGCAAGTGTCTCTCCCGCAAAGCATGGAGGCAAAATCTGGTGCAGTTATTGAGATTGCCGCAACGGCATCGGACCAAGATGGTGACGTGCTTTCATATCAATGGCATACATCGGACCTAGCTTATCAGCCTGTATCAGTAGGCACTATTCGTGTGAAGGTTCCGGAAGTAACAGTCGATAGCCAATTTACGGTCCTTGTAGTCGTCTCTGATCCAACAGGGGAAAGTGCCAGTTCAAGCACGGTTGTGAGAGTCAAAGCTAACAACAATGCCTGCAGCATCAGCGACTCAAATGCGGCGAACTACGCTGTATGGTCAGCAAGTAAATCGTACTCGGGTGGTGACCTTGTCAGCTACAAGCAGCTCGTTTGGAAAGCAAAGTACTGGAGCCAGAACAATCAACCTGATAACAGTGATGTCTGGGAGCTAATCAGCGATGTAGCGCTGCCGTGGTCAACTCAAAAAGCTTATTCCGGCGGTGATCAAGTGACGTACAACGGCGTTAAGTATGAGGCGAAGTGGTGGACGCGTGGTGATCAGCCGGACGTTTCTTCTGTATGGACTGGCAAAGGTTCAGCATGCCAATAATTGATTGAGCTGCTTAGTGAACCAGGGGAGAAACAACCTCTGGTTCACTCAATAAATATTGTTTTTAGCTAAAACGATTAAGCTGAAATTCTTAAATCCAACAAATTTCATCTATTTTTATGGAATTTAATTCCATTTCAAACCAAGCCAAAAAATAGACGGAAAGCTTTATTTTCAACGTATTAATACCGCATTGAACGAGAAATCTGCGATTCTCGTAGGCATTCTGTCAGAAAAGTTCTGTCGTATGCTATCCAGACCACTATCGGTATTTGCAAGAATTCTCGGTAAATCTATAAATGTTGGTCGGGGGATCATTGTGAAAGACAAAATGGAAACGTATTGGGTGCAGCTTGTAGACAAGGCAAGTACCGCATCTGATTTATCGGATTTGACGCGCTCGAGGTTACGAGGCTGTATTGGTAAATACGGTTTGCGTTACAAGGTACAAGATGGTGTGCTAGCGGAGCATCGTTACAATCGCAAAGGCCTCACTCCCAGTTTAGAGAGTGAAGCATAGGCTTCACCCTCATTGTTATTTTATTGAGTGTTTTTGCTGGTGGTATTTTCCAATGCAATTTGTCTAGCGTCATTACTGGTTAGCATCTGGTAAGGACGCAAGCCAAATAGAGGCATAATAGAGTAGATGTGATCGAACAGGTCCGCCTGAACGCCTTCGTAATACGCCCAGTCGGTATTATTGGTAAAAGCGTAGACTTGAAGCGGGATACCTTCTGGTGTGGGTTCTAATTGCCTAACCATAATCAGCATATATTGGTGAATATCTTTGTTCGCTTTTAGGTACGCATTAATATAAGCGCGGAACATACCTAAGTTTGTCATTTGACGAAGGTTGCCAAAGGCTGGTTCGTCGCTCATCTCTTCATTGTATTCGTTAATATCACGCGATTTTTCATAAATATATTGGCGTAAGATTCGAATGCTTTTCAGCTTTTCAATTTCTTCATCAGACAAGAAACGAATCGATGTGACGTCGACATTAACGGAACGCTTAATACGTCGGCCACCAGAATCAGACATACCTTGCCAGTTGATAAACGCGTTCTGAACTAGCGCATAGGCGGGCAGCATGCTTACGGTGTTATCGAAGTTTCTGACTTTCACCGTCGTCAGCGAGATTTCTTCTACTGTGCCATTTGCACCATAGGCGTCCATCTGAATCCAATCGTTTAAGCTGATCATGCGGTTTGCAGAAAGCTGAATGCCAGCAACAAACCCCAATATCGTGTCCTTAAACACCAGCATCACGAAACCCGTTGCGACACCTAAACCTGACAAGAAGATGACTGGGGATTCGTTAGCGAGAATCGACATGGACACCACAACGCCAACAAAGAAGGTGAACAGTTTGATCAACTGAACAAAACTCTTGATCGGCATTCTTTTGGTTATACCTTTAAACGTCGCGATGTCATTCATAGCATCGAGTAGGGCGAAGATCATCCACACAAAGATGACCAAGATAGAAATGCTTAAAATTCTATCGAAGATCGCCGCCAACCAATCATAATGGCCGACAGCAAGTGGAATGAAGACATCGAGCACCATGATGGGAATGAGCAACGACAGCTTCTCTAACACGTCGTACTTGGTCAAACTCTCAGCGAGTGGTTTGTTGGTTTTCATCAGAACGTTGTTGGCCGTTCTAACAATCAGGTGATGCACAATCAAATAGCTGAGAGCGGCCGCAGTAAGGCTCGCTAAAATAAAGACAGAGGTGAGTTCAATACCATAAGGGTCGCTGTTGATACCTACTGAGCTCAGCTTTTCAGAAATGAAGGTGCGAATATGATGATCGAGCAAAATGTCATCCTCAAAAAGTAGCCTGAATGAAAGGAGTGGGAACGTCTAAGGAAAAGTCAGGCAACTGGCGTTAGAAAAGCCGCTAATCCTACTCTCCATCTCCTTGTTTTGCACTGGTTTAATCCAGCAATCTTGAAACTTATTATTCAAAAATAGCGTATAGGCGATGATGTGATACGGGTTTAACATCCTTTTATGCAAACGGGACACGTATTTCTGTTAAGTCTGTGAACTCTCTATATTTTATTAGACTAGACTGAAAAGGCGGCTCGCGTTTAATTCAAGAGGCATTCAATGGAAAATTCTAATCAATCACAACAGCCTACATTCCTATCTAAAGGCTGGAAATACTTCGTTATCGTTGGCGTTATCATCGCACTAATGGGCATTGGTGCCATGAGTTTGCCTGTACTGGCAGGCGTGACGATCTCAACCATCGTGGGTGCAGTACTCTTGTTCAGTGGTCTGGTTCAGGCTTACCACACATTCTCCATCAATGTTTGGAAAGAGAAGCTTTGGTATGTATTAAGTGCGGTACTGTATATCGTGGGTGGTCTGTTTATCTTGTTCAAACCACTGGCGGGCCTTGTCACGATTACCATGTTGATGGTGATTGTGATGATCTTAAACGGTTTGACTCGTATCTTCTTTGGTTTGAGCAACCGTAGCCTACCAAGCAGCAACGTTATTGTATTCAGTGGCGTAATTTCAGTGCTGATCGGTGGTTATTTCTTCATGTTGCTTGATGATCCTGCATTCTCAACCACGCTATTGGGCACGTTTGTGGGCATCTCGCTACTGATTGAAGGCATCAGCTTCATCTTTATGGGCTTACAGATGAAAAAGCTCTCCCAATAAAGACGCTATTCTGCGCCAAAACTTTGTGAAATTGAAAATGCCTGCCGATTCGGTGGGCATTTTTTATGGATGAAATCGGGCAGAGAATCACACAGATACGCTATGCATTGATATAAAACTCACCTAAAGTAAGGCATCACCACGATAAATTGCAGGGAAGGCAATGACGCACAAAGTATTTTGGGATGACCCGTATCAAGTCGAGTTGGAATCTACCGTTTCTCGCGTAGACGGACGTTGTATCGAGCTAGAAGAAAGCATCTTTTACGCCGAGTCTGGAGGTCAAGAAAGCGATGCAGGCACCATCGGTGGTATCCAAGTGATAAAGGCTGAAAAGCAAGGTCTATCGATTGTTTACACTCTGGAACGTGAGCCAAAATTTCAAGCTGGCGCAGTCGTGACCACGCAGATTGATTGGGCGCGTCGTTATGCTTTGATGAAACTGCATTTCGCCGCGGAAGTGATTCTTGAAGTCGTGACTCACCGTTTTCCTGAGATGACCAAAGTCGGTGCGCACATTTCTGCCGACAAAAGCCGGATTGATTTTGAGTGGCATGAGAGCGTTAAACCACTGCTGCCAGAGCTGCAACAACAAGCTCAAAGTGTGATCGATTCTCATGCTGGCATCATCAGTGACTTTTCTGATACCAGCGAACAGCGTCGCTACTGGAAAGTTGAGGGCTTTGCGCAAGTCCCGTGTGGCGGCACTCATTTAAAGAACACGTCGGAAGTTGGGCGTATTCAACTAAAACGAAAGAACATCGGCAAAGGCAAAGAGCGCATCGAAATCAGCCTAGTAGAAGAGTGATGCTGGGCTCAACAACAGAGTCGGCTGTTGTATCATGGGAATAGGCTTCGCTGTTTCGCTCACACTTCTTCTCATCCACTCGTCATCATCTTCCATCCTCTCTTACTGTTTAAACAAAGGTTATCAATAAGCAAGGAGAGGATTTTGAAACCGATTCAAACCGCAGTGATTGCACTTTCATTGGTGTTTAGCTCTGTATGGGCAGACACCCATTTGCCAGATTCAGTAGAGGCTGACGTAGTCCTAAAGACGACAACCAGTTGGGATGGCACTACGCTGCCTGAATACCCCAAAGGCCAACCGGAAGTCACCATCTTGAAAATTACCGTCCCGAAGGGCGTGCAGCTTCCCATGCACCAACATCCTGTCATTAATGCAGGCATTGTGCTGAAAGGGGAAATCACAGTCACGAAAAAGGATGAAGAGAAGATCGTACTGAATGCCGGAGATGCAATTGCGGAAGTCGTCGACCAATGGCATTTTGGCGCAAATACGGGTGAGGAGCCGGTAGAGATTTTGGTGTTTTACGCTGGAGTGAAAGATAAGCCGATAACGGTGAAGTGAAGAAAGCAGAACCAAAAAGCCCGAGCATAAACTCGGGCTTTTGTTTTTCACGTTGCAGAGCGTTATGACTCACAAGGCTTTGCGTGATTGATGCTGCGTTTTTGTTTAAACGACATCACCAGCTGCGGAACGAGCGACATCAGGATCATGCCAAGCATCAAGCTGTATTGAACGGGAGTGAAGCTTTCGCCCATCAATACTAAGCCAGAAACAATGCCAGCGACTGGGTTTGCGATACCACCGAAGGTAAAGTCCACCACAGACATGCGTTGCAATAGCCACACGTACATGCCGTAACCAAGTGCGGTGTTAAGGACGATGACCCACAATAAACCACCGACGTTTCTTAATGATGCGTTTTGCATGGCGCTCACGTACGGCTCTGGATCAAAGCTTGCGAAGATGGCTGCAGCGATAGAAAGAATGATGCCGCCTAAAATGAGCTGCCATGTTAGCACCGTCCACCAGTGCATTCTTGCACCAAGAGACTTAGTGACGCTACTGCCGATAACGATACACATGATTGCAGATAGCATAGCAATTAAGCCAATTGGGTTAAGTGTGATCGAGCTAGGATCAAACAGGAACCACGCCAGTGCAATCAGCGCTGCGCCGCTTATCCCTTGAATCAAACTCGGTTGTCGCTTGTACACAACCCAGCCAAACAGCATCGCGAACACAGGGACAGAAATCATACCCACTCCGGAAATTGCAGAAGGCAAGGTCAACGCCATAACAAAGATGAGTCCGAAGAAGAGGGCGATATTGATCGTGCCGAGTACCAGTAAGATCTTCCAATCTTGTTTCTTTGGTAGTGATGGTTTGATAGCAAGCAACAAAAGGCCGGCTGGCAAAGCTCGCAGCGCGCCAAGCAACACTGGCGGCCAGTCTGGCAAAGTAAATTGTGTCACGGCGTAAGTGGTGCCCCAAAAGAACGCCGGAATCATCGCGAGTAAAATGTTCATGTTAAATATCTTTACGTTGAGATAATTTATTGTAAAGGTACGCTCGTGGTGGCTTTTTGTAAAGTATCTTTATGTTAAAATAAATTCGTAAATCAAAATGTCTTTGGAGATGAAAGGGTAATGGACGCAATTGACAGAGTGGTAAGCCAGTGGGCTAAGGAAAAGCCGGAGCTCGACACCGAACCGATGGCGATCATGGGGCGTTTGATGAGAATCGCAAAGCACATGGAGAACCACGTCGCCGAACTGCATAAACGTTACGACCTCAAAATGGGTGAGTTTGATGTCTTAGCAACGCTGCGACGCAGTGGTCAGCCATATCGTTTAACGCCATCGGAGCTGATTTCATCCATGATGCTGACGTCCGGTGCCATGACGAATCGGCTTGATAAGCTAGAGAAGAAAGGTCTTATTGCGCGTGAGCACAGTAAAGAAGATCGCCGTAGTGTCACTGTCGAACTCACAGAAAAAGGGTTTGAGCTGATTGATTCACTGATAGAGCAACACCTTCAAGCGCAACATGATCTGATGGGCTCCTTAAACAGTGCAGAAAAAGGGCAGGTTAATCAGGCGTTAAAGCTTCTATTACCGCAGTATGAGTAGAGCTAAGTCATGGGTTTGAAAGAGGATTACGGATGAATATTAAAGAGTTAGAGCAATTTCTTGGTACTTTCATGTGTGCAGAAAGCAGTTTCCCATTTGGCCCTGAAGCGCTCGTCTTCAAAATTAAAGGCAAGATGTTTGCGGTTTTGGCACAGCGCCACGGACGAGAGTATGTGAGTCTGAAAGTAGCACCTGAAGATGGGGAAGTACTAACGTCCCAGTTCACCGATATAACGCCGGGTTATCACCTAAACAAACGTCATTGGATTACGGTTTACTTCAATGGCGATGTTGAAGATGGCTTCGTGCAGGATTTGTGCGAACGCTCTTATGACCTAGTGGTTGCTAAACTAACGAAAGCGCAGCGTATTTCATTGGGATATCAGTAACATAGTTTGTGCTTGGTCACAGATACTTTGTTTATTATCAATATCTTCGGACAAAAACTCGCACCTTTAACTCGCACCGACTATATAAATGTTATAGCGATGTTAAAGGTGAAGTTATGCGTGAACTCTCTGAATGGTTAGAAGCCTACGGTGAAAGCCATCAAAACCCAATCAATCAAAAGATTCATAAAGTGGCGGTGCCGGGTATCTTTTTATCCGTGGTTGGGTTGATTTGGTCTATTCCGCAAATTCCTTTGTTTGGATTCAATCTCAACTGGGTATGGGTTGTTGCTTTACCCGCTTGGATCTTCTACTTCCGTCTGTCTCTCAGCGTATTCATGATGATGATTGGTTACACCGTTGCGTGTATTGGGCTCATCTGGTCGATGGACATACTCGGTTGGCCAGTCTTACAGATTTCTATGCTGCTGTTTGGTGTGCTTTGGATTTTCCAGTTTATCGGGCACAAAATCGAAGGGAAGAAACCATCGTTTTTTGAAGATGTTCAGTTCCTCTTAATCGGGCCAATTTGGGTGTTTCGTAAGCATTAATGAGACAAGTAAGCAGTCGAGCAAATTAGAAATTGCTAAACTTAACTTATGAATCATTATCACGAATCCCTGTTATGCCTACCGCACTGTTTGTCTTAGTCTTTGTCAGTTTTATTCCTTATGTGTTAGCCGGCCTTGGGGGCTATGCCAAAGTCCAGCAACTCGGCCATTTAGATAACCATCATCCGCGTTTACAAGAGAGAAAACTTAGTGGTCGAGCCGCAAGAACCATTGCGGCGCAGTCGAATGCTTGGGAAGCGTTGGCATTTTATAGCGCAACCATTCTTACCGTGAGTTTGAGTGGCGTTCCATGGTCTGATCTTTCCATGCCTGCGATTGTATTTGCTTTTACCCGAATGGCTCATCCTGTCATGTACATTGCGGATATTGCCATCGGTAGGACTCTGGTCGTCATCGCTGGCATTGCAAGCTGTGTGTATATGCTTTCTCTTGCGTTTTAAGTTTTGTGCCACGTTTTGCACAAAGTTATCTTGTGTTTCAGACCAGTCGCGAAACTCATGCTACTCTTTCGCCAATTTTAAAAGTCCTTTCACCTTGTGAAGAGCAGAATAAAAAGTCCAAGCGAACAGTTGTAGAGAGGTAGTCGCGTGAGTGCACAAGATCATTTTCAGGGTCAGTTTGAAGTTGAATTGAAATATCGAGTGAAAGACAAGCGAGCGTTTTTAACCGCGCTAAGCAGCTTACAGCACGAGGTGATGTTCGAAGATAACCAAGAATCAGATTGGTTTTACGATACGCCGGAACGCAAACTAACCAATGAAAACAAAAGCTTGGTGATTCGTGAAATTGAACCATCTGGTATTAAGCTTTGGATTGTTAAAGGGCCGGAAGAAGATCGTTGCGAAGCAACAGACATCACCAAGTCTCACGCGGCAAAAAGCATGTTAGAGAACATGGGTTACGAGGTCATTCTTCATACTAAGAAGACTCGCAGTATCTACTTTGTCGGTGAATTCCATATCACGCTTGACCACCTTGAAGGCATCGGTTATTTCGCAGAATTCGCGATCATGACTGATGATGAAAGCGCACTCGGACGCTACAAACAAAAACTGCAAGCATTAGCAGGCATGTTTGGTTTGGATGAGTCCAACAGAGAATTGCGCTCTTACAAACAAATGTGGACCGCTCAGTAAAATCCCCGTCATTTCTTATTGGTCTGACAAGCAACTCCCTCCAATCGCACTATGATTAAAGTAGTGCGAGCTTGCCGTCTCGCATCACCATTCCATTTCGCAGACTGATGGTGACAATGTCACTTAAACGGAGGGGGAAATGTACAACCGCGAGCACAAATACGTGTATTGGCGAGAAGAGCGCAAGAAAGGCAAATGGCACTACATAATGAAGTCTTTCTTGATGATTTGCTGTGCGTTGTTGGTTGGCAAGGTTATAGGCTTGTTTATCTTTGGTGAGCTGCAAACGGTAAGGGATATTACAGAGCAGTTTCCTGCCGATGTCTTCATCATGATGCTGGTGGGATTCCCCATTAGCGTTATTGGTTGGTATCACGAAGAGTCGAAGTTCTTCCGAGCCTTAAAGCGCCGAAATAAGAAATTCAAAGCGCGCTTGGAAAGTCGCAAAAAATCAAACAAGCCAGTTTAGAAAGATGCCGCAAGATTCGAACTTTGCGGCATTTTTGATCCCGCCAGTTTACTGCTTTCCATTCATTAGGTTCATGTGTGATTTGTATTGATGGAGTTGGTTCCCAAAGGTTAACCCTAAATGAGTATGAGAATTAACCGGTGACGTATCCTACACTTATTGATGTGAAAGCGGTGAATTCGCGCAAGGAAGCATGTGCTCATGGCAAAAAAGCTCTCTAGGTTCAGTCCGAAAGCTCTATTACTCATTTTTATTGGAATGACTGCGCTCATTTACGGAGTCATTTCACTTATTGTGTTATCTCAAGAAAGTCAGGCGACAATAAAACAACTCCAAAAGGGGAATGGTCGGTTTGAGCTAGAGTCGGCCAAGATCTTCATGGAGAAGTACTTAGAGGTAGCGGAAGACCGAATCGTCCTTGCGTCCCAATACCGTGGGGTTATCGATGCCGTGGTCGACAATGATGTTGAAGGGTTAGCGTTCCAGTTAGAGCGTTTTAAAGGCCAACATCAAACGATGCAATTTGCAGCAAGAGATGTAAACGGCGATTTGTTGTTCGAAGACACTTTCCGTCATCCCGCATCAGAACAAGAAGTCGCGATTTTTAATGCGCTTTCCGAGTCTCGACTAAATGAGCGCATCGTGTATCTGCTGCACGATGATACTAATCACATCTGCTTAAAGCTTTTTATGCCCCTTGTAAATAACGGTGATTTTGTCGGAGTGCTATATGGTGAAACCGCTGTCGATTACGATGACTTTTTTGGTTCGTTCGTAACGGGAAGAGAGCGTTGGTATGAACTCAGTCAAACCATTCCGCCACTTCCTGAACTGGCTCACCTAACCGAAACACAGGCGCAAGACCATCTCTCCCATAGCCACGAGCATGTTCCAACAGCAAGCGAAATCGACCGATGGATCATCAATAAAGAACCCTTGAGTCGAGGTAATTTGCTTTTGACTCAAGGTGTCAGTAAATCCTTCTTGGATGAACAATTAACGAACCTTCAAAGCAGTTTGCTAAAGGGCTTAATTGGCGTGTTAATCGTGAGTTCGATTATCGTGACAGTCATAGGAAAAAGGCTATTTGTTAACCCACACCGTGAACTCGAAAAATCCAAGCAGGAGCTAGAAGAATCTAACCTTCAATTGAAAGAAAAAGAGAAGGAGAGCGAGTTACTTGCGACCGTTGTTAAAGCCGCGCGAGATGCCGTTGTTATCACGGACCACCACGGAAAGGTTGAGTGGGTAAACAAGGCGTTTGAATCCATGACGGGTTATCAACTCGATGGCATCAAAGGGCTAGCGCCGGGGGCTTTCTTGCAAGGTGCTGATACTTCACCAGAGACGATCGCAGACATCGGAAAAGCGATTCGACAGGGTGAGCAAGTTAGGACGGAGATACTCAACTATACGAGAAACAAACAACCCTATTGGATTGATATCGATATTATCCCATTGAGGAATGAGCAAGGTGTTGTTGAGCGGTTTATTGCCATTGAACGTGATATCACAGAAGTGAAACGCTTAGAGAGTGACCTTGAAACCGAGGCATTAAAGGCAAGGCACGCCAACGAAGCGAAATCGGCCTTTTTAGCGACGATGAGTCATGAAATCAGAACGCCGCTTAATGGGCTATTGGGGATGCTACAAATACTGATCGATGACATCCGAGACCCGGAACAAAGGAAAGTGCTGCGACTCGCATTGAACTCGGGTGAACACTTGATCTCGATTCTCAATGATATCTTAGATCTAGCCAAGGTAGAAAGTGATGCGCTTGCACTCGATATTCATCCTTTCAAAATGGCGGACATCATTACTCCGGTGGAAGTGACTTACCAAAGCTTGTGTTCAGAGAAAGGTATTGTATTCAGCGTGGACAACCAATGCAGCGATGAATGCCAATATAGTGGTGATTCTGTACGTATTCGGCAGGTCTTGCTCAACCTTGTCGGGAATGCGCTCAAGTTTACTAAGGCTGGTCATATTAACGTTTCCATCAAAGCGCTAGAGCCGCCCTTCGTAGAATTTTGCGTAGAAGACTCCGGTATCGGTATTCCTCAAGATCGTATGGATTCTATTTTTAATGAATTTGAACAAGCGGAAGTGTCGACGACTCGGCAGTATGGTGGCACCGGGTTGGGCTTAGCGATTTGTCAAAAATTAGTGACTCTTATGAATGGCCGAATCAGTGTTGAGAGCGAGTTAGGAAAGGGAAGCCTGTTCCGCTTTGTGATTAGCTTACCGAGTGCATCAGGCGATGCCATTGAAGAGAAAACAGAAGATGTGAAGGTTGAAGATCTCTCTTCCGTTCACGCGCTGATTACCGATGACAATCGGAAGAATCAAATCATCGCTAAAGTCTTTTTAGATAAGTTAGGGGCGAAAAGTCACACATGTAGCAGTGGACAAGAAGCGCTGAACTTGTTGAACGAGCAGTCTTTCAATCTCATCATTATTGATAACCATATGCCAGAAATGAGTGGCATTGAGGTCGTTAAGCGAATTCGCGAGCAAGGGTTGGATGATGTCGTGATCTTCGGTTGGACTGCGGATGTGATGCAGCAATCGACACAATCTTTTATCGATGCGGGTGCCGATGAAGTTCTTGCCAAACCACTCATCAAAAAGGACCTCATGGATGCTTTGTCTCGGCATCTACCTAACGCCTCCAAGGATTAAGCGTCGCATTTTTGTCTGTGAAGAAACAACACATCATCGATGAAAACGTGTCTTGGGTTCATTACTTCACCTTACTTACAAAGTAAGGCGCGAATTTCATGACTTTTGGCAAGCCTTTCTTATTCTTACTCTGATAAATTCCAGCCAAGAACATCCCCTCAACAGGAATAATAATGGATAAGAAAACTATGTTGCACAGCCAAAAAGTGTACTTCTGTAATGATGAAGAATTGGCGGCAATGCAAACCGAATGTCTTGAGATCTTATACGATTACAACCACACACGTCCTTCGGAATCAGAAAAGCGGGGCGAGATACTCGGTCGTCTGCTCGCGTCTGTTGGTGAGAACTGCTACATCGAACCGCCTTTAAGAGCGAACTGGGGTTGTCACACTTACCTTGGCGACAATGTTTACGCAAACTTCAACCTGACTTTGGTCGACGATACCTACATCTACATCGGGAATAGCGTAATGATTGGACCGAATGTGACCATTGCAACGGCAGGGCACCCAATCGATCCCGATTTGAGGCGAGACGTCGCGCAGTTCAACATGCCGGTTCGAATCGGAGATAACGTATGGATTGGTGCGAACTCGGTGGTATTACCGGGTGTGACGATCGGAGAAAACTCGGTGATTGGCGCGGGCAGTATCGTAACTAAGGATATTCCTGCCAATGTGGTGGCCGTTGGTAACCCTTGTCGAGTGCTTAGAGAGGTCGGACAACACGATAAAGAGTACTATTTTAAAGACCGTAAGCTTGAACAAAATATGTTCAATGGTTAGTCTGAACCTTCTACCCGAATAGGAAAGTAAAATGATCATCCGCACAACCAACCTCTGGTGGCTCCTCCTTCCAATGCCAAGCAGTCGGTAGGTTGAGTTGTGCCTGGCTGCGAGTAGATGCAGCCAGAATCGTATTCTATCTCGTAGCCTTGTTTGAATGTTATCAATCATCAAGGAGAGAAAATGAATACGGCATCCGATTCCAGCCCTAGTTCAGAACATCAACCCCAAAAGAAGCATGCCAGTGCAATGACTGTTGGCGTCATGTTTGCGCTCGCTGGTACGCTGTTATTTTCGATTAAACCTGTGTTTGTCAAACTCGCGTATCAGTATGGCGGTGACGCGGTGAGCATCATGACGCTTCGAGCAATGAGTTCACTGCCTCTTTACCTCTGTATTCTCTTTTGGATGCTACGTGGCTCAGAGAACCGAGCGAAAGTGAAACACCACGGAATCAAAGCTGCCGCGATTGGTGTGCTTGGTTATTACTTAGCGAGCTATCTCGATATCACGGCACTTAACTACATTTCTGCTCAACTCGAACGTTTGTTGTTGTTCTTGTTCCCGACTTTTGTCGTGTTAATTATGTGGTTTAAAGAGGGGCAATCACCCAACCGTCAGGTGCTGTCAGCCGTATTGGTCGGGTATTTGGGAGTGGGGCTGATTGTGGCGCATGACCTTTCTCATTATGGTGAGCAGATCTGGCTTGGCGGCGGGTTGGCGATTCTTTCTGCATTTGTGTTTGCCGTGTATTTGGTGTTGAGCAAAGCCAGCATCGCGAAGCTAGGGAGTACCATGTTTACCAGTATCGGCATGGGCAGTGCCGGTGTCGCTATTCTTATTCATTTATCGTTTAGCTCGTTACAGTTGAGCTCGATGAACAATGAACTCATTACTATTGGTGTGTTGCTGGGCATCTTTTGTACTGTCATTCCTTCTTATCTGATTGCTGCTGCCATGGCGCGACTGAACCCTGCGCACCTGAGTTTAGTGAGTAACATAGGCCCAGCAATGACAGCGTTGTGTGCCATTTTCATACTGGACGAAGCATTTACTTGGTTTCACGCTTTAGGGATGGTGCTAACCATTGTCTCGGTCGTGATGATCAACCGATTCAAATCATAAATAGGTACAACGGCAAAGGATGAAGTAAGTTGTGATGTTTATAGACGGATAATGTTTATAGAGGAAAAGGCAGGTCGATGAGTGTCGACCTGCCAAAGGGTTAGAACACAAAGTTAAGCATAATGGTGTACATATTAGCGTCGTCATCGGAAGGGTTAGAGACGAACGCGCCAGAGGCGTCACGATAAGCCTTGAAGTGTTGCCACTCTGCATTGAGTGACACATTGTAGTGAAGATCGTATCTCACACCGAAGAGGTAGCTATCGCCAACTCGATGTTCGTGATCATCAAACTGCTGACCATAGGTCGCATAAGGTGTGAACTTGTTTAAGTTGTAGGTACCTTGCACATACCATGCGGAAGCAATGTCGTTGGTTTGTCCTTCCACGGTTAACGTCAGCGCATCAAACTCGTACTCAGCACCAAGTGAGAACAGTTGAATGTTTTGGTCTTTCGCTTTAATGGTTTGATCCGGAATCTGAACGATACCCACACCAGGAATATTGGTGGTAAGGTTACGTAGCTTGGTCTCTTGATCGTAATTTGAGTCTAAATACGTAAAGTTCCAGCGGTAGTAATCCCCACTCAGGATAAAGTTCACGCCGTACATTTCATTGGTTTTAAACGTTAGCTCAGTATTGGCGTTAAAGTCGACGGTGCTTTCATCACGAAAGCCAATAAAAGGCGTTGTGGTTAACGTCATGCTGTCATTGAGCTCGTAGTTCCACAAGAATGAAATGCCATTAAAGGCGGTAATCCCCAAGATACTGTCGTAAACCTCGTTTGGTGGGCGCGCTGGCGTAAAGGCGTGACCTACATAGTAATACTCGGAGGCCAAGAACACTGGCATTCTTAAGCGACCCCCACGAAATTCAACATTACCGTAGGTGTAAGCGAGATAAGCCCATTCAAGTTGTGGATCGCTCCAGTGATCTTGCGGTCTTTTTACCACTTGGGCGGAAGCTTTAAAGGCATCGTAGTAGAAGTCGAGCTGAACGCCGAACGTGGTATCACAGTCGTAACAATTTTCGTCGTCGATAAATCGGTTCACGAGGACGGGCGTTTCATTGTCGGTGGTTGCCCAAGACGTCGAGCCAAAGCCGCTCAATGATAAGTTGTCCGTTAATTCTATTGCCGCCAAGCTCGGAAAGGCCACACTGCTAAGCGCTGCTGCTGTCATTGATGCGATGAGTGTTTTCTTCATATTATTTCTCCGAACTTACTACGTAGAGGATTTGTGCATCAGAAGGGAGGCTACTCACCGGTGCATAGCCAATGCGATTCGGCTTTTCTTTCATCCAGGCTAATAGGGCATCCATGTTGGAATTGTCGATAACTTTTGGTGGACGCGCTTTGCCAGAGAACGACAAGCTCGCCCAGTGCGCGTTCATCTGCGCGATGTTTTTGTTGAGTAAATAGCGATAAAACTCTGAGCGTTCTGAGGAAGTATCAGGCCAATCAGACAGCTCAATACGCTTACCTTGCAAACGCTTAGTCTTACCACGATAAAGCTTTCTTGCTTTGGTGATACTGAGCTCATCAAAGCCTGAGTCGAGAGAGAAAATCGCATACTGGTCTGCCGCCAATGCTTCGCTATCAAAAGACATTAACAGGGCAAAGGCGATCATTGCAGTAGAGAGTGATCTCAACACTTTGTTTTTGTTCACTAAGAAATGGGTATCCATGACCATTACCTTATCCGTTAAATCACACTTTCAATTTGGTGAAGAAGTTTTTCTTTTCTCACCGGCTTTGGCACATAGGCATCCATACCTGAGTCGTAACAGCGCTGAATATCGTCGTCCACCACACTTGCCGTCAGTGCGATGATCGGGGTTTTAGGCAGACCAGAAACTCGTTCATAAGCGCGAATTTCTTTTGTCGCCTGAAACCCATCCATCACTGGCATCATGCAATCCATCAAGATGATGTCGAAGCTGTTATCTTGTTGGAACATGTCTACGGCAATTTGACCATTCTCGGCAATCTCAAATTGATAACCCGCTTTGCTCAGCAGCAACGACGCAACCTTTTGGTTAACGGTATTGTCTTCGACCAACAAGATGCGCTCAGAGCGGCTTGGCAAGGTGTTCATTGCGGGCTCTTCTGGCTTGTCTGCCGGGCGTGTTTTTACTGCGGTACTGATTGGGGTTGGCACTACATCAGGGCTATCTACTGTCGGGATATCAACGGCTTTTGCCAGTTTTTCTTTAAGGATGTTGGCTTTGAATGGTTTGGGTACATAGTCATCCATGCCGACATCAAAACACTTCTGGATGTCGTCATCGACCACACTGGCGGTTAGTGCAATGATTGGAATACGGTAACTGCGGTTCTCTTCTTTTTCGACTTGGCGGACTTTCTCTGTTGCTTCAAACCCATCCATAACGGGCATCATGCAGTCCATTAGAATCAAGGCGTATTGGTTCTTCTTGAACATGTCGACCGCTTCTTGCCCGTTGGCGGCGAGGTCGAACGTGAAGCCGGCTTTTGTCACATGTAAGCCCGCAATTTTTTGGTTTACTGTGTTGTCATCGACCACCAAGATTTTATTTTTGGTATTGGCTGTCGCGCTTACGGCGGCTCGTTGAGCAGTTTGGCTAAATTTGGCCTCACAGTTTTCAAGCGCTTTCACCAAACGTTGGCCAAGTAGAGGCTGTGTGATCATTGCACTGACGCTTTCGCCGAAGTCAAATTGATCGCTTTGCAGATGTTTGATTAGGCAAACGCGTACATTTTGAGTTTCTAATCGGTGGAAGGCATCTTCGCTTTCCATTGCCGCATTTGGTCGCGTTTCGGCATAGATGACGATGACGTGTTCTTTGTCGTTGATCCAAGTTGGGAGGGCGTCTAAGCTCGTCACGGATTGATGAACCGCAATGCGATAGAAGTTCAGCTCATCACGTAGCGTGCTCTCCATTGCGGCATCTTCACAAACCAACCAAATTTGGCTGTTGGCCGCGGCATGTTTGGCATCAAAGTCTAGCTGAACAACAGAAGGGGACAGTTGGAAGAAAAAGCGACTGCCTTGGCCTTTTTCGGATTCCAATTGAATCTTACCGCCCATTAACTCAACGAGCTGAGTACTGATTGCTAAGCCAAGACCGGTACCACCAAACTGGCGTGTTGTAGAGTCGTCTTCTTGTGCAAATGGTTCGAAGATTTTCTTCTGTTGTTGTTCATCGATACCGATACCTGAATCTCGAACAGAGAACTCCATGACCGCATTAGAGCCAGAAACACTGTGGGTGGTAACAGAAAGAAGCACCGTACCTTTTTCCGTGAACTTAACCGCGTTAGACATAAAGTTCATCACCACTTGGCGTAAGCGGTGATCATCAATCATCAAACGGAAAGGTGTGTTACGACTAATGCTCACTTGAAGATCGATGCCTTTCTCTTTGGCTTTAGGCGAAACGATAGAAGCGATGTCGTAAATAGATTCACGAACACAAGTTGAATGCGGGCTAATAAGTAGCATGCCCGATTCAATTTTTGAGAAGTCTAGAATGTCGTTAATCAAGCTCAACAGTAGTTGCGATGACGTCTCGATAGTATCCACATAGTCACGTTGCGTGGCAGTGAGGGAGGTATCAGACAACACTTCTGATATACCGATAACACCATTAAGTGGCGTTCGTATTTCATGCGACATGTTAGCAAGGAAACTACTTTTTGCTTTGCTGGCTTTGATCGCATCGTCTTTGGCGCGTTCAGCGTCTTCTTTTGCTTGTGTCAGTTTGATGTTGGCTTGTTCACGCTCATAGCTCAGTCTTTCCACTTCTTGAGCAAACTTGCTTAACTCGTCTTTACCTTTAACGAGCTCTTCAAGCGGAGATTCCTCACTGTAGCTATCACGACGAAGAAATTCCAAAACCAACTGAAGATTATTCGTCACTTTACGAACCAGACGTAACGCCAAGCTAATCACCAAAATGGTAATGGCAGACATGATACCGATGAACATCAAGCGCTGTTGGTTTGCAGTCGTAATTGCATGGTCCACGTCGGCTTTCAGTTGCTCGGTCATTTTGTTGTCGACGTTTTTTAAGAGCGCTAAGCGTCCGTTTAATGCGGTTAAACCTGCGGCAACTTCACCTTCTGGCAGAGTGCTGAGTGCTTCTTCGTTGAACAGAAAGCTTCTGAACTCTTGGCTAAGGACGAACACTTCATTGGTGAATGTTTCGATCAACAGTTCAACTTGTTGTTGGTTGGCATTAAGTGTGACGAAGCGTTCAAGGAACAATTGTTGGTTTTTGACGAGCGATTCAATCTCGCTGCTGATGTCAGCGTCATAAAATTGGTTTTGCTCAACGGAGTAAATCAGATATTGGCTAAGGCGGTTTTCTTCTTTGGAC
This sequence comes from Vibrio sp. CUB2, assembly GCF_001557945.1. Classification (NCBI taxonomy): domain Bacteria; kingdom Pseudomonadati; phylum Pseudomonadota; class Gammaproteobacteria; order Vibrionales; family Vibrionaceae; genus Vibrio; species Vibrio sp. CUB2. Next base: position 452,664 of record NZ_LNRB01000005.1, on the reverse strand, counting down.
CAAAACATCAACCATTCAATCTGCATAAGAGCAGAGAGGTGGGCTTGGATTTCGAATGTAGCGTCATTAAAAGGGACTTTTTCTAACGCCAATAGAATCTGTTTGTAGGTGTCTGCGCGCCACTCAGCAACGTCTAAGCGCTCATCCATGTCCGTTGTTGTTGCGAGAGAAAGACTGGCTTCTTCCAGACTCGCGAGCAGATCTGTCATTTCTACGCCATTGTCGGCAAAGATATTCTTGGCTTCATTATTGAGCGACTGCGAGACGGTTTTGATCTCCGACTCTTTGTCTGACACTTCGCTGTTATTCGGCAAGTTATACAGAAAAGAGACGCTATCCATATAGTCGGAAAACAGTTGTGCTTTCTCCAGATCTTGAGCCTGAGTGGAAAGCCTGTGAACTTGTTGCCCCGCAAGAAAGAGGAGTAAAACGATGGGTAAAAAAACTAAGCTAAACAGCTTGTGCTTAACAGATAGGTTATTCCATGAAAACGATCCGACCACTGTGCACGTCCATATCCAATAAGTTGATATGAAAAGTGTAGGCTAACTATCTCAATTGTTAGAAATCAAGCAGAAAAATTCACACTTTCGCCATATAAAAACTGTGATGCCCGTTACAAAAGCTTGGTGTTTGAAAGAGATAAATCTTCTAATCTATCAATAAAAATAGGGTTTCTCACTCAGTGAGAATTATTCAACATGATGATATTTATAAACAAAAATCATTTGTCGAGTGAGTAAAATGTTTTGTCGTAAAAGGTCATAAAGTGGCTGTGTCGATATACAGGGGTGGGTATAATCGTCGGATTTTCTTGCTAATGAGACTTTGTGGAATTCGTGCTTGCGATTTTACGGAGTTGTACTTCAAACGATGCAAAGGTTAGTGGGAAAAAGGCTTAAATAAACAGTTAACCTCCATACGACAACAAATAACAATAACTAAATCATGAACGTATCTCGAAGTCTTCAATCGGTCACTCTGCGTTACACTGTCCCGATTGTCTTGATCGCGCTTTTCACTAACTTCACCTACTGGGCATATCAGCAGGTCGATGAAGCGAAAAACCTAGCCCGATACCATGTTAAATCTGCAGAGCTCAACCTTGGTACTATCGTCGATGGTTACCGTGATCTGTTACGCGCAATGAGTAAAGATGAGCACTTCATCGAATCAGACATCACATTGCAAGAGCGTGCGCAACGTGCGGTTCCATATAAGCAAGCCTTTGAATTGGCAGGCATTGGATTCAGCGACGGTGTGGGGAACATGGTCAGCACACACAACAATAAAGTGCATTCCATCGCTCACAGGAATTACTTTCATCAAGTTATCCGCACCAAAGAAACGGTCATGACTAATGTTCTTACCGATGTCTCCAACGGGAAGACCGTATATGTATTGTGCCGTCCTATGTTTGATGAAAACGGTGATCTACAAGGAACAATATCTGCATCTATTCACTTCTCTGAGATTCAAATGGCTCTCGATACTGACGGGGAAAGCGACATTTACAGTGTTCTATTGGATGAAGACCTTAACATCATTAGCCACTCTGTAGACGAGCATTATATCGGTGTGAACTTATTCAATTATGGATATGAAAAGCTGTTTGACCGAGAGGGGAATTTAAAAGCACTGACGGGCACCGATAGCGGCGGCTTCTTTACCTACAGTTATCCGTTAGATTTGTCTTATGTGGAGTTTACTAAGGTGGAGGGGACGCCTTGGATTCTGCTTTCTAAAGCTAAGTTCAGTACCCTGTTGGGTGATGGAACTTTGATGTTTGGTGCGAACGTGATGTTGATTGTCGCAATTTACGTCGTTATCGCGCGCTTGATGGGTAAGCAGGTGGTCGGTTTAACTCAGCCGCTTGATCGATTCTTAGAAGAAAGCAAAGTGGTGTTCAACGACAGCTCGATGGAGCTAAAAGAGCACTTTGAACAAGTTCTTCAAGCCAGCCGCAATGGCGTGTTTTGTTCACGCAGTGGGCTGCTCACGCGGGAGTATTTCTTGCGAGGGGCAGAAAAGTCGTTGTCTCTTAGTAATACGCCCAAAGCCTGTATCTTCTTTGATATGGATAACCTCAAGTATATCAACGACACATACGGTCATTTAGCGGGCGATAAAGTTATCGCTCTGTTTGTGGCCGTGTTGAGAGAGAGTTTTGGTCACAAGCGCGACATCATAGGCCGATTTGGTGGCGATGAGTTTGTGGTGTTAACGCAAGAGTTTCGAACTAAACGTGAGTTAGAACTTAAGCTAGACAAGTTTCTCGCAAAATTACAAAGTACGGCGGATCGTTTGGGCATCGATATCAGCTTAACCGCGTCAATTGGGGTTGTTCTCACCGAAGGTGTGGGGCGCGATATTGATATTCTGCTGCATTGCTCAGATCTGGCGGTCTATCGCGCCAAACAGCTCGGTAAAGGTCGCTATGCTTTCTATCACACGGCGATGGTAGACGTACCGATATTCAGTTAGCAAAAGGGAGGTGTTCAACCTCCCTTTTTTATTGTGTCTCAGTCGCTGGTGGTCAGTTAAGCCGTAACCGCTTGAGGCTGTTTTCTCAACACATAGATGTCGTGATCTCGCAATAGGTAGAGAGCGAAACACGCAGCAAGCATCGGCCATGCAGCGAAGAATAACAGGTTGTTGAACGGGTCTAGGTACTTCGCGAACGAAGAAAAAGTCGAGCCTGCGTGCAATACCAGAATCGCAAGATAAGTCAGGTTCTTCCAAAGTCCAGCCACAAAAATACCGATGAACACCAACTGGGCAATACCCAACGCGACAGAAAATCCACTCGAAATATCTAAGCCATAGAAGCCAGAGAACACTTTCATTGCATGCTCTGGTACCAGCACTTTATCTAGCGCCCACATGATAAATACCAACGCGATACTTAAGCGCAATGCTAACAGCCCTAATCCCAACTGACGTTGAAGCTTTGGTTGGAGCGTTTCTTTCATTTTCATTCCTTTATTGAGTAGTGAAGGTTCCTTATGGCAGACCGACTCTTTCTTAAACTGATTACAACGAGATATGTAAATATTCGTGTCCCGTTCCAATTTGGATTCTTGTCAGCACAATACATAAACCACGGAAATATGACTGAATTGGCAAAAATGAAGTATTCGCAGACTCAAGGTGGATGTAGCTCATAGAAGATGTCACTCTTTCTTTTGAGCAAGGAGTCGCTAAACAGCACAAAGGGAGAGACATGTGAGGAAAGTAATTCGCCAATAAAGTCGTTCACGCTAAATGCATCGAAATGGAAGTACAGAAAGAAAAACAATGAGTATTGTAGAAACGTTAACTCGACAGTTAAGTGAGATTGGATACCCAGAGAAGCGAGTGCGTACGGGTTTGGTGAGATCGATCTCTGCCGATGGTTTTCGAAGTTTAGACACAAAGCAAGCAGACTTCATTTTTGAGCAGTGTGAAACATTGCTGGCAGAGCGCGATTGGGCATTAAGCGTGATTGCTTTTGATTGGGCGTTCAGAGTGAAAAAGCAGTATGACGCCGCCACGTACGATCGATTCGAATCTTGGCTTTATCACTACATTACCGATTGGAATGATTGTGATGATTTTTGCACCCATGCACTCGGTGCGCTTATTGCTCAAGACAACAGCCTGTTTACTCGCACATTGGAGTGGGTTAAGAGTGATAACTTTGCCGTGAGGCGAGCGGCGGCGGTAACGCTTATCTATCCGATCAATAAAGGTCTGTATAAAGGGACTGAGCCTTTTCACATAGCAGATTTGTTGCTCGAAGATGATCATTACTTAGTGCAAAAGGGCTATGGCTGGATGCTCAAAGTGCTGGCCCAAAAAGAACCAGAGCGAGTGGTGAACTACTTGAAACGTCACCATAGCAAGATGCCGAGAACGGCGTTTCGATATGCGATAGAAAAGCTGGATAAGCAAACTAAGCGAGAGCTCATGGCCCTGTAGATTACCTCTTCGGTATTTCGCCAAAGCAAACAGAGTGATACAAAAAAAGCCGACAGAATCGAATTCTGTCGGCTTTTATCGTCTTACGGGTTACTTAACAGACAAATACTCAGAAGGAGACTTATCTGGTTTCGGTAAATCCATCGACGCAACCGCGTTGAAACCGGCAGGCGTTAAACCACCAGAGTAATCAACAGTGCCATTTGGCAGGTTGGCTTTGGTTTCTGATGGGTTCCACATACGGAAGTAATCTGTCAGATCGTATCCGGTCAGGTATGAGGTACATGCCATCATGAGATCGCCTTGGCTTAATTGGCTGCTTTGTGCAGAACAGTAGTTAATGCCTTGGTCGCCAACGCTGTTACCACGTGCTTTACGGTGTGCGAGTTTGAAGAAGTTCCAGCCTTGGTCTTCACCAAAGATGCTCGGCTTCTCGGCTTGATTTGCATACCAATCATCGATGTTGAAATGGTCTTCTGCCCAAAGCTTTAACTGACCGAACATCGCTAAACGCATGCCGACATCCGCTTCACTCCAAGCATGGCCTTCAAAGCGATCGAGCCATAAAGGTGACTTGGATAAATCACTCGCAATGCGGTCCATGTATGGCTTTGATTCACGCTGTTCTTGCATGTAAAGCGCAAGAATGTTGTTGGTGACCTCAGTAGAGCCTGCCATCATAAACGGCGCTGAAGCAAGGTTGTGTCCGACTTCATGCCATAGTAACCAGTCATTGGTTGGGTTTGATGGAACGACAGTCCATGTAGGCCAGTAGCTGTTACTTTGAACTGGATAGCCTGAGTGCGCCGCACCAATCGAGATTTGCGCATCATTCACGAAGCGATGTCGGTTGGCGAGCAGGGCACCATAAGTAAATCGACGGTGTTTTCCTTCTGCCGTGACTTGATCACGTCCGTAAAAATCACTCGCATGGTTCGCGAATGCGTTCAGCTCATCGGCAAACTTAGGTACGTCTGTGTCCAATACGTTTTTCACTGGCGTCGTGTAGACGAAATGACCAGAATCGATTTCTGCCAATGGGACGTCAGTGTTGATTGGGCTTAACCAAGCACCGTCTTTCCACCAAGACGCACGAAGCACACCAGTGAAGTTAAACGTCACAACGTCACGAGAATCCACTTCTAACGGTTGAATGTAAATCAAACCACCGTAAGGTACTTTGAAGCTCAAAGACGAACCATCATATTGGAAGGTCTTTTGCACGCGTGGCGGGCGTTTCAAGCTCAGTTCGTGGTTTGCACGGCCCGTCAGGTCATCCACTAATGCAACATTGATAGACGCTTTTACACCACCAGAGATGGTGACTTCTTCAAGTTGCGGCGCCCACAAGCCCGTCGATTGCATGCTGCCTGCCGTACCAATCACGGTTTTGTTGTCGGTATGAATCGCAACGCTCGCTGCACTGCCTGATTGAACAGGGCGACCCGGGTAGCCAGTCGTATCAACACTGATCTCTAAATCCCAGTAAGAGCGACCCAGCATCATGCGTGTTAATGGCTTCTCCATCCAATTCAGAGGGTAAGACGGGTTCAGCTCGCCTGATTTGGTAATCATTGACCATTTAGCAAGTTGCTCTCGTGTATCTTGACCACAAACATTACCGCCTTGATGTGCGTTGCTCGTGTAGCAGTTCAGCATTTCGACCGCACGTTCGAAGCCAAGCTCATCTTGTACGTTTGGATTGAATTCGTACTGCTCGTCATTCCATAGCCAAACGGATAGGTTATCGTAGGTTGAAGTTAGCTCAGCCTGCGACAAGCGTTCACCAATTTCCCCTTTACTGCGGTAGTAAAGCTCGTGAGAAAGTAGACGATCAATGTTGGCACCTAAGTTCGCCGCTTTTACCATGCTATCCACGACTTCAGGGCTCATTTCGTAACGAGTAAAGTCTGGGCGATGGTGGTTACCACGGCTAGGAATGCCATGACCTTCGCGCACTTCAATACAGTTTACTTCGTATTGGTAATCGTCTTTACAAACCGGAACGCCAGGGAACTCACGTTGAAGCTCTGCAATTGCTGCTTGTTTCTCTTGTTCAGACTTCACAATGTGGAATGCATAACGTTGATGCTCTTGTCCATCAATGGAGACGTTGTATAGCGGTATTTCAAGGGTAGGCATGTCGATATTGCCCGGCCATGTCACCGTGCCGTTGTCATTGATCTCAATCTTAGTCGTGTCTGCATAACGTTCATAAACCACGAGATCGTGCTCTGCGACGGTATGCAAGTTAGGTACGTTCGGGCCTGATGTGCTGTGACACCAATAGCTGTCCGTACACAGAGATTGGAATGTTTTGGCAACGTTCGCTCCACCAACAGAAACGCCTGCCGCATCCGCTAAACGAGCAATTGGCTCTGGGTTACTTTCTTCTAAAGCATCAAAGAAGATGATGCTACCGCCGTTGTTTACGTATTCGATCAGCGCTGTAACGTCATCTGCGTCCAACTTAGGTTGGATGATGTCAGACACGACGGATTTTGTCGCGTAGCCATCGGTTTTGATTTCGTAAGACTGAAGCAAAAGCAGTGGTGTAGAGGTTGGATCTAATGAGTCAAACTGGCCGCTGCTTAGTACGTCCATTTCACCCAATTTATAGCTTGGATTGACAAAGAAATCGTAGATTTGACCTTCTTTGCGATCCCAGCGGAATGCGTGACCTTTGTTGATGTTGGTAGCAATCGCGACAGATTCTTGTGTTTCATTCGGCACTAACCAATCAATCAAGTTGCTGAACATGATTTGCATGCTGCCGTGGTCGGTACGAGTATCCGCATCTTGCGCGTCTTGATTGTGAGGCGTGCTATAACGACATTGCTGCGCTTCGCTGTCGATGCCCAAATCTGCACCTGCCCAGTAATTGTCTGGACAAGAGAAGATAGAGGTGTACATCGCGTTACCCAAGAACACCACTTTACCCGAGCCAATCATACCTGCCGTCATGGTCGGTAGATTAAAGGTCGCGGTTTGTTTGGAAATTACTTCTGGGCGCTGCATAACCACCGTTGAGTTTTCATCAACGGTTGTGGCATCCACAATGTAGGCTTTTTGATCTTTGCCTGAACCACGTGTCCACGCCGCTTCTTGACCAAACGGGAGCCAGTAACTGTTGTCGTTACGTGGCATCAGAACAGGGAATGCTTCATTGGTTAGGTTGAAGTTGCGCATTGCACGTGTGTAACCAGAGCCGCCCCAACCATGGTTATCATGGAAGATGTGCACGCTATCCACACCAGCATAAATCTGATGCAGAGACTGCGTGACATAATTACTACCAGAAGCACGGACCGTACGCAGCATAGGCGCAGCAAAGCGTGACCATTGAGGCGTCTGCTTTAGTTGCCCATCAATGATTTGTGTTAAACCTTGGCTGAATTGTGCTTCGAACTCATTTGGCGTGGTGAAGTTCGTGCCTTCAATTTTTGCGCCGTTTGGTAGGCTCAAATTGATCAGCTCGTTAATAACGTTCGGGTATTGTGCAAACACCTGACGAACGGTATCGCTGATCTCAATGTGGTTGCCAGAAGACACACCATAGCGATTAACGAACGCATCAAGGTTCTGTTTCACCAATGGGTTGTCGCTTAAATCCGCAAGTTGGTAATTGACCTTATTGCCTTTCACTTGGCCTAGAGTAAAGGTGTCGATACCAAAGATCAGGTTCTCACCCCAAAGGTATTCAAATTCACCGTTGGCATCCGTGATTCCGCGTGCGGATTGGCTGAAGAACTCGACGCCAGCAAGCGCATTTCCTTGCGAGTCGGTCAAACGGCTTTTGGTCAACGGTTTGTTAGCTGCACTTGGTTTGTATTCGTAAGTCGCCTCTGCATTGGCAGACACAAACGACCCCGTTAAGTTGTTGCTTGCGCCCGGAGTGACTTCTGGTTGAAGTTCCGGGTCAACGTGCGCGCTTGGTTGTTCACCTTCGTTTGCGACACTTGGATTGAGGAACTCATCAATCGCAGTTTGATCGTCGCTTTCGTATAAGTCTTGGATGTCATAACTGTTGATTTCATCCAAACACACTTGTGCGTCCTGAGTAGGGCACGTGTCAATCTTGTTTAACAGCTTAGTGGCGTTGTTTGCGTGTTGGCCGAGTACGTCTTTTAGGTCATAGGCTTGCGTTAATTCAGCTGGCTGTGAACCCATACGAGTTTGCTCAGGGATCTGGTAACTGAACTCACCTAAAGTCACACCACCAAATTGACAATCAAACTGACCTTCTGAAGCAGTATAGGTGAAGTAGCCAGACTCACTGGTGTCTTGTCCATCACACTGAATATCGCCAGTGATCTGTTTACCGTTAATGAACAGCTTACCTTGGTAGGTAGTCACGCCAATATCTGGTTGATCAGGCGGTAAATCTGGTTCGACCGTTGGAGGTGTGGTACTTGTTGAGTGTTTGTTTTCATCGCCTCCGCAGCCAAACAGCAGCGAAGCGACAAGGATTGAAAGAAGACTTCTTTTCAAAGACTAAACCCTTATGAAATGCCATCGTCGTCTGGATGGCTAGTTGGTTGAGATTAACTTTATCTAAAAGCTCACAGATATTGAGTTTTGATTTATAAGTGCCTAACTTTTAGTGACTTTTTAGGGCTCAATAAATGCGCGCGCATTCTAGTTTCAAATGCGGCAGGAGGGAACAAAAATTAATGGCGCATCGCGATTATTTACACAAATGGGAGCAGGATTCCGAGAATGGCAAAACCTTGTGGTTGCTTTCGCTTTCTTTTCTATAAAAATAGCGTACAGTTTGCTGGTTTTTCACTGAAATCATCCCATTATGTCTAACGCGAAACTTCTTCTAATCCGTGGTTTACCGGGCTCTGGTAAGACGACACTTGCCAAGAAATTGTCCAAACAGCTCAAAGCAAAATATTTTGAAGCTGACATGTATTTTGAGAATGAAATTGGCGAATACCATTTTGATGGCACAAAGCTGGCTGATGCGCATGAGTGGTGCTTTCAACAAACCCGCAAATGGCTAAGCAAAGGAAAGACTGTGATCGTCAGTAACACGTTTGTGCGCCATTGGGAGATGAAACGGTATTTGAAGCACTGTGAAAAAAAGCAGATTGAAGTGGAAGTGCAGGTTTGCCGAGGTGAGTACGAGAGCACTCATGGTGTGCCATCAGCGACGATAGAGAATATGCGCCGCCAATGGCAAGAGTAACGGTTCTTCATTCTTTGTTTCTTTCTAATCAGTTGAGCCTCTATGGTTTACTGGCCGCGACCGTCAATCATCACTACTAGTGTTTTGCTCATGATGGCAATGTCCATGGAAATCCACGAGTAGAAAGAACTCAAGCTCAGTGCGTAACTGTGGTCAAAACCTACCTTACGACGAACGTCTTCAATACAAGAATCATAACCTTGGTTTACTTGCGCTAGACCTGTGATGCCAGGTAGCACACCGTAAGTGCGTTCAACAAAATAAGGGATTTCGTCTTCCAGCTTTTGATAGAAAGCAGGGCGCTCTGGACGAGGGCCAATCAAAGACATTTCACCTTTTAGCACATTGAACAGTTGTGGAAGCTCATCCAAGCGAGTCTTACGTAGGAAGCGTCCAACCGGAGTGATACGTGGGTCGTTCTCAGAAGCCCATACCGCACCAGAGCGTTGTTCTGCATCTACATACATGGTTCGAAATTTCATAATTTCAAACAGATCCATTTTTTCCGGTGTGCAGCGTCCAACACGAAGCTGACGATAAATCACAGGGCCTTTTGAGTTCATCACAATTGCTAACGCAATCAAAGGCATAATCGGCATGGCGACGAGCAAGATGAGCAGTGAAACAACCACATCGAAAGCGCGTTTTGCTAGATGAATATTTGAGTCGTAGCGTGAAGTTTTCATGATGCTTTCCTTATTGATTAACGCGCTTCCAGCGTCCGTTTTCCATTCCAAGTAGGTAGCGTAGTCCGCCTGCGAAGTTAGCTATGTGTCCAACCACCAAGTAATTGATTAACTTAAATGGCTTAAACAAATTTAATACTGGTACTAAGTAAGTGATGAGAGCAACTAAGTAGACTGCCAGTTGTGCCAGCATCAGAAATTGAAACGCTGGGTAGTGAATCAGCAGTAATGAACTCACCAAACACATAATCATTAGGTAAGGTGTCGCAAGACGCAGTACCTTTCCTGATAGAAATGCAAATGCAGTGCCACGATAGCGGGGTAATAACAGTTTTTTCAGTTTCAAGAACTGCTGCATATTACCTGCCGAGATACGTAGGCGACGTTTGAAGTCTGAACTGTCTGAGCTTTCTTCCAGTTCGATGGCTAACATTTTTGGCTCATAAACGGAGTCATAACCTTGAAGCACAATGCGCATTGGCAAAATGAAGTCATCGTTGATGATCTCAGGTTCTAATGGCGAAAACAATTTGGTTCTGAAGGTATAGAATGCGCCGTGAGAACCAATGGTTGAGCCGATCAATGACTCTTTGTACTTCACGTTCGATTGATATTGCCAGTAAGCTGCTTCGCCTTGGTTTTGTGTCGCCATGATTTGATAGGTTGCGTTCACCACACCCACTTTCTCATTTTGATAATGCTGACTGGCCAATAAGAGCGAGTCGCAAGAGACGAGCGCAGACACATCACTTAACGCGGTGATATCTGAAGTGACGTTCTCCATTTCCATGTTGATTAATCCGACTTTACCGCGGTTTACCTCATGATCATGAACAATGAATAGAGTGTCTGCGCAGATGGCTTCTTGAATCGTATCTTGTGCAATTGCTGCGGTGTTATCTGTACAGCCATCGCAAGCAATGATGACGGTCAGTTTATCCCTTGGATAGTCTAGGCTTGCTAGGTTGCGAATTTTTTCTCCGATCCATTGCTCTTCGTTATAAGCAGGGACTATCACCGTGACACTTGGCAGTGTGCAGTCACGCTTTGAAGCTTTGTAGCAGCGCTCTTTTGTATTTTGCGTTTTCGCAATCTTCTTTGTTTTGCTTTGTGCTCGGCGTGCCGACAACCAATTCAAGGCCAAAGGGTAGCCCACGTGATGGTAAATAATCAGTAGTGCAGATAAAACAAAACCAGCTGTCCATAGTAGATCAATCATGCGTTCTCTCCCTGAGCCAATGTTGAGTAGCGGCTTACCATATTGCGAATGTCAAAATGCTTAAGAATGTGTGCTCTTGGTGATTGAGGTATTTGTGATAATTGCTGCGATAGCGCATCTGCCAACATTGGCACTTTGTTCGGTTCGACGAGCGCTCCGATTTGTGGGCAAAGTGTTTCTTTCACTGCGCCAACATCGCTTGCAATGCAAGGTACGCCACAAGCTTGTGCTTCTAATGTGGATAGAGGGAAACCTTCTTGAAGCGAAGGCAGGCAAAACACATCAAGGCTCTGATAAAAACGAGGCATGTCGCTTACTAATCCGAGAAAAGTCACTCGGTCTTCTAACCCGAGTGTGCGAACTTGTGCTTCTAGAATGCCTCTTTGGCTACCACAACCAGCAATCGCAAGGTGTGTGTTTTGTGGCAGGTGAGAAAAGGCTTTGATGAGGATCTCTTGTCCTTTCACAGTTTCTAGGCGACCCGCTGTACCCACAATGAACTTGTCTGTAGGAAGAGAGAACAACTCACGTGCTTTTTGTGGATTACCATCGGTGAACTTTTCACAATCGATTCCATTATGGATGGTGCTTACACGCTGATATCCCAACTTATTCGTGATTTGGTCAGCGACAAAGTCTGCATCTGCCACGACTTGAGGACGAAGCACTTTAAGCAGTGTCGATTGCAGTCTCGCGGCCTTTTTATTGTTTAAATGCCACGCATCATGCTCAGTGTGGATCAGGGTTTTGATGCCATTCAAACGAGCTGCGGTGCCACCGTACAACAAAGGCCCAATGTGATGTGTATGGACGATGTTTGCATTCAGTTGTTTTAATTTTGCTTTCAAAACCTTGAAGGTTGATAGATGCAAACCAGACGGCTTGTTTAGAAAGTGGAGTTGGTCTTCAAAGTCCGCCAACTTTTCCCATTGATTTAGCGCAGTTTGTTTGTTTCCCTCTAGGCTGATAACAAAAACGGAGTCTTCGGCTTTGGCAAAGCGAAGCATCTCAAGCACCAAAGTTTCCAAACCACCCGGAGCAAGGTGTTGAACGATGTGAACGATCACGTTGCCATTATTGGCTGAGTTTTTAGTCTGTGAGTTTTTCATTTCTGAGCCCTCGACGCACTTCCCTTAATTTTGCTTATCCAGTTCATTGCAGTCTGTATGCCAGAAATAAAACTATTAAAATTCAGTGGGTTAAATCTCATCTTTCAAAGTGAGTCAAAACGAGAAGGGTCGATTCTCAAATTGAGATTCAAATTTCGTCATACCAAGAGGAGCGAGAATTCAATTGGTTAGCAGCTATTCGGAATCTAACTAATAAGTTTTGTGAATCTTTTATTTCAAACCATCAGTTCTTCACAACTGCTTCACATTTAGTTTTCTACAGTGCTTTCTGTCAGCGCAAAACCTGACCAAATACGCAGGGCGTTGATACCACTAAGTCGGAAATCGAGTTGAAAAAACGCATCTCTACAGATGGTAGAAATGGAGAATTCTTATGATTATGTTGAGTCAGGCTTACCGTATTGCTTCGGCTAAGCGAACTTTTGTAACCCGTCGTGTTCCCCTTGAGCTTATGCAATCTCTTGTTGGAGGGAATGGGGTAAGCAAGCCAAGATCTGGTGATCTTGTATTGGCGAAAATTGTGCAGGTTGGTCATCACAAATTTGGAGAGAGAACGGACGGACGACGTGCCGCGTTGTTTGAAGGGGACGAGATCATCTTGGCGTATGGGCATCGTTATGCGCCGGATCAGTTTGAAGCTGTTGTACCAGGTTCACTCGAAGAGTGCCATATGGTGGCCGCGGGAGGGATTGCTGCCCAAGCGATCTCTTGGCATGCCAAGACCAAATCGCCAACGGTCATTCAACCTGTTGGTCTTATTGCTGACTACTCGGGCAAAATCATTAATGTGTCTGATTTCGCTGTGGATGAATCGAACTTGGTTGATCTCGTCTCGAGCGTAGCGGTAGTTGGTACTTCTATGAACGCAGGCAAAACGACTTCTGCTGCGCACATCATCAGAGGCCTGAACAAGGCCGGTTATCGTGTTGGCGCGATGAAGGTGACGGGAACCGGGGCAGGCGGCGACCTTTGGTTAATGAAAGACTCCGGTGCTTATATTGCGCTTGATTTCACAGATGCAGGTCACGCCACCACCTTTAAAGTAAACAGTTTTGACCTGATGAATATTGTCGATCGTCTGTCTCAGGAGTTGATTCGATTTGGGTGTAACGCCATTGTGGTTGAGATCGCCGACGGGATCTTCCAGAAAGAAACCAGAGAATTACTTGAGAATCGGGAGTTTAGAGCCCGCTTCCCAAACGTCGTTTTTGCGGCGAGAGAGTCATTAGGGGCAACGGCAGGCGTCCAGTGGTTGAGTAATCAAGGTTATTCCGTCTCTGCTGTCAGCGGTATTGTGTGTGCATCACCCTTGTCTACCCGTGAGATTACACAACAGATAGACACGCCGGTTTATGGCTTAGATTTGCTTATTGAGCCCAGTATTTCGAAGTCTTTACTGTACTTCCCAAGCATGACACCGGAGCTCGAACTAGCATGAAGCTGCACGCCCTTTTTTCCGGCGTGAGAAAGCGCTGGCTGGTTCAGTTAGTGATACTAGGGTTGATCATCTCCGCACTCAACGTCGGGAATGTTTTGGTGCTCGATACGCTTTGGCATGATGCGGAGTTTAACAACTTAGTGCTTTTCTTGCTGTTGGGAATTGGGGCGTACTTGCTGACGATAGTCGAAAGCTATTTAGGCGAGAAGCTTGGTCAGCATTACTTAAAAGACATACGACATCAACTCTATACCGAGTTGATGTCGCCTAAGAACGAGCAACCTCCAAGAAGGCTTGGTGTGTCGATGAGTCGAATGATCACCGATAGTAACAACATCAAAAATTGGGCGAGTTTAGGGGCGGCGACGTTAGTCACCAGCGGGTTTTCATTTATTGGCTATCTCGTGTTGATCTTCTACTTGTGGCCGAGTTTTAGTTGGCAAGTGTCTTGGGTGGTTGCTGGGCTTTTTTCATTGTCTTTGGCGCTGACGCCACGCTTAACCGAACTTGCTTTAACACTGCGCACTGACCGAGGTCGTTTGAGCGGGCATTTATGCGAGCGCATTATGGGCTACCAAAGTGTGAATCAGTTTCGTCAGATTAAACGTGAAGGGCGACGCCTTAATCGCTGCAGCGAGATGTTGGGTGATACATCAAAGCAAAATAGCGTTTTCCAAGCGGTTCTCACCCAGCAAACAGCAATGTGGTTCTGTATTCTTCTTGCGTTATTGTTCACTCACCAAGTTTGGCAAGAGCATCCGGTGGAGCAAAACTTTGGCACTTTGATGCTGATCATCGGTTTGTTATTTAACGCGCTAAGAGACATCACCATCAGTTGGGGCTATGCCATCACTTACTATGTCGCCAAGGAGCGATTGGAGTTAGCGATGAATCGCACGCGGGGTAATTACAAGCGTCAGATTCATAAAATCGATACTGACCTTGCTCTGTGTTTGTGCGTTAAGAATTTCTCCGTTCCGTTCTCCGGTGAAAACTTATCGGTCAATATCTTTAAAGGGCGTTCGATTGATCTGTCGAGCATCGACCCAATCAACAAAACCGCGATTTGCACTGTATTGAGTGGGATCGTGACCGACTACATGGGGGACGTGGCGCTGGAGAAAATGGACATTCGAACCATCAACAATTCTTCATTACGTCGGCATGTTTATATCATCGATGACCAATGCCAGCTGTTTCGAGGTACGGTTTTGACCAACATACGATATGGCAATCGTCGAGCCACAGAAGAGGAGGTGATCAGTGTGTGTTTGTTTGTCGGCATCAGTCCAGAGCGCTTGGATTGTTCAGTGGCCGAGTTCGGACGCCATTTAGACAAAACGCTGTATAACCAGATTCTGATTGCACGTGTTTTGTTGTCGAACCCTAAGCTCATTGTGTTGAATCATCATGGTATTGGACAAGACGTCGTATTGATGCGTTTGCTAAAGGTGAATGCAAGTGTTGAAACCTACACCTTGCTCAGCTTGGTGCGAATGGAGTAACACCATCGCACCAAGGAGCAATCAAGCATTCGGTCTAAAAGGCTATTTTTGGAATGGTCGTAATCACTGGTACCCCAAGGTGTTTCTCGAGTGTTTTACGAGAGCGAATCGAATTGTCAGCCAGTTCAACAATAGTTGCCAAGCCGATCCCTAAGCCTGCGCCGCCAATGAATCCCAAAATGACAAACACAAACGCAGGTAGGTTGGAAGGAATCGTTGGTGTGTAAGGTTCATCAATGACTTTCACACGTTTGTTTTCCTCAAACACACCTAAAGATCCGGTGAGCTGTGCCATTTCAAAACGTTCAACCAGTTCGTCATACAACTCGCGTTTTACTGTCACGTCGCGAGCAAGGCGGTTGATTTCAGTTGCGGTACTACCAAAACGGTTTGCATTGGCTTCGAGCTCCTGAATCATACTTTGCAGGCTAATGGTTTCTTCCTGAAGCGATTCGTATCGACCGCGCATGATTTGCAATTGATGAAGCTGAGAAACAAGCAGAGGTTGCGCATCACCAATATTGCTTACCGTTGCTGTACTGGCGATATCCCAAAGCTGATTACTGTTCATCTCTGGTTGTTTTGAGTTGAGTAGAACCGAACGCTCTTGCTCTAGGCGATTTAGCTCGCGTAGCTTACCTTGAACCATACTGTGCGCTTCTGTGTACTTGGCACGAAGTAGGGTGAGTTCACTGCGGATCTCGATGATTTGCTCCTCAATCTTACCGATCACTGGGTTGGTCTTCGAAAGCTGTTGGTCCAAGCTACCCAAGCTGCGTTTTACCCCTGCCAGTTCCGCTTCTTTCTCTGCCAATGTTTGCTTTAGGCTCGCTAGACGAGTCAGGCTTTGCGCTTGCATCTCTGGTGTCGCGTGCGAGTAAGCGTTTTTGTACTCGGCAAAAGCTTGTTCAGCCTTATCTAGTTCTTCGCGGCGTTTATCGATGTGAATAGTGAGAAAGTGGCTTGAGTCTTTAATCGAAGAGCGCTCTGGCGCAAGCAACTGCTCCACAAAATGGTCGCTGACTGAGCCAAGCACTTCTTCCATGCCTTCAGATTTACCACTGGTTAACTGGATTTGAATGAAGTCTTTGCCAAGCTGTTGAACCGTTAGACGATTAGCAAGATCTTTAATGATGAACTCTTGCTCTTTCGGACCCATGGTGTCGTCAATCAAGCCTTGCTCTTGCGCAACCGAATACAGCACATGACGGCTTTTAAGTAGGGTACTTAACGCGCTCAAGCGGTCTTTTAGCATGGTCGAGACGGCAAGATCCTCAAGGAACGGGTTCATCTTGGCTGTTTCTTGAATCAACATGCTCGTGTGCGCCACATATTTCGTTGGCATCATTTTACTGACTACCAACCCCAAGATTGGTAACACCAACATAGGAATGACAATCAGGTAACGACGTCGCCACGCACCGTGTAGTAATAGGGTGATGTTGTCTCTTAAATCGTTCATAACGCCCTCACTAATTGCTCAACTTGACGTGCTCTTGATTGCCAACTTTGTTGTTGGATGATCGAGAGTGATCCTTCTGGTGGTGGGAGTAAGTGATTGAGGCTTGCACAAACATCATCCACGTCCGCTACAACATGCAACATGTGTTGGTAGGGCTTAAGTGCTGGGAAAGCCGTACTGATGATTGGTGTACCTGTTGCAAGGTATTCCAACAGTTTAAGTGGATTACAGGCTTGAATTTGCGCGTTATCGACGAATGGCAGCCAACTCGCATCCCAATGCTGTGAGTAGCTAGGTAAATCTTGATGTGCTCGTGGTCCTAGGTAATGGATGTTGCTTCGTTGTGGCAACGGGTTGTGAGGAAATTCATTTGGACCAATAAAGACCAAGTCCCAATCCGGAGCTTTATCGGCCACTTGCTCTATCAAACGGTAATCTAACCATTCTGATAGGCTGCCATAAAAACCAAGGACCTTACGACCATTGTTTGGCATATCTTGCGCTTTGTCTGCTGGCTCTGAGAACAAACTGAAATCCACACCATGCGGTAGGGTAACGGTCTTCTCTTGTGGAAACTCAGCGGCAAGTTTGTCACTCGCGGCCAGAATCAGGTCTGCACTATTAATCAGGTCTGCTTCATGTTCCAAAACGGTTTGATGATCCACACCTGCTAGCGCGCCAAAGTCGTCTCCACAGTAATAAACAATGCCTTTGGTGCTCATTTCTCGGCAAATATCCACAGCGGTAGGTAGTGATGTCCAAAAAACGGCATGTTGAAAGCCAAGCGCATTCAGCTTTTTGCTCAGTTGATGCTTCATCATTTTTGTTGCGACGCTCCGTGCCCATTTCGATTTGGGAGCAGGAATCGTCAACAGAGTAATGGTGTGGATGTTTGCGTCTTCTTCACGACCGAAAGGCGTTTGGACCTTGTCTTGTTGTTTGACTGAACCAGTCAGTTTGGTGACGAGGCGTTTAGCGTCTTTCGGTGTGAACTTTGGTTGTCTTAAGCCGATCGAGTTGACCCAAAGAATACGATGGTTGTTCGCTAGGTGCTTTATCAGATGTTGAGTGGAAGATGGCAAGCCGCCGAAGTCTTCTCCAAATACTACGATATCTGTCATCGTTCTCTCCTTGAGCCAATTGATTAGTTGTTGTTACTCAGAGACGTATCACGATGTGTGCCAAGGGGATAAGTTTCATTAAAACAAGTGGTTAGCTTATTTCTTAATTTGAGAAGGTGAAGATTTCTCATTTTGACAATCAGTTTGAACGATGCGATTTATCACTATGGTTAGTGCGGCAAGTATGTAAATCGGCCAAGTGAAGCCTTGAGTGAGGAAGGTCCCCGAGACTATGGTGCCGATAAGTCCGCTCAATACCGCGTTTGCACCTACAGAAAGCGTGAAGTGCGACTTCTCAGTCAGAAGTGAAATGGAACTTAATGACGTTTTTACCAGAGAAACAATCAGAGTAATGAAAACCGCTAAACCAACAAAACCGGTTTCAGCCAGTACACCAAACCAAGTACTGTGCACCGCGTGGTTAATGCCATCCCAATGCGGGCTATAGAAGAAATAGTTGTAGTAGAAGTTCTCTAAACCAACGCCGGTTATCGGATTGTCGAGTGCCATTTTGAAAGCCGCTTCCCAAGCGTACAAACGTCCCATTGCCGATGCATCAATACCGGCTTCTGCAGCGCCGCCCGATGCTCGCCCAGAGATCCCTGCGACAGCATAAAGAATCAAAGCCGCGACTAAGCCTAGGAAGACAACCAATGCCTTACTCTTGATGTGTTTGAACGCGAAATACGCGAAGACTGACAGTGCTCCCAATAGACCACCGCGGCTTTGTGTCTCAAGGATAGACATAAACAGAATGATACAAGTGAGCAGCGCGAACCCTCGCAGCCACATGGACGACCGTTTCTCGACCAATTGGCTCACCGTAAAGGCGAGGGGGAACATCAAAACCAGCGCTAAGTCATTGGGGTCGCCTAATACCGAGCCGAACGACCGGCCAATCGACACGCGCGTTCCTTCGACAATATCAATGCCGTTAGTGGCGTTATAAAGTGCAACGAGTCCGACCAACAGCCCAGCAACGATAATCGCTTTTGACATTTGTGCGAGCTGTTTAGGTGTGGTGATAAGCCAAGTGATCGCCAGTGTCATCACAATGATCTTCCAATACGTATTCTTGAAAACGGTAATCGCGATGTCGCGTGCTGAGGCGAACACAATACCGATGATAACTAACGCCCAGAAGATGAACAGCCACTTTAAAGAAGGGTGCCAGAAGACCGATAGCTGACGACTGATCAATAGATGAAAAGATAACGCGCCAAGTGCACCTAAAGACAACAACAGCGGGATTTTGAAGTTGTAGATAACGGGAAACGCTTCGTGAATTCGAAAGAAAGAGAAGATAACGAACAGAGTCACAAGCCAAAAGGTTTGGTTGAGCACAAACAAGATGGCAAGAGGGGCAAAACAAATTGCGACAATCAAAATTGGATGTGGCATCACCAACCACGCTAAAGCGATAACCACAGTAATGGTGATCGCAGCGATGATTTGGGTTGGTCTCACATCCGTGGCATTCATAACGTCACTCTTTTCGCTTCCGTTCTTAATCTCATCACAAGATTGTTACGTGTTTCCTTAGACATGTATCGGAAGGCGATGCCTGCAAACAGTGTGCATGTCAAAATGCAAATCACGATCGCGCTTCCAATGGATTGAGTAGAGTAAAGCAGGAACAATGCCACTCCTGAGATGATTTGTAATGCGACCATCAAACTTAGGTGGAAAGGAAGCTGCATGCACTGTTGTCCAATCACGAATGTCATCGCCAGTTTGGCTAGTTGCGCGTAGTAAAGCGCGATGAATACGCCATAAATACCAAGAGAAGAAAGCGAAAATAGAAGAGTAATTGCGACGCCAGCGGCAACGACGTTGATTCCCAGTAACCAGCGAGTGCGACGTTTGTAAAGAATCGCGATATTCAGTAGCTCGCTCCATTCTTTGATCATGGCGATTGGCAGAAGGAACAAGGTGTAAAGCGCGGCTTCTTGGTACGTTTCTGGTAAAAACTGGCTGATCATAATGAAGGCCAAGGTCGCAACTAAAACCGTGAGTGCTGCAATATAAATCATACCGAAGTGAGAAATTCTAACGGCTTCTTTACCACGATTACGCTCTAGATACGCAAATCGACGTGGCATCCACCACATACCGAATGGTTGAACCAAAATACACATGCCAATTGCAAACTTCACAGCAATCGCGTAAACACCAAGTGTTGCTAGTGAAGCGTTCGCTCCAATGAACCAACGCTCGGCACCATTCAAGCAAAAAGCAACCAGCGCAGACATCATGACAGGGATGCAGTAATGCAGATGTTGCTTTGCGATCGCCATGTCAGGCATGACAACTCTGTATTTATTGATAATGTGTAGCCAGGTAAATTGGATAACGGCAGCCAGTAGGCCACCAAGCAAGACAGAAATGACGTGTGGGTGAATCATTAAAGCGGTGACAATGAATACAACTTGGAGGACGGTGGTGGTGACCATCACGCTAAGCAGCGTTTTTGCTTTGTCATCTTGCATGCGCAGCCAAGCAGTACCGATACCAATCGCGCCTTCCAAGATAATTGCTAACATCAGCACGATAAATTCAAATTGAGAAAAAGGACTAGGAATCGGGGCAACTAGAATCGCAAACAATAAAACCAAGCCAATCGCTGCTGCGATCCAGACAGAAAGCGAGTAGATTTGATTGAGCATGGTCACTTTCTTATCGCCATCTTTCTCTACACCAACAAAGCGGTACAGCGCCTCGTGCATTGCCATGCTCGCAAGTAGGGCTGTCACAACACCAAAAGAGGTTAGTAACTCAAGTTTGCCCATTTGCTCGGGTGAGAGAAACTGAGGAAGCACTGGCAGCATGATTAAGCTGATGCTTTTGTTGATCACCAACGCAATGGCGAACAGTGACATATTGGTCATGGCTTTAGACATGGTCATATCCTTTGACGTTGTCGCGCTTCTTTGCGCTGTCTTGAGCTTTATTAGTCGGGTCAGTACAAAGCTGTTGGGTAATATCGAAGTAACAACGTTCTGCGGTGTATAAACTCGCAACGTTCAGTGCTTCCATCCCCATGGTGACTTTTAGCCAAGGCGCTTCGTTTAAAAGTCGAATGGCATTGTGAAGAGATGCGGCGTCTTTCGGTGTGTACTTGATGCAGTTCTTGCCATGGGTTAACACTCGATCCCAATAGCTGTCGTCATGTGGAATCACGACACACATACCAGCGGCTAACGCCTCTAAAATTGATAACCCAAAAGGTTCGCTCTCACTGGTCGACACAAACACCCCACACTGTGCACGTAGCTCGTCAAGGTTGTCTGGCGATTCGTGCCATTCAATGTTTGCCTGAGTGAAATCTGGCTTTGAACATTCAACGCCTTCAATGTTAGGTTTGATGTAACAGATGGTCGCATTTAGGTTCGCTGACTCATCCAACTTCATCGCGTCGAGCAATAGGTCAACGTTCTTCCATTTCAAAAGGCTGGCAGCCCAGAACACTCGATTAGAGATTGGGTTCGCTTGCTTTGGTGCGCGTTCTGAAGACAAGCCGTTCACAAAAGAAGAGGTGTTTAAGGTTGTCCAAAAACGCTCTACCGCCAGTTTTGGCATTTTTAAATAGGCAGTAAGCGCATCAATCATCGAAGCACGAGTGTTCGACAAATAATGAATCGCAGACGCCTTTACTAAGCAGTAGCCAGACGAGCGAGACACGCCGATCGGACCATGCACCATTTGCACGATAGGTTTGCGATTGAACAGACGAAGCAGGTACAAAGGCATGTCGTTGTTTGGTGAAGACAAACCCATAAACCAATCGAGTTTTGGAAGTTTGAACGTCACCAAAATCAGCTGCACCAGGTAAAAACAGTTCATCAACCAATGAGCGATACCATGATGCGACGTGATTGGAGAACGCTTGATTTTCAGTACCTGTACGCGAGGGTTTGAGCTGAATGTGGCAGTCCAGTGTTCTGGATTTGTCGTCGCGACATAGCTAATCACATCACGTTGGTCACACTGTTTAATCAACTCAGCGTTGGCAATTTTGGAGCCGCCTTGCATTGGGATGGCGTCAAACATCAATATACGTTTCATGGTGAGCTCCTTAGTTGATGTTTAACCAGCGCGAAATTGGTTTCATGCAGTGGCTGACAGGCATGGGTGTCAGTTCTTTCTGCGTCAGTTCATCGCGGTAAATATCTTCAATCGCTTTGACTGAGGCAGAAACCGTCAGATGTTGATTCGCGTGTTGATGCGCATTCTCGGCTAGCTTATTTCGTAGCGACGCATCTTGAATCATCTGCTGAATCGCATTTAACAGACTTGCCATACCGTGATTAGCGAACAATAGGGCACTGTGGTTGTGCTCAAACA
Organism: Vibrio sp. CUB2; assembly: GCF_001557945.1. Taxonomy (NCBI): domain Bacteria; kingdom Pseudomonadati; phylum Pseudomonadota; class Gammaproteobacteria; order Vibrionales; family Vibrionaceae; genus Vibrio; species Vibrio sp. CUB2. Next base: position 430,605 of record NZ_LNRB01000005.1, on the reverse strand, counting down.
ATTCCGGGATGCCACCTGTTTTTGGCGCGATGATTGGTAACTTCGCGAGTGCTGCCTCACCAAGAACAAGACCAAATGCCTCTTCGTAAGCGCCACTGATGAAGGCATCTACATTACCTTTCATCCAATCTCCGGCGTTGTGTTGTTCACCAACAAAATGCACACGATCCTCCACACCCAAATCAACGGCTAGCTGCTTCAATGCGATACGTTCTTCACCATCACCAACAATCACCAAATGTGGACTATGTTGATGGTAGTTGTGCATACGCATGGCTTGGATTAAGCGGTCAAAGCCTTTGCGTTTAATGAGAGATCCAACCGAAATAAAGGTGAACGCTTGGTGAGGAATGCCCAGACGCTCCTTGACATCGATAGGTGCATCGTGACTCTCCAATGACACGCCGTTATGAACGACATGAAGATGTTCTTCTGGATAGCCATCTTTGAGAATCTCGTGACCCACGTCTTTACTCACACAAATCAATTTTGGTGAAAGGTGCAGACCCAGTGAGAAGCGGTCACGCAAGGTGTAGTGGCAGTGAAGTTGCGTTACCAAAGGGATGTGATTCATGCGAGCAGCTAGGCACATCCATTGGCATGGGCCGCCACTGTTTACGTGGACAAGGTCAATGTTGTGCTTTTCGATCAACGCTGTGCCTTGTTTGATCAAATCATTCCAGCCGCTGATGTCCCAGCGAGGTGTGTTCCAACCGCCAACAAGGCTGAAGTTCGAATGTTCTGCTTCGATACCTAAGGATTTGCATTTCTCAATCAAAGGCTCGCAGTTTGACCAGACAATCGGTTGGTACTGGTCGCGGTCAATATTTGTGATGAGGTCAAGCAGTACTACTTCGCTGCCGCGAATCCAGTTATCACCATAATGAACGTAAAGAATGCGTTTTGGAGTAGTCATAGTCGTTACCTCGGTTAGCCAATCTGTTTGGATTAGCTATTGCAACCGAGATGCCAAAATATGCTATTGATTTAAGTGTCTGTTTTTGAATGGGAAATGAAGTGGGTGTGAAAATTAGATACGAAACTTCTCAATTTGACAATGGATATGCATCAAGTGTGATTCTCAATTTGGTAGCGTTCAATCAGAATAGGAATGATGCTGCGAGAGGAATAGTGCGCTTTGATGGTCTCAATCGCTTTGTGGCGCATTGGGTATTGTTCGCTATGACTCATTTCCAACCAGTTATTGATCTTGTCGGTTAGTGCCGGAATATCGTGGGCGAGGAATCCATTTTGACCATCTTGGATCAAATCAGGAAGGCGACCAACGTCAAGGCTTATCACAACGATACCACGAGCCATCGCCTCTAACGCCGCCATTGGCAAGCCCTCATAGCGCGATGAAATGACGAGAACGCTGATATTGCGCCAAACGGCATCCATGTCACTTTGATGGCCGTGAAATATCACGTTGGTTGGTGCACTTTCTACGAGTCTCGGTTTTTCGGGGCCGTCACCATAAATTGAGAACTCGACATCAGGAATTTGGCGGGCAATATCGATGAAGCGGTCTGCACCTTTCTCATGGCTTAGGCGACCAACAAATGCGATTTCTTTGTAGCGACAATGCTGTTCGGGAATCGTAACAAAGTTATTGAGCAATTCTGATTGAGTGGGGAGCTTGTCTTGAATGGCCTGACTCACCGCAAAGCTGTGAACAGAGAGCCGCGCGGAATATCGGTCGAGCCAGTCATACGCCCAAACTTTGCCCGTTGGTGTTTCACCGGCGTGGTAGGTGGAGATTAAACGGGGGAAAGTACGAGTGAATAGCTTTGCGCTTCTAGCTAAAAGTGCCGCTTTGTAACCATGGGTATGAATAACGCTGGGTTGATGCTCAGCCACCGCGCCAGTGATTTGTTTGACTGGAATGGTTTTTGACCGCTCTGACTTTGGGCATAGGTGCCACAAATAACTCACAGGGATTTGAGCTTGGTTTAATTTGTCGATAAGTGGTGCTGGTGGATCGTATTCCACCACCAACACAACTCGTACATTAACATGAAAGGACTGCAACCCAGTGGCGAGTTCGACGACATGGCTTTCAATGCCACCGTAAATGCGGCTATCCAGCAGAATCCAAACTTCGCCAACGATTGGGATCTCAAGATTGTTCGAGATTAGCTTCATCCGCTTCCCACGCTTGTTTTTTGCGATACACAGTGGAAGGGCTAAGCTCCAACATCACCGCCGCGTTAAGCACGTTACCATCACAATACGCAATGGCGTTTTGAATCGCCTCTCGCTCAACTTTCCACATTGGACGAATGGTGCCATCGGAATTGAAGTAAGGTGATGACACTTGTGCCGCAGGGCTTGCTGGAGCCACTTCGTTCGCAACCATAGTTGAGGAGAACTCCGGTTGCGCAGATGTTTCTACAAGCGCACTTTCTAATGGTTGTGCTTGCATTGGCGTTGCAGTGGAGACTGGATTTACCGCGGCTACTTGAGCACTTTCAACATGAGGTGAAGTGACAGTGCGTGCTTTTGACGGCTTGCGAGTCAGTTGAGCGGGTAGGTGTGCCAGCGTCACTTTGTCATCGTCATTCAACACGACAATGTTGCGAATGATGTTTTGCAACTGACGCACATTGCCCGGCCAGTCATAATGCTTAATCACATGTTGGGCTTCGCTGTCGATATTGTTGAACTTCTTCTTATCCTGCTTCGCGTAAGTGGTTAAGAAATGCTTAGCTAGCGTGACAATGTCACTACCACGTTCGCGAAGTGGCGGCATATCGATTGGCACAACATGCACACGATAGTACAAGTCTTCGCGGAAACGACCTTCTTCCACTTCGGTCAATGGATCTCGGTTAGTTGCACAGATAATCCGTACATCCACCTTCATCTCTTTGGTGCCACCAAGCGGGGTGTAAGTCCCTGTTTGCAGAAAACGTAGAAGTTTTTTCTGCATCTCAAGTTCCATTTCACACAGTTCGTCTAGGAATAGTGTGCCGCCGTGGGCTAGCGTTGCAGCACCTTTACGGTCGGTGGTTGCACCGGTAAATGCGCCTTTAACGTGACCGAAAATTTCACTTTCCATCAAATCGCGTGGGATAGCGCCACAGTTAATGGCAATAAAAGGTTTGTCTCTGCGATCGCTTTGTCTGTGAACGGCTTCTGCACACACTTCTTTACCCGTGCCACTTTCACCAACGATAAACACGCTTGCAGAGGTTGGAGCAACCGCATCAATGGTCTTGTAAACTGCTTGCATCGGCAGGCTAGAGCCAATAAAGCCATGGTAGTTGTGGCGATCGAAGGTTGATTGAATGTTCTCGACGAGATTTTCTAATTTCGCGCGTTTTAAGTGAAGAGCGACTGAGGTTTTTAAACGGTCAGCATTGATGGGCTTCTCTAGGAAGTCTTCCGCGCCTTTCTGGATAAGATTGACCGCGAGATCGACACTGCCGTGCGCCGTTGCGATGATAACGGATGTCGGGATCTCGTTTTCATTAATCCAGTCCAACACGTCTTCGCCCGACATGTCCGGAAGTTTAAGGTCGAGAATGATAAGTTGCGGTTTGCTCCGCTCAATGAATTGAATCGCCTCACGTCCCGTTTCTACGTGGAAGATGTCGTAAGGCTCATCCTTGACGTATTGCTTATAAAGTATGGCTAGTGAAGTAGAGTCTTCTACCAGTAACACCCTTGGTCTCATAATCCTTTCCCAACTTTCTTCAATTCGTTGTTTTAATGCGTTAAGTCGGCTTGAGGTTCATGCTGTCATGATAAGTTCGTTTTTCTTGCCTCAAGCTGATGGCTTCTTTTCGATTCTCATTTTGAGAATCTTTATATTTAAGTATTAGCACACGCTGTGAGGATTGCAGAAAATTCTATATTTTTTAGTTAATTAAATCCCTGAAATTTGTTGTTAGTCTTCAAACCCTTGCTCTTTTCTTTGGTTTAGCGCGGTAAAAGACTGTTCTGCCAGTTCTGGTAAGGATTGGCAAAGCTCAAAAGCTTGTTTTGTATCACCTTCAACACAGTATTTCTCGATGGTGCGAGCGTGACGCGATAGAGTGCGATTGCCTAAGGCAAGTGCAGAGCTACCAAGCGTGTGGACTTCAAACTCCATCGCTTCTTTGTCTTGGCTGTTGAGTGCCTGCTGGATCTTTTCGACGCGCTCACGAGATTCCTCAATATAGTGCTCTATTAAGGTAGGCATGATTTCCGCACAGGTGTCTTTGATCATTTGCTGAAGAATCAACTCGTCGACCAATTCTTGCTCCAACGTTACATCAGTTTGAGTATTCATAGTGCGCGCTCCCTATAAGGTAAATAATTCGCTGTTCTTTATTTGTTTCGATATTCTCGCTTTCAGCTTCTCTGGCAAAAAGCGCAGTTTTTTCACCTGACGAATCAGTTCGTCTTTTAAACCTGCGTTGTGCTTCATGTTGAGCACAGCGCCTAGCAGATTGGCATTGCTGGTTTCTAATAGCTTTTTAGCTTGGTCGATTTGGCTCGTAGTCGTTGAGCCATAACTTGCAACCAGTACACAAGTATCGCAAACGCCTGCAACGACTTGGGCAGGAATGTTGCTGCGGTTCATGCTCAGTAGCGGTGAAGTGTCAATTACCACTCGGTCGTATTGCTCAAGCCACTTATCGACCGCCTTTCGCAACATGGTTGGGTCGCGATAGGCGAGTTGTGTGCTCGCAAGGGAAGGGACGGTTAACCCTACCAGCGTTTGATGGTCTTCCTCACGAGAGATCAATTGTCCGACTTCTTCCGGCTCTTCTTCAAAAGCATGAACCGTGCTGTAAGCGGGCTTGAACAGGTTCAAGTCGACATAAAGTGTTTTATGACCCGCAAGAATCAAGCGTTCTGCCAGTGCGGAAGCCACAGACGTAACCCCATCTTCAGACTGACAAGCCACCACACTAATTGACCTGTAGCCCTTGAGCTCGCTTTGAAGATAGATTTGCTCAATCTCAGCATGTGTTGCAGGAATAGTCATTACAGCGCTCCTATTAACACTATGGTGGTGGTGATTTGTAGCAAGTCACGTAAACCAGCACGGGCTTTCTCAGCAAAACTTTCGTCTTTGTGCGGAACGTAAATCGTATCACCGGCACGAATCACAGGCAGGTCGTAAATATTGGCGGTTTTGCTGAATTCAACCAAGTTAAACACACGCGCCTGACCTTGGCAGCAAGACATGTTAACCACACTGATCTTCTCAACGTAAGCACTGTCACTCGGTCCACCAGCTTCAGCAAGCAGGTCAAGAATGGTCATGTTGTCATTGAAGACATAGCGACCCGGTGCATGTACTTCACCCAGAACGCGAACTGTGGATTCTTTAGAGCGATCTAGCCAGTTCTTATCTTTCTCTGGAATGTAGATAGTATCGCCAGGGCGTACATCTGGCAGAATCGATTCATCGCCAGTTTCAAAGTAAAGCGATAGGTTAAGTTTGCTTACTTTTGCGTACCCCAAACCACGATGCGTCACTCGGATGTTATGAATATCAGCATCTTTGGTAGGACCATCAGCCGCAGACAAGATATCTAGGAAATGCATCTCTTTGGTAAAGCGGTAACGACCCGGCGCGTTGATTTGACCGAACACGTAAATCGATGCATCAGAGCTTTGGCTGACCCATTGTGATTTGTTGTCTGATGGATCGTCTGGTAACGCATGAACACGAACCACTGTGCCTGCTGAAACCCTTGGCAACTTAGAATGTGGTGAGCCTTGTAGGATGTATTTATCCAAATCAAACTTAGTCACTTTACCGTTGTTGGATATTTCAATCTTACTGGTGTCCGCACGGCGAGTAGGGCCGCCCACATGGGCAATCAAATCGATCAAGTCCATTTCGTCTGACCATTCGATACGACCCGGGCGAACCACTTCACCCATTACAGCGACTGCACGACTTGGTGCAACCTTTAACCATGACTTTTCATTCATGTCGGTTTTTTCAGGGACGAAGATAGCGTCACCTGGGCCAACTGTCGGTACTTTTTGCTTAGACAGCCCTTCGGTGTGAGCGGTTAAGTCGAAATTGATGACACCACCATCCGCTTTGATAACGCGGATTTGGCGAGATTCTGCAAAACGTGTTGGACCACCTGCGTTGGCAAGAATGTCCATAAAGCTCGCGCCTTTTTTGCCTTCGTAAGCACCAGGGTGAGCCACTTCACCCATCACGTAAACCACATTCGCGCCAGCTTTGATTTCTTCTTCCTGCTTTGGCACAAAGATGGTTGCACCCGGAAGGATCTCTGGCAGCAAGCTCTGGTCGCCTGTATCAAGGTAGCGCTTTAGGTTAAACATAATCGGTGTGTTGTTGGTGATAACGCGGATTTGTTCGACACTAGCGTAACGGGTAACACCGCCAGCGCGCATGACCACATCGACAAGTGTCGTGTTGGGTTTGTAGGTAAATGAGCCCGGTGCGTTTACTTCACCAAACACTTTAATTGCGCGAGCAGAATCAGCACTGTCGCCCGAGTTTGCCAGTTTCGCTGCATCGAATTCTTGTTCAATGTTACCCACCAATGGTGAAGCAGGGACGAAAAGAACGTCCAATGATTCTAGAGTTGGCAGTTTTGAATCGTCACCGGTATCGAGGAAGCGTTTGTAGTCGAACTCAATGTTCTTATTGCCACGCTTTACGATGATTTTATCAAGCTGAGCACCAGCACGTAGACCGCCAGCTTCATACAGGAACATTTGAATATTGGAGCCAGATGGAAGCGTATATTCGCCCGGCTTGACCACGTAGCCTTGTACTGAAATCAATAGCTGTTGTTGTTTGATGAATACGCGTGCGTTACTTACATCGCGGAACACAGTTTTAAGGTTATCGGTGATGACATTTTGAAGCTGAGTCTCGTTGTAACCCGCAACAAAAACCGGACCGATTTCTGGCAGATTGATGCGACCACGTTTATCAACTTGGAAACCTTTATTCAGCGATGCTTCACCGGGAAGGTTGATTTGTACCAAGTCGCCGACTTTAACCACGTCATCTTCCGCTGCCCAAGCCGTATTGATGGTGATTAAGCACAGCATCAGTAGGGTGGTAATGGCTTTGAGGATTCTCATAGCGTGCCTCCCATTTCTGCGCTTGTGTCTGAATTAGCGTTCAGGACTTCTATGCTCACGCGGCGATTAGTCAAACGAACCGCTGGTGTTTGCCCTTCGTAAAGAGGCAGTGTTTCACCCACGGATTTGGTTTGCACACGGTCAGAGGTGATGCCGAATACATTCAAGTAACGCTTAACTTGCTCTGCTCGGTCTTGAGCCAATTTTTGGTTGTATTCCGGTGTGCCCGTGGCGTCTGCATGTCCGGTTACGACCAGAGATAAAGATGGATGGTCACGAAGGATATAAGCCGCCTCAGCAAGATGTCCCATGTATTTTGGGTTGATCTCCGCAGAGTCGACAGCGAATTGGTTGTCTACGTTCAGAAGGTCATAGATGTCCGCAACGATGTTTAGGTCACTGCGCAATGCTTCTATGTCCTGTGGTGGTTTACACGTAGTTTGCGATAATACGTAATCGAGTTGTTGCTCAAGCTGGTTTAGGCGTCGGCGCTGAATCACGATGTCGTTAGCTGCATCAAGAAGTAGTCCACCTTCCAACTCACGAGCGATACGGTTTTGTTTCTCAAGTGCCTGCACGACGGCTGCAGGGAAACACCAGCGTGCGCCTTCTTGAATCAAAGCATCCAAATGCAGTTTAGTTAACTGCCAATCGAAACGTAAACCGTGCTCAGGGCCAAGAGGCTCGTCGGGCATCACTGGTGAAAACTGATAATTCTCGATAGAAATATCTTGGTAGCTTTCAGCCATGCCACCCTTACCATGATCAGGGTAGTTAAACGTTGAGCAACCAAACATGCCGACAACGAGACTACAAAACACACTTTGTCGTAAAAGATTCACCATGCCAACCTCCGTATTAACCGGTATTTTTTAATGACCTTTTGAATTGACCGGGATAGCGTGATTGATGCGTAACAGGCTCATGATCTCCAATGGCTGTCCTGATACGTTTTCAATAATCATGCTACGCTCACGTTCAACTAGGCGCTTATATAGATAAACAATGGCACCAATCCCTGAAGAATCAAGAAATTGGACGTGTTGCAGGTTGATTTCTACTTCCTTGTGATCGTCACTGTGAATCACCTCATCAATTTGATGTTGTGCTTGACGGCAGCCCTTTGCATCTAGGTCACCAAAAAATTCGATAGTTAGCGTATTTGGGGTGGTTTCAAGTTTACGTAGTTCCATGATGCTTTCTCCATTTATTCGATTTCCTGATTTGGATAGAGCAGGGAACGTGCCAAATAAAAAATCCTTTAATTACAGGGCATTAAATAAGTTTAGAGCGATGTTTCATATTGAGAATCTGGTTTTTCTCAATATGAGAATCAAAAAAGTGAATCGTTTTAGGGGTTTATAAATGCTAATTCGATCCGATCTTTATGTATTTAGTTGCATTTATTTGCTTATGAGTGTTGCGTTGAGTCGTAGAACGTAAAATGTGGGTTAGGCGTTTGAAGAGAGGTACGGTTCAATAGAGGTGCTTTTTCGTACAAGGTTCCCGCATGCCATTAAGAATGACATTGATTGCCCTCGCTGTAATAGCTTCCGCCCAGCCTCAAGCTGATCCCAACTTACTACCACCTGTTTCACTTGCCGATTCCTATCAAGACGGAATAGACGTATCCCAATACTGGTATAGCGAAAAGCTCGATGGCATTCGGGCGTATTGGACGGGACAACATTTAGTGACGCGAAATGGTAATCGCATTTACGCGCCAGATTGGTTTATCCGAGTGTTACCTGATTATCCTTTAGATGGCGAATTGTGGGCTGGGCGAGGTAACTTCCATCTTGTTCAGCAGACGGTTTTAGACAGAACACCGGTAGACAGTGCATGGCAAAGAATCGATTTCATGCTGTTTGATATGCCTTATTCGGCCGGTGATTACAGAAAGCGGTACTACAACATTCAGGACCTAGTGTTTGCGATTGACGCGCCTCATATCAAGTACGTTGAGCATCGTGCAATTCAAGATGAGAAACATTTGTTCGAACAACTCGACCAAATTTCGCAATCTGACGGTGAAGGTGTCATGTTGAGAAAGGTATCAAGCCGTTATCAGGCAGGAAGAGGCAGTGATTTACTCAAGCTCAAACGCTTTGAAGATGCAGAAGCCTTAGTGGTCGGTTACAAACCAGGGACGGGACGTTTGCTGGGAATGATGGGAGCGTTATTGGTGCGTTTGAGCAATGGGACAGAGTTTTACATTGGCAGTGGCTTTACCGATGATGTAAGAAAGTCGCCGCCACGAATCGGCTCAACAATCACATTTCGTTTTAACGGCTATACCCATAATGGAAAACCACGGTTTGCCCGATTCCTAAGAGAGCGTGTTCCTCAATAAATCGAAGCTACTGATTGCCAACACTGACACCGCAGCGTTTAAATAAGTCTTTCCAGAATTGCACATGCTCCAATGTCTTTTGTCGAAATTGGTCATGTGCTTTTTCAATACCGTAATTTGCACCCTGTGCGGCCATTCTTTGTTCGACTAAGTTAATCCCGCCATCGAGCTGCTGATAAGTACTGTCGACAAACGCCATATAAGGTTGAACCTCGCCGACATAAATCGACTGAAATACGTTTCTCAAATAGCGAAACTGCGTGGTGTCTCGGTTAGCACCACAAATAATTTTGTCTTGGTTTGCTTCGAGCATTTGTGTGGTTTGTTCTAGCCAATGGGTCGCATCAATCAAGGTGTAATACAGTCGTCCAACGAGACGTGTTTTTTCAATCTCTTCTTGATAGTTCACTATCGTTACGTCGGGTAAGCGAGAAAGGGTGCGATAAGGCGTTTGGTAGATTTCATCCAAAGCTAAGAAAGCGTCTCGAACGTGGGCGACTTGGTCTTTGCTTTCCATCGGCAACCATTGAGAGCCGGTTAATTGCTTGCGCATGGCATCGCTAGTCAGCAACATATTGTCGAGATGTACGCTTAGGTGATGCCATTTCTGATCGTACAACCCGCTAAGCTTTGTGCTTTCTTCGTCACTCAATGGGTAATCATTCAAACAACCATTCAGCGTTCTGAGCAGATTGGTTTGATAGTCGAAATCGTAAAAGGCGTCTTGAACTTTACCCAATTGCGAGTTCTTTTCTGCAAGCAAGTTGAACAGGCCACATTGACGTAATTGATAGCTTTCCAACAAGCCAAGTGAAAGGCGAGGGAGCTCTTGAAACAGTTCTCTTTTCTCAGGAACCGTGACAGCAGGAGAGGCCTCTAGGTCAGATTCTGATGTGTCTAACACGTTCGCTAAGCGTTGATTGTATTTTTCGAATACCGCTTTCTCTGGGTTAAACCATTCGTTACACCCAGTGAGTAAGCTTGTCGATAATAAAAGCGCCGTAGCAACAAGTGAACTTCTCACAGCATTTCCTTTTTAATCACTTAGATAAGTATACTTTGTGACGAGCGGGAGAGATCAAAAAAGCCAGCGTTCGCTGGCTTTAAGATTTGATAGTCGAAGTTTGAACTACTGCTGAGAGAAATTCAATTGCACTTCAGGGTCTTGGCGGTGCATCCAACGCAAGCGAATACCTAGTAGGAATGCCGCCGACGATAGACCAATGATAAAGCCTAACCAGAAACCTTGTGCGCCCATAGGCTCAACAATCCAGTCTGTACGACCTAATACGTAGCCGATTGGCAGACCAAGTAACCAGTACGCAATAAAGGTACGGTTGAAGATCGCGCGCATGTCTTTGTAACCGCGCAGCGCACCTGCCGCAATAACTTGTACTGCATCGGTACATTGGTAAATTGCTGCAAACAGTAATAGCACCATCGCCAGTTCGATAACTTCAGGGTTATTGGTGTAAAGCAGGGCAATTTGCTCACGGAACACAACAGTTAGAATTGCCGTCATCATGGCAAGAGCGAGACCGACCATCACACCTACACGAGAAGCAACACGTGCGCCATCAACGTTTTCTTCACCCAAACGGTGGCCAACGCGGATACTCACTGCGGCACCCACACTCATTGGTAACATGAAAACAAGTGAAGAGAAATTAATCGCAACTTGGTGCGCGGCAACAATGATCGAACCGAGTGGCGAAACCAAAAGCGCAACCACTGCGAACAACGTCACTTCAAAGAACAACGCCGCAGCAACAGGGAAGCCCAGTTTGAATAGACGAATTTGAGCCTTTAGTTGAGGCTTGTGGAACTCGCCAAACAGGTTGATGCTTTTTAGTCGTGCAGAAGTGGTTACGTAAAGAAGCAGTAAGCCAAACATCACCCAGTAGACGATCGCGGTTGCAACACCACAGCCCACACCGCCTAGTGCAGGTGCGCCGAATTTACCGTAAACGAAAATCCAGTTAAGTGGGATGTTCAGCATCAAACCGATAAAGCCGATGAACATCGCAGGCTTCGTTAGAGACATACCATCAGTAAAGCTGCGTAAGGTTTGGAACAGCAAGAACGCTGGTACAGCAAAAATAACCGCATGGATATAGCCAATGGTTTTCTCTGTCATTGCTGCTTCGACATCCATTAACCCAAGAATGAACTGGGTTTGGAATAACACTCCGATGATTGGAATGCTGATCAGTAGCGCAAGTACAATGCCTTGTTGGATCTCGAATGGGATTTTAACTCGGCGACCTGAACCGTTGAGCTGAGCAACCACTGGTACAAGCGCCATCAATAAACCCACACCAAATAGAATTGATGGAAGCCAGATACTTGCAGCCACTGATACCGCAGCCATGTCGGTCGCGCTGACGCCACCTGCCATTACGGTATCGACAAATCCCATCCCCGTCTGCGCGACAGAAGCGATCAACACAGGGGTAGCTAATTTAATAAGACTCGATGCTTCTTCTTTATAGCGATGCACGAAATACTCCAGAGCGGAACAATATATTGTAAAAGAAATAATTTGAATCGAAAGAGAGTGCTCGAGGACAAAAGATGTGATGAACTGATCTGATGGTTGATTTTAGTCACTATAAGGTGAAAAAATGCCTCGGTGGAACTCCGCGCAGATGATAAACAATTGTATGCTCAGATACCATACCCACAAGATGTGGATTTTTGGTTAATTGATAGACGATTGTAAAAACACTCGGCGGACGTTTAGCTTGGCTATCAGTCGCTTCTAACAAATAGGTAAAAAGAATGTTTACAGGAATCGTTCAGGGTACGGCTAAAGTCGTTCATATCGACACGAAAGATCGCTTTCAAACTCACGTTGTTGAACTGGAAGGCGCATTAAATGAAGGTCTTGAAATTGGCGCTTCTGTCGCGCACAACGGTTGTTGCCTCACCGTAACGAAAATCGAAGGATCGCAAATCAGCTTTGACCTAATGCAAGCGACACTTGCGCTGACCAACCTCGGCGAATTGGCGGAAGGCGACAGCGTCAACATTGAGCGCGCAGCAAAGTTCGGTGACGAGATCGGCGGTCACAGCATGTCTGGCCACATTAGCTTGATGGCAGAAATCGCAGAAGTCATTGATACGCCAAACAACCGCACGATTTGGTTTACGCTGCCAGAAGAGTCGATGAAGTACGTGCTTGCGAAAGGCTACATTGGCTTAGATGGATGCTCACTGACCATTGGTGAAGTCGAAGACAACCGTTTCTCAGTACACTTAATTCCGGAAACACTGGAGAGAACCTTATTTGGTCGTCGCCAAGTGGGTGAAAAAATCAACGTAGAATTCGATCCACAAACGCAAGCCATTGTTGATACGGTAGAACGTGTATTGGCAGCGAAGCAGCTCTAGTTCTGCGAGGAATAGTTAATTCTGTTTAACTAGGCAAAAGTAACAGGGTAAAAATAATAAAGGAGCACTTGAGGCTCCTTTTTTGTTTCTTCTGTTTTTAGGGGGGGGATGTGAGTTCCTACTCGTAGTTGTCGTCAATGAACAATTCGACCTTTTGCTGCAACTCATCAACTTTCATGTTGAGGTGAATCGCATGACAACAAGCCGGACAGTCATCATAGAACTCTTGGTTACCATTACTTGCATCGAGAGTGATGCCGATTGAGTGCCCACAGTGGGGACATTTCACATGTCTTTCAGTGTAATTTTGCATACAAAAACTCCTAGTATTGCAGGGCTTTTAATACTTTATTGTAGAGAAAATACAGCCCTTATTTACTCGCTTGTCTCTTAGGGTTAGAGATACAACGTAAGCCGAGTTACTTAGAATATTAGGTGCTCTTGTTGCTAATTGAGTCGAAATAAGTACAAAAGTTGACCCCAAACCCAACGTTGGGCTTGGGGTCTTTCTCTAGAGTGATATGCGTCGAAAATTTACACTCAGCAATGATCTTTTCCTTCCAAATCAATAAGAAATTATCTTCTTAATTATCGATTGCGCTTGTTCCAGATAATGTCCGCCAAACAGGTTGCAATGGTTAAGAACATGATAGAGGTTATAGATATCTTTGCGTTCTTCATAGCCAGCCGAAAGTGGTGCAACTGATTCATATCCTTGATAAAAATCTGGTTGGAAGCCTCCAAATAACTCGGTCATGGCGAGGTCACATTCTCTGTCTCCCCAGTAACAGGCTGGATCAAAACTAATAGGTCCTGCAGGGGTCAGTGCAACGTTTCCATTCCACAGGTCACCGTGCAGAAGAGAAGGCTGAGGTGAGTGATTTGCTAAAAGCTGTTTCACGACGTCAATAAAGTCATCGATATCAACCAAAGATACGCCTTTCTCTTTCAGCAATTGTAATTGCCACCCAATGCGCTGCTCTGCGAAGAAGACGCACCATTTCTTGTGCCATTGATTTGGCTGGAGTGTCGACCCGATATAATTATCGCTGTCGAAACCGAACTCTTTCTGTTCGCCCCATAAGTGAAGGCGAGCCAGTTGTTGGCCAAACTTAAAGCTGTTGCTGGCATCTTCAAGCGGTTTGGTTGGGAGGTAATTGAGGATAATAAATGAGTGCGTCTTAGTTTTACCGACTAAAACGACTTCAGGGACAAATAGAGTAGAGGTTTCACGCAAAAGGTGAAGGCTTTCCGCTTCTACTTCAAACTTGGCTAAGAAATCCCGATCATTAAGTTTGACGAAATAGCGTTGCTCTCCGTCATTGATCATGTAGCTTTCGCTAATGTCGCCGCCTGAAAGTTTCACTTTCTCGGTGATTTGATATTCAAACATTAAGGTATCAGAAAGCTGTTGCGATATTGCTTGCCACATACAAAACCTCGCTCATCTATTTGACCAACAATAGTTTAGGATAAACGGCGGAAGATTGACGCGCACTTGAGCAAACTTCGACAATAAATACGTCGGTCATAGTGAAAAATGTGCATAAGTGTGAATCATGTCGCCTATAACTCTATGATTTATCGACTTAACATATGGAGCTATTGAGATACAACGAGTATTATAATTTTTTTGACTTTAGTTCCATTGGTGGCATGAAAATACTGATTTGTGATGATTCGGCAGTCGCACGAAAGTTGATTTCCCGATCCATCGTACAAGATACATCATTGCACCTTCTCGAAGCCCAAGATGGTCACGAGGCGTTGAAAATCCTAGCGGAACAAAATATTGACGTTTTGTTTCTAGATTTGACGATGCCGATAATGGACGGATTCGAGGTACTAGAGTCTCTGCCTGTTAGCCAACATCAAACTAAGATTGTCATCGTTTCGGGTGACGTCCAGCAAGAAGCCAAACAACGTTGTTTAGATCTTGGTGCAATAGACTTTATTGCAAAACCACTCTCTGAAGAACAAGTCGTTCCTTTGTATGAAAGTCTGGGCTTGCACTACGCCTTTAGTTCTAGTGTTGAAATTGAACCAACGCCAAACATAGAAATTACCCCATTATCTAAGTTCCGTGAGGTGGCCAATATTGCGCTAGGCAAAGGCGCAGCAATCATGGCGGACCATCTACGCGAATTTATTCAACTTCCTGTGCCTCATGTAGGGCCGCTTTCTTATGGCGAGCTTCATATGACGCTGGTGGATGTGATCGGGCGTGAGAGTTCTGTGGCGGTTGCCCAGCGATTTGTAGGTGGTGGTATCCACGGTGAAGCACTGGTTTGCTTGCGCGGTAAAGACATCAACCAAATCGGTGAGCGGTTAGGGTACTTGTTAGAGTTTACGCCACACAATGAAATCATCTTAAACGTTTCTAACTTGTTGGTTTCTTCTTTCCTAACGTCTTTAGGTAACCAACTGGATAAGCAATTCTCTCTGCGTCAGCCAGGTCTCATTGAAACCATTACGCCTTTTAGTGAAGAAAAGGGCGAAGCTGGCCAACTCTTTACCATCGAATACACCTACATGGCAGAGGCACTCGACTTTGAGTGTGAAGTTCTGTTTTTGATAGATAAATCATCCGTAGAAATCATCTATGAAATCATGGAGTTAATCTAATGTCCGAAATCACGCTGGACATAGCAGACTTTCACTGGGTTACCCAAATTCTGGATACCATGGACTCTGGACTTATCGTACTCGACCAAGAGTATAAAGTCTGTGTGTGGAACAGTTTCATGCAGTCGTACAGCGGTATCCTGTCGCAAAACATCTTGGGTGAGTGCTTATTTGATCACTTTGAAGATCTACCTCGAACATGGTTAGAGACAAAGCTAAAAACGTCGGCGGATCTAGAGACGCGTTCATTCTCTAGCTGGGAAAATCGACCATATCTTTTTAAGTTCAACAACTTCTCGCCGGTTTCAAACAGCAGCAACTTGATGTTCCAAGACATTGTGATCACGCCATTGCGCTCCCTCTCAGGAGAAGTGAGCCACATTGCGATTCAAATCAACGATGTCTCAGAAACCGCGCGTAACCGTATTCACTTGAGAGAAACTAACCAGCACCTTTCTGAAATCAGTCGTAAAGATGGCCTCACGGGGTTGTTTAACCGTGCGTACTGGGAGCAGTCATTGAAAGAAGAGTTTGCCCAACTCAAAGTCATTGAAGGGGCAAGTTCGTTGGTGATCTTTGATATTGACCATTTTAAAAAGGTCAACGACACCTATGGCCACCACACTGGCGATGAAGTGATTCGTCGTACATCTAGCTTATTGCGTAAAACTGCACGCAGCAGTGATGTTTGTGGGCGTTTCGGTGGGGAAGAATTTACTGTTCTACTGCCGCATACCAATCAAGAGCAGGCGAGCTATTTTGCAGAGCGTTTAAGAAAGCGAATCGAGCAAGAAATCGTGAAAGTTGAAGACTTTTTGATTAACTACACGATAAGTATCGGCGTTTGCGAGTATAAATCGTACTTCGAGAGTCACACACAATGGCTTAAGAGTGCCGATGCTGCGTTATATCGCGCTAAAGAAAATGGACGAAATCAAACCTGTTGTCACGAAGATGACTAACCTAATTGGTTGAAAACCATTCAGGTCTAGTTATGGGCTTTACAAGTTACTCTAATGCAAAAAGATCCAGTCCCCATTTTAAAGTGATTTAATGATAAGCTTGTTAGTTAGTTTTCCCTTAGGTTGCCTTTGAGTGAGGATTGGAGGCAAAGTCAAATTAATCTCATAAGCTTACGAACCTCAATTCAACAAAAAACATCACTAATATACCTCTCAACGAAACGATTCATTGAGAGGTATTTTTTTATGTGTAAACAAGCAACGTTCAGCAAATATCAAAAACGCGCGATTAAATTCCTGTCTGATTACTTAGGTGCGGATACCCCATTTTCCTACGAAAGAACACAAACTAACCATCTCAAAGTATTAATTGATGGGGTAGCAAAGCCCATCTTCACTGGTTCGACGCCTTCGGATTGCAAATCGATAAACAACTTCATGGCGGAAGTAAAACGAGAAGTGAAGGCAAGCAAGCTAGAAGGCGAAAGTGCACAAAACATCGCGGCACCGATGCAATTGCCAAATCCAATTAAATTGTCGCAAGACAGACTAATCCAAACCTGTGTGAAGTCATTGCGTGCTCGCATCGACACGATGAAGTCGAAAGAAGAAGAACAAGTATTGGCAACCAAATCTCTCAATGAAGTGGGCGAATATCGTCTATCCGCCATCAAACACGCAGTATCACTGGCGCTTCAAGCTCGTAAGCAGGGTGTATACATCAAATCAAAAGAGATGAAGACGATCGAATCAAAAATCTTAACGCACTTGGATTTTATGATGCCGACGTTGGCTTATTACGCAGAATTGTTAGGGAGCAAAACAAAGTATCAAAACAATGATTCTCAATCTAAAGCAACAAAAGAATCCTTAACTAACAACGTCATTAAGTTGGAAGGTACTGCCAAACCAGATCCTAAAAAGGAAAACAGTTTGGTGGGAGAACAGCCACAACCGGAGGTCAATATGAAAAACAATAAGAACCAGCAAAAAGGTGGTTCAGCCTCCGAGTTGATGGCTATGTCTCCAAACAACCGTATTTCGTTGTTACGTCAATTGTCGAAAACAGAGGCACTGCAGCTGATTGATGATGTGAACCAAGCATTAGCAATGAACCGCGAGCAAGACATTGCAGAAGTGATTGCCATGATAAAAGAGAAAGATTTGCCACTAGAAGCAATCATTTCACGCTTAGAGGCCGCTTAAGGGGCTCAATTAAATAATGTAATTTGAATATAAGTTGTCAAATTTAAACAACTTAGCTCAAATCTGGAGCAATGATGATTCTAAAACTAGATATTGCTATCTATTTTGAAGATCGCCCTTGATATTGAGTTTGGTAAAGCATGTAGCAGACAGAGCTATATGCTACCATGTACTCAATAAGTAGTATGCTCTCGTAGTGGGGCAACAACCAATATCATGAATAGGTTGGCATCAAATAAGGATTTAGTTGGAGTATTCATATAGCTCATAGGTATTAACAGAGCGATGAAGGCGAGGGCATGGATGCTGTGTTATTTTCCCCAAAATATAATCTGTCGTTTAGTTGGGCGAATTTTAGAAATTTAGGTATTCGTTTAAAGGCACTTTAAGTTATGTATCGAAACCCGTTGTACTCGGTTTTGCATAGTATTTTTGCTGTTAATGGGCATTCTGTCCCTAGTGGCTTACCTCTATATCGCTATCGTTGTAGTGACGAGCAGTATGAACAGCTGAAAACACTTCTCTCAAGTCATAATCAGTCTATGCGTCAAGGTAGGCGCGCTCCTCTCTATGTTCATGAGGCGTTTTGTTTGTTTTGCTCGGAATGGGTTCGCCGAAATCATTTAACGGGGCACGTAAAATGGTCTGACATAACGGAAGCTTTAGATTGGCCGAACTTAAGTAGCAGTACACTCACTTATCTGACTGAAAGTGGTTTAAAGTTTTGGAAAAGACCACTACGAACTAAAGGTAACAAACCAGCTTACCTATTAACACTAGTGTTAGAAGGTGGACTTCCTCTGAAAATGGTTTCTACAAATGAGGGGACATTAGTAACTTACTTCCGCAAAGTGTTAACAGCTATTCGCCAAAACACTCAGCAGACTGTTGATGTATATGAGTTGGCAGCGAGCTGTGAAGAGTTTCTACCAACATCTCTTCGTAATGATGTTGTATTTAACTTAGCTGGTGAGTTTTGCCGAACGCTAAATGATTTAGCTCGTCAGGTTGATGTATCGCGTTCTGACGTTGTTTGTAAAATTAAAGCTAACGATAAAAACTGGTATAAGCAGCTTCCTGTGGTGTTGAGTGAAGTTGATGCAGAAAAGCTAGCTAAAGCCGTATTTGCAAGTGACTCATCTTCGACATCGAACGTTCGCTCGTCTCTTAGGATCCAGCGAGAGTGGATCAAAGAAGATGACATTTGGTTTTGTGAGACAACGTTCAAGTTACCTTTGCAAGTAAAAACTAAAGTTTTAGAAAATCACTTCAACCTTAATCCAAACAGCAAGGCGACTAGATTGGTTCTGGCGTGCACATATTCAGATGAAGCTAAAACGCTAGCTTTACTTTCAAAGCACGATGAAGACATCTGGAGTGTTGAAAAGTATGCGGCAGCCAATGACATTATTAGTGGGCGACATTCACTAAGTGAGTTTAGCTTTCAACTGCTTGATGGTGGTACAGAGTTAGGAGCTTATGTACCAGTTGGTGGCGAGGCGTTATCTGGTGACCTTCCTTGGGTCTTAGAGCCGCTTGATGAAGATATGACAAAGCTACGATTGATCGGTAGCGGAAGTCTATCTGCGAAGTCTCCAAGTGTATTTTTAGCTATGCCGCTGTCTAACAGTTTTATTACCTTAGATAGTGATGGTGATTTTGGCATTCCTGAATTGATTGATAACTGTGAAAGGTTCTTAACTCAGGTGCGCGGTGATTACATTGTTACGCTTGAAGATGGCGTTCGTTGTAATATCAAGACAGGACAGGTTGAAGATGAAGTGCCTCACTTTGTTTTTGGTCGAACCGCTTTTAAGAATATCTTCAGTAAGTATCCAATATTTGTTGGTGAACCCATTATATTTCAAGTTATGGGGGCAGAATATCAGCGTGTTAATACGGAGTCTTTTGTCTGGCGTCGCCTGAGACCTGGTCAGGCCGAGTGGATTCCTTGTTCAGAAAGAAAGCCTTTAGGTAAAGTAGAACTTAGACAAGTAGTCGATGGTGTCGTTCGTTACAGCTCCCGCTGTGTGATTTTCCCTGAAAACGCCAATGTGTCCTTGCTACCAAAAAGCGAAGTTTCTGGAGTAGTTCGATTCGTAGGATTTAAAGACGCTAAGTTTGAAGATCTTCACGAGGGGGAGTTCTATGAATCCCATTCTGATTTTTCAGAGAATGATATTCGCCTAGAGGTTTTGTCGAAGTCTCAGTATAAACAGTCCCTTAAACTCAAAATTAGCTGGCCTGATGTTGAACCGGTGGAGCTTTTGATCCCATTCCCAGCTAAAGGCAGTCGATTTGTTAGTTTTGATAAGAATCTTAGTGACTTAGTTTCGGTTGGTCATCTTTTTGGTATGAGAGCTGAAGGCATTGAAATTGACGGTCAGGATGAAAAGTATTGGATTGAGGCTGAAAAAACGTTATCAGACCTCAAATCTCCTTCAAACGGGGCTAACTTACTCAAGATCAAGTTTCCAATGCTGGGGACTGGTAATGAGGGGACAAAAGAGCTGTCGTTAGCATTCATGCAGCGACCTGTTCAAAGTCTACTATCAGTGGCTGAAACGGATGAAGTCATTAACTTGCGCGCTTATTCTGCAGGAACCAAGGAAAATACACTTTCAGTTGGTCGATATTCATTGATTTTGTCTTTTCATAGCAGTGGCATCAGCTTGACGCCTGATTCAATGCAGAATCTCGACAATGATGTGTCAGTTTTTGCTATGGATTTGTCATCGTTAGATCAGGAACCTATACCGCTAAGCTTTTCTGAGCATGGTGGGGTTGAGCTCTACAACTTAGTTGGTGAACAAGGTGCTTGGTTGCTCTATTGTGAAAGAGATGGCGTTGTTGTTTCTAATCAAACTATCGTAAATAACATTGAGGTCCCAAATAACGAAAATTTAGTATCGCGTTCACTGTACTGTGATGACGCAGCTGCAAAATTCCTTGTTGAGGACCTGAGCTCATTTGCGTCTGTAAATTGGTATGAATTACTCAAAAATCTGGTCGCTATGGGGCGTTTCGATGCCAAGACGTTTTCGATATGTAACCAACTGAAAAAGAACAACAAACATCTGATAAACCTACTGCTTATATCTACGTTTACCGGCAACTATGAGCAAATATATAGCTTAGAGAATCAACTTGGCTTTAGTTGGGGCGGGATTCCGTTAGAAGACTGGGAAGCCGCAGTAGAAAAGCTGGTTTTGGATACTAAAAACGACCCAAATATGTTTGTTGGCATGTTAGCGATGATGCAAATTCCTTTGCGAACGCTGGCTCACCGAGATTGGCGTATCAGAGCTGGGGTCAATATTGTTCTTAAACGTCTATCTAAAGAGATAGGGCAGTCAATCGAATTAGTTGAGAATGCGACAGAGGAACAATTCAACGTTGCAATTCAAGATCTCATTCGACTTGTTGATAACCTTGCTCGAATCGATGGGTATGGTAGAGAGATCTATATAAGTGCTTTGCGTACGGAAAAGACACTTGCTAAAGCGGTAGATAAGTGTTGGTTTGATCGACAGTATTCGATAGAAGTATCCAATCTTCTGAACCACGTGATGCTCTCTGCTGCTTTCACGTTATTACGGGCTGATGAAGCTAAGAAATATATAAAACTAAACACATTATTTAACTTGGCCTACCAACAAGCTCCTGAGCATTTTGGTCCAATTTTTAATTTTTTTCAGAATAATTTGGTGAAATAGATGACGCAGAATAGGCATTTAGAATTCGCTCCTCTACTGGAACAACTACAGAAACGTTCAGAACGTTCGGTTGTTAGTCAATATGCTTTTAAGAGTAAAGCTCTAACCTCGTTTTTGCGTAATGCACTGTCCTCTGCGCCAGGTTCTGAAAGCGCTTTAATGGCAGATCCTGTTTTTGAGGCAATGTTCCCTTGGCAGCAGGCAAATGAAACGATGAACTCGCTTAAGGGCTCATTACTCTCTGAGCATTTGGTTGATGTCCTCAAAGGGATAGAAGCGCCTTTCAAGCACCAATTGACAGCCTGGCGTTCTATTTTGGAGGAAGGTAAATCGACCTTGGTCAGCAGCGGCACAGGTTCTGGTAAAACCGAATGTTTTATGGTTCCGATTTTGGAGGACCTTGTTCGCCAACAAAAAGCTCGGAAGGGTAAGCTTATCGGTACTCAGGCTTTATTCCTGTACCCATTAAACGCTCTGATCAACAGTCAACAAGAGCGACTCTCTAAATGGACAAAAGAGTTTAGAGGGGATATTCGCTTTGCTTTGTACAACGGTGAAACAGAACGTTACCGTTCTAAGGTTAAAGAGCAACAATTAGATCATCCGGAACAGGTTCTGAGTAGAGAAGAACTTTGGCAATATCCGCCTTCGATTCTTGTTACCAACGCGACAATGCTTGAATACATGTTGGTTCGTAAAGAAGATGAACAACTGATCGAGCAGTCAAAAGGTATGCTCAAATATATCGTTCTGGATGAAGCTCATACTTATGTTGGCTCGCAGGCGGCTGAACTTGCCTTATTGCTACGTCGCGTGATGCAAGCTTATGGCGTAGGGCCTGGAACAGATTATCCAGTTCAAGTTATTGCTACATCGGCAACTATTGGTGAAGACACGGCTGAAGGGAATAAAACACTTGCTAAGTATCTTGCTGCTCTTGCGGGTGTAGAAGATGCTGAAGTAGAACAAAAGGTGAAAATTGTCCGTGGTTATCGTGACATTCCAAAGCTACCTGCAATCGAGATCGCTAATTTGGAGTTCCCATTTGAGCATGTTAGTCGTCTTAAAGCGCTTACTAGAGAAGAGTTGTATTCTACGTTAAGCAACTACACGCTAACCCGATTATTGCGACAGGTTTTTTCTAATGACCCGAGGGTATTAGAGCAGTTTAATTTAACGCCAATGCCTGCTTACCAGCTTTCAACATTACATCGTGTTGCTAAATCGGTTGATTCATCTATTACCAAGCAGCAGGTTCTAACTGTACTTGATCTCATGACTTATGCCATGAATGGTGAAGCATTTACGCCGCTACGTATGCACGCGTATTTGCGAACAACTTCAGGCTTATGGGCATGTAGTAACCAAAGTTGTTCTCACAAACATGAGACCTTACAGTCTGACGATTGGAACTTTGGCAAAGTATTCACCAATCTCAAGCACACCTGTGAATGCGGCGCACCAGTCTTTGAGCTTGTAAGCTGTCAAGGATGTGGCACATCCTATTTGGCGTGTGAGGAAAAGTTACATCAAGGCAATACTTATCTACGTCCCCGCATATTGGATTTTGATGAAGATGAGTTTGTTTTAGATATCGAGCAACCTGAAAGTGACGCTGATGAAGAAATTGGTGGCACTGGATTTGAGCGCATGCTCGGTGAAGGTGGGGAACCTTTTAAACTGGGGATTGGGCGCGAAAATCTTGGTCTGTTGTCACCCAAAGAAGGAAACGCCATCAACATTGGTTTATTGAGACCGCTTCAATCAGCGGACGATGGAGAAACCCGCAGTCATTTCCGATGTGGGTGTTGTGGCGAGAAAGAAACTAAAAACGGCGGATTGTTCCGCTATGCACGACTTGGTGCACCTTTCTTCTTGGGTGATATGATCCCAACCATGCTCGATTTTTCTCCTGCGCCACAAGAGAAAGATCAACGTATGGGGCCGAGTCAAGGTAAGCGCCTTTTGACGTTTACCGACTCTCGTCAAGGAACGGCACGAATCTCAGCGAGACTTCAGCAAGACGCAGACCGAAATACTCTAAGAACATTGACTTATCATGAGTTGGTAGAAACGTCGACAGGTGATACGGGCGTCGATTTTTCTGTTGAATTTGAGCCGCTTTGTAAAGATCTTGATGGGCATCCAATGACAGCCATGACCGCGGCGATCATCAGAAAGTTTCTGTCCGGAGAAGAAGTGCCAGCACATGAAAGGACGATGTTGGAATCGATTCCATCAATGTTACCGATGTGGGGTAAACCTGAGTATGTTGAGTCTTTCCAGCAAGCGCTAAAAGGGACAGCTAAGAATTCAGGGGTATTGCTGAGCTGGAAGCAAATGGCTCAACAGTTGGCAAATAGCCGTTCTGATTTTGACACGATGCGTGGTCGCCTCAACAAGTTGTCTGGCCTAAATCTTGATAAAGAGCAGTACGCTGATTTCTGTTTGTATACAGAGTTCGGTCGTCGCCCTAAGAAGACGTGGTCATTGGAAAGCCTTGGACTGGTCTCTGTTCGATACCCAGCACTTGAGAAAATTATTACAGTCCCGAGTGAGTGGAAGCACCTGCTAACGGATACCGATAGTCAAGTAGCCGAATGGCGTAACTTCTTAAAGATCATTCTGGATTTCTACCTTCGTGAAAACAGTGCGGTATTCTTTGATAACGAGCATTACCAACGATGGATGGGGGCGCGCTTCCCAAGAAAGATTCTTCGTGGTCCAGCGGTTGATTTTGCAGAGCAACGCCGTGATTTGCTATGGCCAAAGTTTAGGAAAAAACAACATAACCGCATCATTAAACTGCTGGTGGCGGCTTTTCCTCAGATCATACCGGAAGAGGCTTTTTGGCGAGAGAGCGTTAATCATTTGATGGTCTCAGCGTGGGAAGCGATAAAGCCTATGTTGCATTCACTTGAATCTGGTTATCAACTCAACCTCAAAGAGCAGGTGGTGTTTGCAACGCCGAAGAAAGTGTGGATTTGTCCTTATACGAGAAAAGCACTGGATGTGACTCTTTGTGGTTATTCACCTTATTTGCCAAATAAAGATATCCGTGACGTCTTCAAAGCAACACAAGTTGAAATGCCTGCTATTCCGAACAAGCATTGGCGCAATGAAGATGACTCAACGATCCCTAAAGCAGAACGGTTAGCGTGGCTAGAAAGCAACCCAGTGGTATTAGAAGCGCGTCAGCAAAACATGTGGCCGAACCGAAGCGACAGGATTGCAGCGAAAGAGTCATGGTACCGATTAGAAGAACACTCAGCGCAACAAAGCTCAGAAGTAAACAAATCGAATGAAGCTCTGTTTAAAGAAGGCAAAGTCAACGTTCTAAACTGTTCTACCACGATGGAAATGGGGGTAGATATTGGTGGCATGTCTCTTGTTGCTATGAATAACGTTCCGCCGGCGCCAGCTAACTATTTGCAGCGTGCTGGTCGTGCTGGCCGTCGAGGAGAAACAGCGGCGGCGGCTGTGACACTATGTAAAAACACCGCTCATGGTATGGAAGTGTTCGAAAATACACTGTGGCCGTTTGTCGTGACGTGTCAGCCACCACAAGTTCGTTTGGAAAGTGAAGCGATAGCACTCCGTCATATTAATGCTTTCGCGTTGGGTAGCTTCTTACACCAAAAATCGAATGATGCCACCAAACTGAACTGTGAATGGTTCTTTGAAGGCGACGTGAGCCAGTGTGAAAAATTCGTTTTATGGCTAAAGGATCTTGCTCAAGAAGGCAACTCAAGTGACTGGGCAAAAGGGGCTGAGCGCATTGCCAAAGGTACCGCAATTGCCCATTTGTCGACCAAAGCAATGCTTGTAAAAGTGATTTCATCCATTGAATTTGTTCAAGAGCGATGGCTCGACCAGCTTCAAATTATGTTGGATAACATTGAGTTACTGAAGAATGAGGATAAAAACTGGCAAAACTCACCAGCTGGAAAAGCGGTGTTGTTCCAGCTTCGTGATTTCCGCGGGGATTATTTGTTCTCATCGCTTGCAACTAAAGCGTTTTTGCCGGGGCATGGTTTCCCTGTTGGTGTTGTTAACTTCAATTATCAAACCATTGAAGATTTGAACTTTAAGAAGATCTCAGAAAACGATGCTAAAGCGATCGCTGCACCAGAAAAAGAGCGAAAAAGTTCACGCAACTTTGCATCAATGCCGAGTCGTGACTTGCCAACAGCATTAAGAGAATATGCTCCTGGAGCCGATGTTGTATTGGGCGGAAAGGTGTATCGTAGTGCTGGGGTTATGCTAGGCAAAGTCTTGGCTAGTGGGCAGGAACTTAAGGGAGATTCACAGCATCTGCCTTTCTTCTGGCATTGTTCGTCTTGTGGTGCAGGTGCTACTCAGCAAACCATGCCAAGAGTATGTACACACTGTGGTTCAAAGCTAAAACAAGATGACATCAATCGCTACTTACAACCAATCGGATTTGCCACGGATATTCGTTATCAATCACATAATGACGTGAACCAGCCAAAACAGATGCCGTTTAAGCAGCCAAGGGTGCTGCTACCAGTATCGCAGTGGCTATCTCTACCGGATCCAAGTATGGGACGTTACCGTTTTAGTAATAAAGGTGAGATTTATCACTACTCGAACGGTGAGTGTGATTTGGGGTATTCAGTTTGCCTTAGCTGCGGTCGAACGGAATCTCAATCTCAAGAAGGGAGAAAGCCACGTTCACTCATCAATCCAGAATTAGAGAACACGCACTTTCGTTTACGAGGCGGTAAATCAACTAATGACGGTGATGGTAGAGAAGCCAAACTCTGTCACGGCAGTGTCATTACTGACCTACAGCTTGGATATAGCGCACAAACAGACGTGATCGAAATCCAGCTAAAAGATATGGATGGTATTTCAATTAGCAATGACACTGAGGCTTGGTCGTTAGTTGTTGCGTTGCGTGAAGGTTTAGCCCGTCACCTAGGGATTGAAACGTCAGAGTTGGGGCTATCGGTTCAACAAGCACAAGATGAGCGTGAAGAGTTTACATACTCTTTGTTTATCTTTGATAAATCGGCAGGGGGCGCAGGTTACGCGGTACAACTGGTAGATTGTTGGAAAGCTGTATTTGAAAAAGCACGTGATGTATTGGATTGTAAGTGTGACAAGGCGTGCCATAACTGTTTGTTGAGCTACGACACACAATTCTTCATCGATAAGCTCGATCATACTGAAGCGTCGCGATGGGTAAGTCCAGAAATGGTGAATCGCTTGGAGTTAGGCTCACACCTAAAATACCTTGGTGAAAACAGCGTTTTTGAGACTCTTTCAATGACCGATAGACTTCGTTTGGAGCTATCAAAGGGTAATGTACTTCGTTGTGGCGTTCTTTTGTCAGGGAACGCAGCAGAGTGGCAACTGGACCGCTGGCCCCTATTTGAAGATATGATCCGATACGCTGCCAATAATGACGGTAACGTGCAACTTATGTTGACCAAGGAAGACATGGAACAGCTTGACAGCTCGGTGAAATCTCAGCTGGCAGGTCTACAAATGCTACCAAGCGCGACAGTGGATATTCGCATCGTTGATGAAAAGTATCTGTCTGCAAAGGATGGTAAACGTATCGCTTGGCTAGACAAAGGATCAACCTTTACCGAGTGGGCGGCGGCACCTAACGTTGATACCTCATTATCAGGAGGATGGGGACGCGTATCTGATGGAGTGGTTGTCTCAGCAAATCAGGTAGAATGTGCGTTAGCAAATGTTGGCGAATCAGTGCAGCTTGAAGCCTTGCAACCAATGGATCCTGCTACGGATGTACGCATCACATTTACCACGGAGTTTGATGGTTCGATTGATAGCTTTGGCGAAAGATTCTGGTCAGTATTGAGCGAGCATCATCCTGATTTTGTAAATACAGTCAGGGCAGGTAATAAGGTGAAGCGAGTTAGCTACAACGACCGTTTCCTAAAAAGCCCTGCAACGGTAAGACTGATTGGTGAAATCATCACCAAAATTAATGAGTACGCTGATTGCACAAATGCTTCATTGTTGTTGTCCGCAAATAGCCTTGAAACGCAAGAGAGCTATTCTCAGAGAATCTTCCAAGATTGGAATGACAACATAGCACGAGAAAATGTACTTCGTATTTTGCTAAATGACGGCTACTTGGGGCAAAGCTGGGAAGGTGACATCAGCTTCTTTGCTGGTGGTTATGGTGAAGTAGGGCATGGACGTGAACTAGAGATTGAATTTGAAGATGGAACAACGGCATACGTTTTGTTCGATTACGGTTTAGGCTTTTGGCGCGTGGATGGCTACAGCAGCTTCGACTTCTTTGATGAAGAGGAACGACAGGCGCAAAAGCTGGCCGCAATGAAATACGATTTGGTCGCACCTGAAAGTATGTCTAGCTATATGATTGTTGGATTTAAATAAGGTAATCAGAGCAGATTTTGATCGCTTAGGTATAAAGCAAGGTTTTCATCATGGAGACCTTGCTTAAACTCCCCTAATATATGCAGCAAAATATCGATGCTATCGATTTTGCTGAGCAGAGAACATCATGTCACAAACAAATACACACTATGCGCCCGGAATGCGAATTGTCATCCGTGATGCGGAATGGGTTATTCAAAAAGTCGATCACAGTTCCGATGGTGGACACCTCATCACTTGCGAGGGGATCTCAGAACTGGTTCGTGGTAAAGAAGGTCGTTTTTTAACATCGCTTGAAGGTGATGTGGAAGTGCTAGACCCAAAAAACACCAAACTTGTAGAGGACGACTCTCCTAGCTACAGCGCATCCAAGCTTTATATAGAAAGCATGTTGCGTGGTCGAGTTCCGACAGATGAAACTGTCCACATGGGGCACAAGGCTGCAATGGATCCGCTGCAATTTCAGTTAGACCCAACGAAAATGGTGTTACAACAACCGCGACATCGTATTCTGATTGCCGACTCTGTGGGTTTAGGTAAAACCCTTGAGGCAGGGATCCTAGTGTCTGAACTGATCCGCCGAGGCAAAGGGAAACGTATCCTTGTGCTTGCCGTAAAATCGATGCTGACCCAGTTCCAAAAAGAGTTTTGGAGCCGTTTTTCTATCCCATTGACTCGCCTGGATTCGGCGGGCTTGCAAAAGGTGCGTAACCGAATTCCCACCAACCACAACCCGTTCCACTACTATGACAAGGCAATCATTTCAATTGATACGCTTAAGCAGGATGTGGAATACCGTCATTACTTAGAGCAAGCCTACTGGGACATTATCGTTATCGATGAAGCGCATAACGTCGCAGAGCGTGGTTCGCATTCACAACGTAGTAAACTTGCGAAATTGCTTTCTCGTCGCAGTGATACCCTAGTCATGTTGTCCGCAACACCACACGATGGTAAGGCAGAGAGCTTTGCCAGCTTGATGAATATGCTGGACGCGACGGCTATCGCGAACCCAAGTGAATACAGCTATGACGATTTTAAAGACAAAAACCTGATTGTTCGACGTTTCAAAAAAGACGTAAAAGATCAGATGAAAGGCGAATTTCCTGAGCGTAACATCCAATCAATCTATGCGAATGCGAGCTCGCAAGAAGAAGAAGTCTATCGTCGACTGGTCGCGGCATCGCTCAAGAGTATGGACAGTGGCAGAAAAAGCAGCCGCCTGTTTAAAGTGACGTTGGAAAAAGCACTGTTCTCTAGCCCAATGGCGTGTTTATCGACAGTTGAAAATCGTATTCGAAATCTGGAAAAGAAAAATGATCCTGATTTTTATGATGATATTAGCGAATTGGAATCGCTAGCATCCGCTTTACGCAATATTGATAAGCAGAGTTTCAGCAAGTACCAGTCCTTACTGGGTACGATCAAAAATGATCTGAAATGGAAAAAATCTCAGGGTGATGACCGTCTGGTTATCTTTACTGAAAGCCTAAAAACATTAGATTTTCTGTATAACAACTTAAAAGAAGACCTAAAAATAAGCGATGGTGCGATTGCGCAGCTTCATGGTGGTATGTCTGATACCGATATCATGCAAGTGGTCGAAGATTTCGGTAAAGAGAGTTCAAAACTACGTTTGCTGGTTTGTTCGGATGTCGCGTCTGAAGGTATCAACTTACATCATCTCAGCCACAAAATGGTCCACTTTGATGTGCCATGGTCATTGATGGTCTTCCAGCAACGTAATGGTCGTATTGACCGTTATGGTCAAACGCATCAACCACAGATCCGCTACTTGCTGACTCAAAGTGACAATGAGCGCATTCGTGGTGATATACGAGTTTTGGAAGTGTTGATTGAGAAAGATGACCAAGCGCAGAAAAACATCGGTGATAGCTCAGAGTTCACCCGCTCTTACTCGCAGGAAGAAGAGGAAGCGCAAGTTGAAGACGTCATGATGAATGACGACAGCAGCTTTGATACCGCGTCATTCCTGGAAAGCTTCTATGACTCAAATATTGAGAGTGATGAAGACGATATTTTTGCCGGTTTCTTTGATGAGTCTCCAATCAGTGAAGATCAATCAGAAGCGAAAGAGATGGTGAGCTTGTTCAATGATGACTTGGAATATTGTAAGCAAGCACTGAAGTATCTTAAGCATCAAGGGCAACATATTATTTCAGAAACCGACGACTCTGGAGTGCTATCGCTGTTTGCGCCTAAAGATTTGCGCCAACGCTTCAAATTCCTACCGCCTGAAATTCAGCCAACGGAAGAGAACAAATACACCTTGCGTTTGAGCAATGATTTAAACGTGATCAATCATGAGATTGTGCGCTGCCGCGGAGAGCAAACCGCATGGCCGGGTATTCAATATTTGTGGCCAATCAACCCAGTTGCACAGTGGCTCGGTGACAAAATGATGAGTGCCTTTGGTCGCCATCAAGCGCCTGTACTGCGAATGCCAGCACAGTTTGACAATTATGAAGATCACTTTGTCTTATCTGGCTTGTTCCCAAACCGCAAATCTCACCCAGTGGTTAACCCGTGGTTAGTGGTGAGTTTTGAAGATGGTGAATTAAGTGGCATCGAACGTTTTGAAGATTTCGTTGAAAAGCATCCTTTCCACATTAGCACGCTATCGAACAAAGGCGGAGAGCGTGGTCACGAACGCCAAGAGGAATTATTGGGTCGTGCAATCGACGCAGCATTGCCATATTTGCAGTCCATCCGTGATGATGTCGAACGAGATCTCGACAAAAAGCTCACCGATCAAATGGACAAGCTAGAAGCACTTAAAAACAAACAAATTCAACAGCTTGAATTGGACTTTGGTGACAGCAAACAAGCGGAAACTATCGTGCAGAGCCGTAAGGCGCAACGCGAGCGAGAAATTGAACAGATATTTAATGAATATCTGCATTGGATTGAAGACACCATGACCACCGAAAAAACGCCGTACATTCAGCTGGTGGCGGTACTAACAGGCGCTGAGGGTTACTAATATGGCACTGGTTGGCATTTCAAACGAAAACGACTTTTACTCTCACCACTATCTCAGCGAGATTTTCGTTGGTGATATTCGTGGCGTATTAGATGGTTGGCAACAAAAAGAAAACGAAGCGCGTGAACAAGAGCGAACCGAGCGTGAAAAGGGTGGAAATCCAGTTAAGGGCTACCGTACACCTTTTGAAGCGCTGCGCAGCTACTCGGGTGAGTATTTTCGCCAACTGAATCAACATAAAGCTGCAAAGAGTGAAACCAAGCGTCTGAGCGATCAACGCAGCCGTTGGTCACCGGTTTTACATGCATTAGGTTATGAACTTAAACCTACTTCCGTATTGATTGATGGCGCAGAGTTGCCAGTGCTATCGGCTTATCAAGATACGCAAGGACAGCCTTTACTGTGGATCGTAGAAGCCCATGATCTGAGTGGTGATGATGCCGATCCACTTTCATTACCATTACTGGCGAGTCAGATAGCAACGGTCAATGAAGATAGCCAGAAATCACTTAAGCAAAATGCTCATGGTGAACTTCTGACCTGGCAAGACTTGGTATCGAAGAAGGTATTCAGCGCGCAAGAACCACCTCGCTGGGTGCTTCTGCTCGGTAACCGTCAGTGCTTGCTGCTTGACCGCACTAAATGGGCGCAAAACCGCCTGCTTCGTTTTGACATTGAAGAAATTCTTAGCCGAAAAGAAGCCGATACGCTAAAAGCCACGGCTGCATTGCTACACAAAGATTCGATTTGCCCAGAGCAAGGTCAAAACCTGCTGGATAATCTCGATGAAAGCTCGCACAAGCATGCTTTTGCCGTGTCTGAAGATCTCAAATACGCGCTGCGTGAATCGATTGAACTGTTGGGTGATGAAGCAGCCAAGCAGCTGATCGAAAAAGGCTTCACCTACGAGGGTAAGAGCAATATCGATCCGAACCAGTTGAGCTTGGAATGTTTGCGCTACATGTACCGCATGCTTTTCTTGTTCTACATTGAAGCGCGCCCAGAGCTGCAATATGCGCCGACAGATTCGGAAACTTATCTGAAAGGCTACAGCCTTGAAGCGCTGCGTGAGCTTGAAATGGTCGATCTCACCACCGAAGAGTCACGGAATGGTCGCTACATTCATGACAGCTTACAAATGCTATTCCGATTGGTATCGAACGGCTTCAGTGGCAAGAAAGCCTCATCTCGTGACAAAAAGAAAGGCGAGCGCGATGAAGATCTGTTCGCAGAAAGCAGCCATGCTTCGCTAGTACACAGCTTTAGTATCCGTAAACTGGAAAGCCACTTGTTTGATGACGATCGCATGCCGTATTTGGGCCGAGTGATCTTCCGCAACGAAACCCTGCAACGCATTATTGAGTTGATGTCGCTAAGCCGCCCAGGTAAAGGCAAAAACAAGCGTCGTGGTCGTATCTCTTATGCACAGCTTGGTATTAACCAATTAGGTGCGGTGTATGAGGCGCTGCTTTCTTACCGTGGCTTCTTCGCTAAGACCGATTTGTACGAAGTGAAGAAAGAAAAAGAAGAAGTCAATGAGCTGGAAACGGGCTATTTTGTCACTGCGGAGCAGCTTGTGGACTACAAAGAAGGTGAAAAAGTCTTCCACAAAGACGGCTCACTGAAATGCCACCAACGCGGCAGCTTTATCTACCGCATGGCAGGGCGTGACCGCGAAAAATCGGCCTCTTACTATACGCCGGAAGTGCTTACCCAGTCTTTGGTGAAATACGCACTGAAAGAGCTGTACAAAGAGCAGATTGAACCGCTTGAAAGTACAAGTGAAAAAGCAGACAAGATCCTTACTTTGAAAGTGTGTGAGCCAGCAATGGGTAGCGCAGCGTTCTTGAACGAAGCGATCAACCAACTTGCTGAAAAATACCTTGAACTGAAACAGCTCGCTGAAGACAAACGCATTCCGCAAGA
The DNA here is from genome assembly GCF_001557945.1 of Vibrio sp. CUB2. NCBI lineage: Bacteria > Pseudomonadati > Pseudomonadota > Gammaproteobacteria > Vibrionales > Vibrionaceae > Vibrio > Vibrio sp. CUB2. The sequence continues at coordinate 397,941 of NZ_LNRB01000005.1, read as the reverse complement.
GCAATACACCCGTGAATTGCAACGTGTGAAGATGTTCATTGCCGACAACAACGTCTACGGCGTCGATTTAAACCCGATTGCAGTAGAATTGGCTGAAGTGTCACTGTGGTTGAATGCGATCAGTGATGAAGCGTTTGTGCCTTGGTTTGGCTATCAGCTCTATAACGGTAACTCGCTGATTGGTGCGCGCCGTCAAGTGTTCTCAACCGGCGATCTTGCTTACAAAAAAGCCAAAGACCCAAGTTGGTTAAACATTGAGCCAAAACGTTTAGGTCACAGCGATTCGCGTAAAGACCAAGAGGTGTACCACTACTTGCTGCCAGACAACGGCATGGCGGACTACAGCGATAAAGTGGTGAAATCGCTCAAAGAGAGTGAAATCAAAACCATCACTAACTGGCGCAAAGAGTTTGTCAAATCGTTCACGCCAGATGAGAAAGCCCAACTGCTGCGCATCTCAGGCAAAATCGATGAATTGTGGCAAGAGCATACGGTACAGCGCCGCAAGGAGCGTGACATTGTCACTGATAGCCTAAAAGTGTGGCCAGAGTCTGAACACTCCGAGCAGTTAAGCTCTACTTATAGCAAAGATGCACTGTTGAAAAAGTCTCAGCATGAAGGCTCAGCCGTTTATCCACGCCTAAAAATGGTGATGGACTATTGGTGTGCACTTTGGTTCTGGCCAATCGACAACGCCAATGATCTGCCAAGCCGAGCGGAATACTTGGGTGAAATCGAACAGGTGCTGGAAGGCTACACGGTGACAGAAACCGTAGTCACCGAAGAAAGCTCAGGCCAAATGGCGATGTTCTCCGAAGGCAGTCAACAAACACAAGATCTGTTCTCAACCAGCCGTGGTGGGGTAGTCAATAAGGACTTTTTGTATGATGTGTTCCCCCGTTTGCGTAAAGTGGATGAGTTAGCAGCGCGCTATAAATTCTTCCATTGGGAACTGGAGTTCGCTGACATTTTCGCTGACAACGGTGGTTTTGACTTGATTCTCGGTAACCCGCCTTGGCTTAAAGTGGAATGGCAAGAAGGCGGCATTATGGGTGACTATGAGCCGCAATTTGTGCTGCGTAAGTTCTCTGCATCTAAGTTGAATACGCTACGTGAAGAAACGCTGCTGCGTATGCCGGCTTTGGAGCAAGCCTATTTCTCAGAATATGAAGAAGCATCAGCTACGCAAAACTTCCTCAATGGTTTGGTCAATTATCCAGAGTTGAAAGGCATTCAGACCAACCTGTACAAGTGTTTCTTGCCGCAAGCTTGGCGTATCTCCAATGTAGAAGGTGTGAGTGGTTTCTTACACCCAGAGGGTACGTATGATGATCCGAAAGGGGGCAAATTAAGAAGTTTGATTTACCCGCGTCTTCGCGCTCATTACCAATTTCATAATGAAATGAGTTTATTTGCTGAAGTCCACCATGCGACCATGTATTCCATTAACGTTTATGCATCGTTTATGGAAGACGTTAGCTTCGATAATATCGCAAACCTATTTACACCGAATACAATCGACGCCTGTTATTCGTACATGGGCAATGAGCCTGTTCCGGGCCTAAAAGATATTGAAGTCAATGATGGTAAAGTTGACGTCTGCTGGAGTACGAAAGCCCATTCAGCCCGAATAATAAAAGTTGGTAAACATGAGCTTTCGCTTTTTGCAAACCTCTATGACCAAGAAGGAACACCATATTTAGCTGCGCGACTGCCTGCACTACATACCTCTCAGTTAACATCGGTATTGGAGAAATTTGCTTCTCAACCTAAAAAGTTATCGAGCTTAGCTGATGGTTATCTGTCATTAGAAATGTGGCATGAGACCAATGCGCAAAAAGATGGGACTATTGAACGTACCACTACCTTTTCGGAAGGAGCTGATAGGTGGGTTGTATCTGGACCACACTTTTTTGTGGGGACTCCTTTTTACAAAACACCAAGAAGTGAATGTAAGTTGAGTAGCGATTATGATGGTATCGATCTAATTTCAATCCCAGACAACTACCTCCCACGCACCAACTATGTTCCTGCGTGTGATGCTGATGAATACCTGCGTCGGATCCCAAAAGTGCCATGGATTGATGAGGCTGATTTATCGGCTTGGCAGGCAAGTGGAGCGAATCCAGCAAATAAGCCAGAGCATCGTCCGGTGACGGATTATTATCGATTGGTTCATCGAAGAATGCTAAGTCAATCGGGGGGAAAGAACGCTGATTTCAGCATTATTTCCAAAACGCGTTGGTCATTTGCATACTTGTATTTCATCTACATTTAAAGATGTAAAAACGTTGATGTCTGTAACCGCTATGATGCAATCTCTTCCATTTGATTTTTATGTAAAGTCAACAGGTAAGAGCGACTTTACAACCGGATCTATGAAGTTTGTACCATTGCTTACGGAGCTGTCTCCAAGTTACAAAAAGTGCTTAAATACATTAATTATGTCCCTTAATTGTATATCAGAGACTTATAGTGGTCTCTGGCATGACTTTATGGATGGATCTATTAATAATTTTACTCAAGAGTGGGGGAAAAAAGATCCGAGACTACAAAATTCTTTTTTCAGAAATCTTACTTCTGAGTGGCATCGTGATTGTGCACTACGTACCGATTACGCTCGCCGTCAAGCGTTAGTAGAAATTGATGTGCTGGTTGCAATGGCACTGGGTATGACCTTGGAAGAGCTGAAAACCATCTACCGTGTTCAGTTCCCTGTGATGCGTCAGTACGAGGCGGATACTTGGTACGACCAAACCGGGCGTATTGTGTTTACTGCATCAAAAGGTTTGGTCGGCGTAGGCTTAGACCGTAAATTCAATAAGAAAAACGGTTTTACCACCACGATTGAAAACGGCGTGTATGAGAATCGTGCGCAAGGTTTGGGTTCAGAGGATGACCCGCTGACAGACACAAACGTGCAACTGGGCTGGGAAGATATCCGCGAACTGAAATCCGGCAAGGTTTACAAAACCTACATGGATGACACCCAACCAGGCGGTCCAGTCGAGCGCACAATCGAATACGTTGCCCCATTCGACAAGTGCGACCGTGAACGCGACTACGATGTGGTATGGGCCGAGTTTGAAAGGCGCTTTAAGTAGCAAATTACATAAAATATAAGTTGGTTGTAATAACTGACTTCTAATATAATCCGCGAAAACCAGAGCCTGAGTGCTCTGGTTTTTTTGAATGTTTAATGATTGCGTGAGGAAACGATGTTCGAGCCAATATTCTCAGAACCACCAAGCGAAGAAGAGATCAAAGAAATCATTAACACCTGTGATGATAATGTTTCCACTAACTGTTTAGGGTGCGCAGCTTGTGAGGTTTGTCCGTATCTAAAGCGCTCATTTGAGTTAACTGAGCACTATTAAACCTGCAGTTAACAGTAAATGCCTCATGAACCCGACGGCGGATTTGCTAATGGAAGACATGCAGCCCAGCAGAGTTGCATGATTGAATACATCGCTTCGTTCGACAAGTGCGATCGCGAACGCTACTACGATGTGGTGTGGGCTGAATTTGAACGGTGCTTTAAGCAATAAATTACATAAAATATAAGTTGATCGAAATCACACTTCTTCCTTATAATCCGCGCGAAAACCAGAGCCCTAGTGCTCTGGTTTTTTTTGGGATTTTGAATCCTCGATGCATCACCTTAGCAACACTAAGACATTGTAAGCTTATGAAAGCACATTATTCGATCTATTTGATAAGCTTATCAACGTAAAGACAATTCAGGTTTCCTGTTAACCCAAATCGCTATGCGTTAACGGATTTATATAAAGTAGTAAAAGTTAGAGTTAATGAGCACGTTTGTTAAAGAATATAAGCATACCGGCAACTCAATTTTAGCGTTTAAAAATGTTGTTGATTGCAGCAGTAAAACTAATAAGGAAATTGCTGAAGGGGCATTTAAGTATTTTGATGAAGTATATGAAGAATTGGAATTCTTTGTACCAGCTGAAAATAAAAGATCAGTACTTAAGAATGTAGGTAAAGCAATGGGGGCTATGGTTTCTCTTGGTGGTTCCTTTATGCTCGAACTGCATAATAAGCATTACTCTGACATGTATGAGGCGATCTATAAGCCGGCTTTTGAGCGCATAAAAGCCATTGAAGCGTCTACAAACGAGAGCCTATCTTCTATTGGTGCAGATCTGAGCCGTTTGAAAAATGCACTTAAACCAGTAGAAAAAATACTTAAGTCAAAATCGAATGTACGCTCGGTCCAAAAGCGAACGTTGAGTCAATTTGAACGATTCAACTCAGGTTTTAATACTTCGCTCAACGTTGGCTTTGGCGGTCTTGTTGGCGGCACAACCGCACTTGGCGCGTGGGGGCTGGTTTCTTTGATTGGTTCAGCCTCTACAGGTACCGCAATCTCTTCGCTATCCGGTGTTGCTGCAACTAACGCAACGTTAGCTTGGTTTGGTGGCGGTTCTCTTGCAACGGGTGGGGCAGGAATGGCTGGCGGCTTTTGGGTGCTTGGTGGGATCTTAGTCGCGCCGATGGTTTTCTTTTCTACTAAAAGCTCTTACAAGAAAGTTGAAAAAGTAAAAGAGCAGAAAGAAACGTTAATTCAAGAAGCAGACAAGTTGATCAGCTATACAGCGGAAGCTTCTAATCAATTGATTGCTGCAAGAAATAATGCTCTTCGTGTAAAGACACTTTTGAATGAGTACTTGCCAAAAATCGAAAAAGAACTCAATACATACAGAAACAATTGCTCATTTTTCAGAGAATTATTTGGTTTAAAAATGAAGCCAGAACAAGAGAAGTCATTCCATAGACTTAACTTACTCACGCATGAGTTATTAGAAAAGTTAGGAATGAACCATCGAAATTAAATTCCTTTCTGTTAAAAAGTTAACAAGTGGTTCATTCCCGGTCACTTGTTATTTTTGTGTGAGTTTTATTTAAGGTTGTGAATGTATTACATGTGTGTACTTCAAGTGTTATAAAGTTATCAATAATATTAACTGAGTAAATGTTGTTATTTTTGAAAATATAGGTGAACATAAAAATATGTTGGTAAGCATTAAAGATTTCTTTGTTAAAAACTATCTTTCAATTTTTGGCTTGTGTTTAATTTTTATAGGATCGAATCTAATCTTAAATACGTATACCTTTTACAGTCATAGTACGGATGATGAGCTTCTCAGGCTTGTATTGAAATCTGGCTTTAAAGGACTCTCGGGCTCTATAGTACTATTGTCAGGCGTGCTCTGTTTTATAGCGGATAGACGATTCCCAAGAAAAAATAACTGAAATGACAGCATTATCGAAAATGCCCAATTTATTAACTTAAAGAACCCATAACCTCAAACCAGAATAGACCCACGTTGGTGCGCTTTTACGTTTGCGGTTAAATCCCAGCAGCCTATCTGCGTACTGATTTAGAACGGCGTTATGCCTGTTTTTTAAAACCTTAAAATATATTGTCTAAATAATGAGTGAATATCTATCCGGCTTAATTGCCTCTGTATCTGCAAATGCATTTTCTGATCTGTTTATCTACATCATTGGTGCTGTTTTTGTCTTTAGCTTGCTCCTAGCTTTGCTAGGGAAAGCAAATGGGTTTGTGAGTGGTGCTCCTAACCTAATGACATCACTAGGTATTCTGGGGACTTTTGCCGGTATTGTTGTCGGCTTGATGGAATTCGACCCTCAAAACATTGATGGCAGTATTTCGTTACTATTATCAGGTTTAAAAACGGCGTTTTTGACCAGCTTGGTCGGTATGTGCGCCAATATTGCTTTTAAAGCCATTGAACCCTTTATTCCTGCCAAAAACGTGGTCGTAGAGGGCGTTGGCCCTGATGAAATATATTCAGTGATGGACCAACAACTGAAGGTTTCTCAGTCACTGGTTGATTCAATCCGAGGTGATGAAGAGTCTTCTTTAGCTTCACAAGTTCGTTTATTGCGAAGTGATGTGAACGATGGCAACAAGTTGGTTAAGAACGAGTTGTCTGAAATCAATGCCCACCATAAGAACACTGTTGAGAGCCTATCACTGATGCATACGTCGCACTCTGCATTTAGTGAGCGCCTGTGGGATGAGATGGATAAATTTGGTGAGATGCTATCTAAATCTGCCACCGAACAGGTTATCAATGCACTAAAAGAGGTGATTGTTGATTTCAATAACAATTTGACAGAGCAATTTGGTGAAAACTTCAAACGTCTTGATGACTCGGTGAAAAAACTGGTTGACTGGCAAGAAAACTATCGTCAACAACTCAAAGAAATGGCCCATACGTACCAGTTAGGTGTCGACGCGATCACGTATACAGAAAAATCCGTCGCTCATATTAGCGAACGAACGGAAAGTATTCCTAAAACCATGGAAAAACTGCATGACGTTATGGAACTGGGGCATGGGCAAGTAACTGAGCTTGAACAGCGTTTGGATGCATTTAAGGAACTACGTGATAAAGCCGTTGAGGCAATGCCAGAAATTCAACGCCAGCTGGATGATACGATGACAGTGATCAGCAGTTCAGTTTCTGCTGCTTCGAGTCATTATGAAACCATGCTTTCTGAATCGAAAGCGATGATCGACAGCTTTAGCGATGAGCATAAACTGGCGACGAAACAGTTTACGGAGTCTACGGGGCAGGGCATCGATACAATGACTTCTGAGCTGGGTGCCGCATTATCGAACATGAATGACTCAATTACCAAGACGATAGATGAATCGGGTAACCAACTACTTTCTACCGTTGAAGGAAGTATGAGTAAAGTGACGACATCGGTCGAGTCTACATGTGCCTCATTTGAGCAGCTCATCAATCAGACAAACGAAACAATCAACGATTACTCTGCCTCAGCTCAAGAAACGTTGAAAGCGGCAAATCAACATTTAGAAAACGCAAAAGAAGAAACGCGCATAGCGATGGATGATTTTGCGTCAGCGCATACAACCGCAACACAACAGTTTTCAACGACTGCCGATGATAATATTCACAAGATCAATGCGGGCATAGAGAGTGCTGTTACTGAGTTCTCTACAAAAGTAAACGAGACAGTCGATGCTGTTGGCAAATCACTCATTGAAAACACAGAAAACTCTCTGTCTCTGGTTTCTGGATCAGTTCAGGCATCGTCAGAAACATGTGAAAGGTTGATTGCTGACACCAACGATACTATTGAACAACACACGTCTTGTGTTCAACGGTTGCTGAGTTCAGCAAATGAGCATATGGAAAAAGTGGGCGAAGAAAATCGCGTTGCTTTGGATAATTTTGCCTCTGCTCATACCACCGCGACTCAGCATTTCACGACGACGACTTCTGACGGCATTCAATCCATCAATGACGGTATCGAATCTGCGGTTGGAATGTTCACGACTAAAGTGGCTGAAACCGTCGACGCTGTTGGGCACTCTTTAGTTGAGAGTGCAGAGAGTGCAATAGGTCACGTATCTAGTACAGTTGAAGAGTCTGTCGAAACATTTGAGAAGATGAACGAAGCGTCTCACTTATTGATTGAGCAATATGGGAAAAAATTCAGCGAAGCGCTAGCGGAATATTCATCAGCAGTGCAAGCAAACTTGCAAACTATCAAATCTGAATTGGATGCAAGTGCGGTTGCGATGTCTGGCGAACTTAAACAAGGAGCTAGGGAGCTTGGTGGCTCGTTAATTGAGAGTGCAGATGACATTAGCAGTCAAATGGGGGATGCATCTGTGCGTGTTCAATCAATGGTTGAGTGCATTACTAATCAAACTACAGAAATACAAAACCGTCTGCATAGTGCGATGGGTGATTTGAATCATAACGTACGTGAAATGGTCAATGATGTTGCAACGTCATCGGCTGATACCGTAGAAATTCTTGCAAAAAGTAATGAAGACTTAAGTCAAAGAACACAGCAAACACAACAACACATGGTTCAAGGAATCAAAGATTTGCAAGACCGCCTTGAGGGCGTTTTAGAAGAAGTCTTTGAAGCTCAAGTGCGTGAAGTGAAGCGGACGTTTGAAAGCCTTGAAGAGCAAGTCATTGACAGTGTTGCACAAACTGGCCAAGCGGTTGAGAAGCAAGTGGAAGTACTGGATCTTCAAATGCAGCAAGAGATTAACCGTGTCATCAACGAGATGGGACAAGGTCTTGCAACGGTGACTCAACAGTTCACTCGAGACTATGGAAAACTGACGAATGAAATGAAAACAGTTGTCGGCAGTGTAACTAAGTTGGCGAGCTAATATGAGCAATTTGTTTGGTAAAAGGTCGGCCTCTGCTGATGGAGGCGACCACTGGATGTCAGTATCAGACCTTATGGCAGGTTTGATGATGGTGTTCTTGTTTATCTCAGTGGCATTGATGCGAGACGCAATGAATGAACGAGATAAGATCAAAGAAGTCGCTGTTACGTATGAGAAAACACAGGAAGCTATTTACCTTGCTTTGGTCGAAGAGTTCTCTGAAGACCTTGAAAAGTGGGGCGCTGAAATTGAACGAAGTACTTTAAGTTTAAACTTTACCGCCCCGGACGTTTTGTTCGCCAACGGGAAGTCAGATTTAAGCAGTAAGTTTGAGGTCATACTGAGCGACTTTTTCCCGCGTTATTTGCAGGTATTGAATAAATATAAGCCGTCGATACAAGAAATAAAAATTGAAGGTCACACATCAAGCCGTTGGAACCATGATTCAACAGATTATGAGGCCTACTTTAACAATATGAACCTATCACAATCTCGCACAAGGGCTGTTTTAGGTTTTGTGATGAGCCTTGATTATGTTCGCAATGACCACTTTAACTACTCTTGGGTTAAACAGTATGTTGCAGCCGTTGGTTATTCTTCTTCGAAGGTTATTAAAAATAAATATGGTGTAGAACTTGCCCAGCGGTCTAGGCGTGTTTCGTTCCGCGTAATAACCAATGCCGAAGAGCAAATTCGTAAAATTTTAGGGGGAGAGGAATGAAGCTCTCCTTTGATATGGAAGCGCTACGAGCAGCCATTGAGCTTATGCCTCCTGATAAACCTGGACAGTTCAACCTACAATACACGCCAACTAATATCGACCCAATTGATATTGAACTGGGTGAAGGTAAGGTTGTTGAGCTTAAGGATGTCGATACTGACTCTGGACTCCTTGGTTATAAAGGTCGCCAGGTACTGCTTTATATTCAGGATGTGGGTACTTCCGTGACTTCTGCGCTGAGTAACCCAGAAAAAAGTGGTCCTAAATACCATGTAGCGGATTGTGCTAAGTTGAAGGGTATGAGGACTCAAGGGCTGTTTGAGCGATACGTGGTGACCAACGATGTGAGTGGCGAGTTTTTGATTACAGGGACAAACTATATCGATGGTAGGGATATAGAAGGGAAAGCGAAACTAAAAGTATGTAAGTCTTGCATCAGAGCCCTTAACTATCAGGGCTACGGGACTGGCGATAGGGCACGCAAAGAAGCTGTTTTCAATGGATTTGATATGGCGCGCTTCTTCTCCACGTATAGTTCGGTGTTTCCTCATATTCCAAAAAGACAGTCTGGAGATACCCGTAATGATCATACCGACGATTGGGAGAAGCTTTCGAGGAGCTACAAACAAGAGAAAAAGTACTGTTGTGAGAAGTGTCAAGTTGATTTGAACAAGCATAAACTCAAGTACAATGTTCATCATGTTAACGGTATTAAATATGATAACTCACCATCGAATTTAATAGGTTTATGTGCTGACTGTTTGAGTAAAGAAAAAACAGCTAAAGAAGCTTATGTCATGCATGACGTTCGGCAGTTAATCGCTACGCTTCGTAGAGAGCAGGGCTTGACCAATGACCTTGGCTGTTGGGACGACGTCTTTGAAATGACCGACCCAGCTGTACACGGTGTGTTGCATCATTGTCAAAAGGCGAGAGTGAAAATGCCTGAGCCTGGCTATGACGTTCAAAACGCGAATCAAGAGATTGTTTCGATGCTCGAGTTAGCATGGCCTAGCCGTAAATTTGGTGTTGGCATTGCGTCTCGAGACCTTGCAGTCGCGAATGAAAATGGTTGGTATGCCATTAGCGTTCACGAGTTTTTGAGCGATACCAAAAAAGCATTTACTTGCATAGGATAGTATATCAGGCCTCATTAAGAGGCCTTTGTTGCTTTATGGCCATACGCTCAACAAGGATTGATTCAGATTTGAACAGAATTGGCTAAAAAACTAAGTAGAAAGTTGAGTTAACAAATTATTAGGCTGTTTTATCGATGCATTTAGCAATAAAATTAGCGGGTTAGTTAGGATTGGGAAAAACACATGCTGCCATCAGTCGTTAGTGAGCAAGTAGTTAAAACATTAAGAAAGTACGTTAAATCAGCATTTAACATGAATAGTCCTTGTTTTGAGAGTGAGAGCTATTCGATGATGGAGTCTTTCTTACAAGATAAAGAGAACTTAGTTAAAGGGCCGTATTTATCTATTCAATTGCCTTTTAGGCAAAGTGAACTGTCATTAGACTATTTTGACCATCTTTCTCTTCCAGTCACTCCATACGCGCACCAGGCTATTGCGTATCAAAGGTTATCATCTGAAAGCCCACTATCGACGTTGGTAGCAACAGGGACAGGCTCAGGCAAAACTGAGTGTTTCCTTTATCCGTTATTGAACTTTTGTGCTGGTCAGCAGAACAAAGGGGTAAAGGCAATCGTCATTTATCCGATGAACGCGCTAGCGACGGATCAGGCGAAACGCTTTGCTTCTACGATATACAAAGATGAACGCTTAAAAGGCAAGGTTAACGTTGGTTTATTTGTTGGTGGAGAGCAAGCCGATACCGCTTCGACAAGCATGGGGCCAAATGAAGTTATTACGTGTAAACACCATTTAAGAAAGAATCCACCTGATATTTTGTTAACCAACTATAAGATGTTGGACTATTTGTTGATGAGGCCAGAAGACCAGACTCTTTGGCAACATAATGAACCTGGCACTTTAAAATATTTGGTTGTTGATGAGTTACATACTTTTGATGGAGCCCAAGGCTCGGACCTTGCCTGTTTGGTGCGTCGATTAAAGTATCATCTGTCTGTTGACGATCAAGGTTTTGCATGTGTTGGCACTTCTGCAACTGTAGGTGATGATGTGAGCGCGCTACTTGAGTACGCGGGCAGTATTTTTGACTCTCAGTTCGAAGAAAGTTCTGTAGTCAAAGAGGATAGATATCGCTACGAGGAATACTTAAAAGACGCATCGGTTAAGTATTTTACTTATCCTAGCTTCGGTGAATTTGAAAAACTCGATTCAGCGGTGTATTCCTCAGAAGTTGAGTATATCAATGCCCAATTAGCGTTATGGTTTCCAGAAAACTCAATTTTGTTGCCTATTGATCTCGATAGTGATGCTGGTCGAGCCACTCGAATTGAATTGGGGCAAGCGATTTTATCACATCGCTTTTTTCATTCTTTGCTCCAGATGATTAACGGAAAGATTGCTTCCTTTAAAACACTGTCCGCAGACATGAGTTCTGTCTTTTCAATCTCAGAAGAGGAAGCTGGTCGGGTAATTCAAAGCTTTTGCTCTTTAATATCAATTGCCAGAAATTCGGTCGAAGAAACGCCTGAAAAGCAAAAACAAAGAGTGCAAGAGGGTAGCCCACGGCCTGTGCTGCCATTTCTACAAGTGCGTCATCAACTTTGGTTTCGTGAGCTTCGACGTCTTGTTGCTAGCGTCAATCCTAAACCACGCCTGAATTTTGGGGATGACGTCTCTGATGATATGGCGGACAAATATCTCCCCGTCATTAATTGCCGTGATTGTCATGCAACAGGCTGGGGTGGTTTTGTCAAAGGACAAGTAGAGCAGCTTGAGAGTCAGCTTGATACTTTTTACCGAATGTTCTTTGGGGCGAACCATAGTATTCGAGTCGCGTTCCCGCTTGAAGATAACGATGACACTCCTGGTAAAGGTGTCATAAGGCGCATCTGTACAAAGTGTTTATCGTTAAATAGTGATGGTCAGACTGCTGGATGTAAGTCCTGTGATCACTCTGAGTTAGTCAGGGTTTTCCTACCGGATCAAATTAAGATTAGTGAGAAAAAAGGACCGCATTTTAGTAATGACTGTCCTTATTGCCAGAGTAGAAATGGCCTATCAATTGTGGGTGCTCAATCTGCAACGTTGTCTGCTGTTGCTATTAATCAGATATATAGCAGCCGTTATAACGAAAACAAGAAGCTGATAACTTTCTCTGACTCGGTGCAGGACGCTGCTCATCGAGCGGGGTTCTTTTCATCTCGAACATGGCCACTAATGATGCGTGGCCATATGGGCATGGTGGCCAAACCTACTGAAGGCATTAATCTGTATGATTTTGCAAGAGAAGTCATCGATGTGGCGAAAAAGAGCTGTGGCACAACGGAATCATTTGCCGCAACTTTTATTGCGCCTAATATGGAATGGCTCAACGACTATCGAGAGATGGTAGAAAGTGGCGAGCCCTTGCCAGTGAATAGTGCTTTACCAACGCTTGTCGAGAAACGTTTGAATTGGGAAGTATTTAGTGAATTCGGTCTTAGAGCTTCGATTGGTCGCACGCTCGAGAGGACGGGTGAATATACAATTGATGTATGTGATGAGGCTCTAATTGGACTAACTTCTCAATTACATACAGCATTGATGGATGAATTGGGCTCTGAAATTCAAGGTGTTAACGATACTGATGTTCTTCACTTCTGTTTAGGTGTACTACATCGTATGCGTAACAGAGGAGCGATTGTCCATGAGTCATTGACTCGTTATATCGCTGACGGAGGTGAGACGTATTATCTGACTAAAATTGATAAACAAACTTCAAAATACATGCCGAACTGGGGTAATAAAACTCGAACCCCGGCATTCCTGACTTTTGAGAAGAACAAGCGTTTTGACCAGATCGTTGCCACAAAGTCTAAACATACTTGGCACCAAAATTGGGTCATTAAGTGCTTTGGCAAACATGACAACATCATGATTGCGAATCACACTCAAACCATTTATCGATTGACGCTGGAGACTTTGAGGAGAGGCGGCATCCTCCAAGAGCTTGATGTTAAAAGTTATAAGGCTTGGGGTATTGCCCCCACCGCGCTGAAAATTACTTCAGTAGTTGCTGCTCTCGGTTGTGATCATTGCTCTGAACAGTTAATTGTTCCCGAGGCTGCATTAGGCTATTGGAAAGGTAAGGCATGTGTCAGAGAATCCTGTCAGGGTCATTTCACTGTCGATAAACAGTTACCAGAAAAAGAATGGTCACATTCGCAAGTTTGCCGAGTCAATGCTGCAGAGCATACTGGCTTGCTAGAGCGTACAGTGAGAGAGCAAACCGAAAATGCCTTTATTAACGATGGTAAAGCATGGTCGGTAAACTTGTTGTCAGCGACTCCAACTCTCGAAATGGGTATTGATATTGGTGATCTTTCGTCAGTATTGCTTTGCTCTGTGCCACCTGCTCAAGCTAACTACTTACAACGAATTGGACGTGCTGGTCGTAAGGATGGTAACGCGTTTAATATGACTGTTGCAGAAGGTAACGCGCACGATCTGTTTTATTTTGAAGAGCCTGTTGAAATGATGGCGGGTAGCGTTAGTGCCCCTGGCGTTTTCTTAGATGCCTCAGCCATTCTTGAGCGACAGCTCACCGCTTTCTGTATGGATCGCTGGATTAAGACCGGTATTGATAGTAGTCAAATTTGCAAACGCGTTAAACAGATGTTGGATGCAACTGAAGCGGGCTTGAGAGACCAGTACCCTTATAACTTCCTCTCTTTTGTCGACAGTCATAAGGAGACTTTGTTTGAACAGTTTACTAAAGTCTTTCACTCTCTATCTCTATCATCATATGAAAAGTTAAAGTCTTTCATTTTAGGGTCGGATAATGAATATGGATTAGCACCAAAGATACAAGAGTCTTTGGAGATGTTAGTTAAAGATCGCAAGTCGTTGAAGAGTCGTGCGGAAAAACTAAAACGAAGTATTGATAAACTTAAGTCCTCTCCGGTTAAAGATCAAAACTACCAAAATGATTTGAACGAATTAGAGAATGAACGTAATGCTCTCTTGGCTTTACTTAGAGAGATTAACAGTAAAAATACGCTTAACTTCATGACAGATGAAGGGTTGTTACCGAATTATGCATTCCCAGAAGCTGGTATCACGTTGCGTTCTGTTCTTTGGCGCAAGAAAGACACCGTCGAGGTTGAGGATGGTAAAAGTCAGTATGTTACTTCAACATTTGAGTACGAACGACCAGCAGCGGCAGCAATTTCTGAGTTAGCGCCAACCAATCATTTTTATGCCGGTGGGCATAAGGTTGAAATTGAACAAATCGACATGAAGGTCTCTGAGCCTGAAACATGGCGAGTTTGTAGTCACTGCAACCACAGTGAGCTTTTAGAGAGCGACCAGTATTCAGCGTGCCCTAAGTGTGGACACCCTGGGTGGGCTGACTCAGAACAAAAGTTGCGCATGCTGAAACTCCGACAAGTCTATGCTCGTTCTAGCGTCCGAGATTCAAAAATTACAGATGATGCAGATACAAGGACGCCAGCTTTTTTTCAGAGACAAATGCTTGTTTCCTTTAAGCCGGAAGACGTTGAGTTCACGTATCAAGTACAAAACAAATCCATCCCATTTGGCTTTGAGTACATACGTAGAGTTTCTATGCGTGACATTAACTTCGGCAGCTCAGTTGAAGAAGCGAATGAATTTAGTGTTGCGGGTGAGAAGAAAAAGAAAACGGGCTTCAAAGTGTGTTCTGACTGTGGTTTTGTGCAAAAGAGCAAGGGACCAGAAACTCACGATATAAGCTGTAAATACCGTGGAACGGTGATGGAAGCAAAGTATGAAGACTTTCTGTTTCTCTATCGCCAGCTTGAATCTGAAGCGATACGCATTCTTTTGCCCGTTAGTGGCTATGGTAATGGACAAGTGACGGAAGCCTCATTAAGTGCGGCTCTGCAATTGGGCATGAAACGTTACTTTAAAGGTAGTGTTGATCATATTAAAGGCATCATTTATCGAGAACCTGAAGATTCGGGAGAGAGCTACAGACACTATCTAGTGGTTTATGACTCTGTTCCTGGAGGTACGGGGGCGCTGAAAGAGCTAATGCAAGAGCCAGAAAACTTACTTCTTCTTTTGAAAGAAGCGTTATCGGTGATAGAAAATTGTGGCTGTGCGTCTGAAGGCAAGGATGGATGTTATAAATGTGTCTATGCATACCGTGACCGAGGAAAAATGCGGTCAATATCGCGTGAGCACGCGAGAAGTTTGTTAAGGTCGATACTTGATGATGAAAGTGCATTAACGCAAGTTAAGTCTCTCTCTGATATCTCACTAAACAAGATGCTAGAGTCAGAACTTGAAAGGCTCTTCGTAAATACGCTTCAACAAACCGTGTCTGAATTTGTTGTCACGAAAGAGTACGCACGAGGGAAGGCTGCTTGGATAGTGTCATCCAAACTTAACAATAAATCGTCTTGGCAATTAGTCCCTCAAGTGAGTCTTGGGGATAAAAATGGGGTTTGTATTGATACACGCCCTGACTTTGTTTTGTATCCATCTTCAGAATTAAAGAATGTGAAGCCAATAGCTGTATATTTGGATGGTTTTGCACACCACTATAATATTGTTTCTGATGATGTTGAGAAACGAAATGCAGTATTAGATAGTGGAAAGTACAATGTCTGGACTCTTTGTTGGAATGATCTGGCGAAACAAGACGCGAAACATGTGCGAGAGGTCATAGGCATAAGTCGACAGGATGTTGCAGCGAAAGACAGTAAGGCGCATTACAAGCAGTTTTTAAGTACAAATTATCAGACATTGAGAGATTCGTATGAGAATCAAAATAGCTTTTCTCTTTTGAAACGCTATCTTCACGATCCGCTTGAAATGTCAATGACTTATCAGCAGGCCATGTTTGCAAGCAGTTTTTATTGGCTTTCGATTTCTGCATCGAAAGATCTGGCCAGAAAAAACAAGTTTGAATACGAAATGCGAGAAAACGCGGAGCCGAGTCGGTTGCCCGATCTGTGTTTGGAAGGTCCTTACTTCTTTGGCGGGCTTTTGGATTCACTTGGCACATCTCAACGAAGTATTGAACTCGCCGCTGTTATGCCAGCTGAAGTGTACGTAAACGTTGTTGCAGGGAAAGTGCGCGGTCAATGTCCTTATGATTATGCTGAAGCTTTGACACGTTTACACGCATGTTTTGATGACCGATACCCGGAGGATGATGGTTATGAGCAAGCATTATATGGGTATTGGCGCTTAGTGAACCTTGCACAATTTTTGAGTGATTTCTCATTTACTTCGCACAAATTGCTTGTGCAAGGCAGTTCCAGTTCAGCTGTGAAAAGTGGAGATACAGAAGTTTCGATTGATGCTAGAACAGAGGTTGTAATCACGGATGATTGGGCTGAGCTAATCGAACTAGAGGTTATTAGTGAGACAGTAGTTATTGCAATGTTGGAGCTTGAGTTCCAAATTCCAGAAGTCGGTTTTGCTCTCGTAGGTGCTGAAGGCGAGATAGTTACCGAAGCTGAATTAGCATGGGTTGATTACAAAATCGCCCTTTTACTTCCCGAGATGGAAAGCGATAAAAATTTATTTGTTGAAAAGGGCTGGAAAGTAGTCGTTGGTGACTTAACTGATCAGGCTTTAAAAGAACTAAAACAATATATGGGTAATGATTAACATGACTGCAGTTGAAATGCCAAAAGTTGCGATCGCGGGAGACTTCTTGATGTCTTTTGCAAAAATTCCTAAGCAACAGCAGAAGAAAGTTCAAGAATTTATCAGTAAGTTCCGCCAAAACCCAATGAGTAGCGGTATTAACTATGAAAAGATTCGCGATGCTAAAAGTTCTAATGTGCATTCTGTACGGATAGATCAAACTTATCGCGGCATAGTGTTGAAGCCAGAAAAAGGCAACATCTATATGCTTATGTGGGTAGCTCACCACGATGATGCTTATGATTGGGCTCGCCGTCATGATTGTTTGATCCACCCATCTACAGGGGCAATTCAAATCGTAGAGGTTAGCAACGTCGTTGAGGAACCTAGAGTTGATACATTAGAGTCTCGTATCCAAAAAGCACTCTTTATTGATTTCTCCCGAGAGCAAATTCTTGCCCTGGGTATTCCGAGTGATTTTATTGATGCTGTAATGGCAGTGTGTTCTGAAAAAGATCTCGAGTTACTTGAGAAAAAACTACCGGCAGAATCTTATGAGCCTTTATATCTGCTTGCTGCGGGTGAGGATTATGAGGATCTTTTAGCTACTTACAATGAATCCCATGGTGAAACCGTCGATGTTACGGACTTTGACGCTGCATTAGAAAGAGCTTCTTCTCAGCGTAACTTCCGAATGGTTACTGATGATTTAGAGCTACAAAAAATGTTGAACGCTCCACTTGAAAAGTGGCGAGTATTTTTGCATCCAAGCCAGAGAGTCCTTGTTACACGAAAGGCGAAAGGGCCTACACGTGTTCTAGGTGGGGCAGGCACGGGCAAAACCGTTGTTGCAATGCATAGAGCAGTTCATTTAGCTGAACAACTTTCTACAAGTAAGTCCTCATCAAAGGTGTTGTTTACGACGTTCACTAGGAACTTGGCTTCAGATATTAAAGCCAATCTCAAAAAAATTGCTAGCGAGGAGCAGTTAACAAGAATTGAAGTCTCCAACATCGATGGTTGGATTTCTCGGTTTTTGAAGCGATTTAACTACGACTACAAAGTTGTTTATGACAATGACAAAGAGCGCCAACTGTGTTGGAAGTACGCTATTGATTTAGCTCCCTCTGAGCCATATTTCCCAGAGTCATTTTATGAGGAAGAGTGGCGACATGTGATTCAACCGAATGGTGTAAAAACTAAGTCGGAGTATTTCAGTGTGAGCCGTGTTGGTAGGGGAACACCACTGAGCCGTATTCAACGAGCGAAAATTTGGCCCGTTTTTGAAGAGTTTCGTAATCAAATGAATCGTAAACGGTTGCGAGATATAAACGAGGCAATGCTTGATGCTATTGAAATTATCAAAGAGCAAAAAATTACGCTGCCTTATTCATCGATTATTGTCGATGAGGCTCAGGATATGGGTAGCCAAGCGTTTTCACTATTGCGAGCAATTGTCCCGGAGCAAGAAAATGATATGTTTATTGTTGGCGATGGCCATCAACGAATTTACCGTAACAAAGTCGTATTAGGGCGATGTGGAATCAATGTACGTGGACGTCGATCTCAAAAGTTGAAAATCAATTATCGTACCACAGAGGAAACGAGACGTTTTGCCACTTCAATTTTAAATAATGTCCAAGTTGATAATCTGGATGGCGAATTAGATAGATCAACAGATTACTTGTCTCTATTCCACGGAGATATGCCGGTCGTTAAAGTGCTGCCGTCATTTGATGAAGAGGTATCTTTCCTTAAGCAACAGCTTGATATGTTGTTGGCAAATAACGTGCTTCTGAAAGATGTTTGTTTGGTTGCCAGGACTAACTTTGTCAGGGACAGCTACGCTAAGTCTTTAAGTGAATTAGGTCTCCAAACACATGCATTATCAGCAGACAGTTCTGACAGCGATAAAGAAGGGCTTCGTGTTGCAACTATGCACCGTGTCAAAGGTTTGGAGTTTAAGTACATTTTGATTGCTGGGGTGAACAAGGACGTAATTCCTCTCAAACAAGTGCTAACAGAAGATCCAGTAGAGAAGCGAGACTACGATTTTAATGAAAGAGCGCTTCTTCATGTTGCCGCGACGCGAGCTATCAAAGGGCTTTATGTGACGGCATCTAACAATCCTAGCCCTTATCTTGCAGATTTTGTCTAAGAGTTAATTCAATTTAACTTTATCGCCGTTCATATTGTATCGAAACTATGAATTGATCGACGGTGTTTTCTGAATATAGAGCATGGTTACTACTTTATCCATGCTCTAGTTCGTAAGCTTACAAACCGCCCTGACTTACGTATTAGATCTATCCTGAAACCTCTGTTTTATATTTCATTCTGGTTTTATAGTGAATAACGCAACGATTACGCTACCAACGACGATGTTAGGGTTCAATTATGATATTGAGTTGGAACATTGGCAGAAAAACCTACATGGTTACCGAGTATTCTCTGATGGGAAAAAGGTATTGCTCGATGGTGGGCTAGGAATAAGCCTGAACTTACTGTTTGGGGACAGCCAGTACGAAACTTGGCTTGATAGTATTCCCCAGCACTATCTAACAGCCTCTAGTGCTTTTGCTGAATATCAATATCAAATGCTTTGGTTAGCGGCAAACTGCCACGAAGCGGCGCAGTTATTAGATAGCCGCCCGATATTATTGGCATTGATATGCGCCAAGTACAGTGTCGATAACGATACTGCGCTTGAACTTGCTAAGCAAGGGCAACGAGAAATTTTAGCTCTTCTCGGTTTGGATTCATCTAAAGCAGCATTGAAGTTCATCGACAAGCTCGCACTTGATTTTGAGTATTCAAGTGAGTTGAAGCATGTACTCAAGCAACTGGACGCTAACTTTTCCCGGTTCAAGGTTTTTAGCCACTACAAAGTGGTCAACTACAGCGCATTATTGCTCGACCATAGCCATCCATTTCTTACCGGAACGAATCTAGGGCGTTCAATAGCAGAACAGCATCAGAGCGTTTATAGAAATATGATGGCTTATATGAGTGATACTTTGCGCCTAGGGAATGCAATTGGTATCAACGATCCCGTTCGTCATGTTGAGAGGCTGGGCAGCGTAGAGGATTTGATTGAGCTGCATGATGCTTGGGTTGTTCGACAAATCGATCTTCGCTTTGAAGCAATGAGGCCAGAGAGAACGGAAGTTCCATACCCTAAATGCTTAGCTGATGGATATGGTATTTCACAAATCGTCGATTTTGAAGACTTATGTGCAGAAGCGAAAGAGCAACTTCATTGCATCGCGGTATACCATAACCGGATTGCAGCGGGTCATTACGCCGCATTTCGTATGAGATCTCCAGAGCGTATGACCATTGGCATAAGCATAAACCCCAAGAAAGCATACCCTTATGAGGTTCAACAGATAGCAGGATACAAGAACGCCGTACCAAGCGAAGAAACACGGAGAGTAGTCCACGAGTGGTTCGACGCTTGTAAGCAACTGAATTGTTGATGAGAGAATTACACAATTATGTTTAATTTCTATATTCAATCGCCCAAATAAAACTTTTTTTGGCAGCTTAAGATAATGCGACCAGTTTGGTTCTCCTCTGAAGGGACAGAACTGTGTCGCAGTGTCAGTGGTTACACTACTGGTGAGTACGTATGGAATTTACCATCACAGCTGAAATGAAAGCTTAAAAGTTACGATTACCGAATGTAATCTTACAAACAAAATTGAGCTAATTCCGTCTTGTCGATCAAGTTCGACTTTGTCATACTCGAAAAAAATATGAAAAATTAGTATGGCATTTGATACTTTCACCTTTAGTAACTTTAAGAGCTTTGGTCCAAAGCCGCAAACCATCAACCGAAAGCCTCTCACTTTAGTTTACGGTCCAAACAGCGTCGGTAAGTCTTCTTTGTTGCACGCGATGTTGTTAGCCGGCTATCAAGCGAACAATATACAACCTATTCATAAAAGTACTCATTTCGCTGGTGATGTATTAAATCTAGGCGAAGGTAACAACTTTATTCATAAAAAAGCCAATGATACCAGCTGTACATTAACTTACCGTTACAAGTCAGACCGTTTTTTAGAGCACTTTAGAGGCAGCGGTTATCCAATTGCAAAGTCGTTAAAGGATAGTGGGTTTAATATTGTTGATTTTACGTTTGAAAAATACATTAGTTTTATTCAAAATATAAAATTGAATGGGTATGTTTTGCCTAATCGTATTGTTTTATCTATGGTGATTGCTAACCCTAATGATTCAAATCTTGAAAGACATATTAAATATAACAAAAAGTACTTCAATTCAATGTTTAAAAAATGTGGATTGATAAGTTCAAAAGAAAAGCTTGCTCCTCTGATAGATGAAGTTTCTAATAAGGCAAATAAAAAGTACGACATTGAAAATATAAGTTTAGAAACACTTATATCTATGTTTGATCTAGAGTTGTACAAGAATGAAGTTGATCAAGATTTTCTATCAAGCCAAGAATATGTTTTTTTGCGTGATGCATATAAATTATTTGGAAATGACGTTTTTAAAGAGAAATTTGAGTGCTTCAGTTATAATCAATTGGTAAAAAGAGCACTGAATACTAAAGAGTTTATTAAATCACTTCGCGATATTGATATTAAAAAACACACACTTTCAAATAATGTTAATTGCATTGGTGGTTCGTTTAATGAGTTGGAACTAGCTCTAATTCATGTTATTGAATATTACACATATCACGAAGTTAATTCGCTTGTTAAATGGGCGGGGATATACACTTCAAGTGATGAAATGTCCGATCAATTTCTTGATTATGAAAAAATATTGAAAAAAAACTATGATGAAACATATGTTGAACTAGAGAAGTTAATAACTACTCCATTTTGCTCATCATTTGAATTGGAGTCCAAATTTAGTTATGAAAATAATCTAAAAGTATGTAAATCTTCAAAAATAGAACGTTCAACTATTGATGGTGGAACCGGTGAGTTACTGAGTAATAATAATTTCATAGAGATGGCAGATAAACTATCTGCAGAAGAGAATTATAAGTTTTTCTCAGTAATCTTTAGTGAGTTCAATGAAAATATAGAAAGTGTATTTCCATTCCTGCAAAACTCATTTTCTGGTGTAAACAATATCTTGAAATATGAGTCTTCCATACAATATTTTTCCCCTTTGCGTTTCCTTCCTACTAAGTTAGATCTACAAATAAAAAAAGTTAAAGATAATAATCGTGAGGATAAATCGCTACGAAATAGCACAATTTCTGATTTTACTAGTAGTTTGGCTGTCAGGCTTTATCTTGCTTATGTTCGCTCTGCACTTAGTGAACGAATGATACAAAAACTACCAAAAATATGCGTTGATGTTTTTGTTAATAAAGGGCGATTTAATTACTTACTTAGAGTTTTGACTGTTTTTTTAAGCTTACCTTATCTTATCCTGAAATTTTTTAAAACCGACCAGCGATTGGTTGATGTAATTAATGTGTTCAAAAAAACTGAATATAAAAAACGACTTGGTCGGGCTGCAAATAGCCTGCAGTTGTGGCATAGCCTAATTACTGACCCGTCGCACTTAGCGTCTGTTAATGATTGGCTTAGGGATGAGCGTAAGATCAATAACAGATACCAAATTGTTGTACAAGACGGTGGTCAGAAGTTAAAACAGCTGGCATTTAAAGATATGCAAAACGGTACACTGGTTTACCCTCAAGATATGGGGCTGGGAATTTCACAAATTCTGCCAATTATTTTAGCATCAATAATCCATCGCGAGCACAAAATCTACATTGAGCAGCCTGAACTCCATCTACATCCTGCTATGCAGTGTGAGATAGCTGATGACTTTATAAAAAGTATCAATGAACGGGATAATGAATTTATTATCGAAAGTCATAGTGAACATATTCTATTGAGGATTATGCGTCGCATGCGTGAAACTGCCAATGGCGACCACGCACCCGGTGACGCACTAGCCCTTACACCTGATGATGTTTGCCTACTTTACGTGGATCATAATGGTAAACATACCTATGTGAATGAGCTTGAATTAGATGAAGACGGTACATTGCTTGATCCTTGGCCGAATGGCTTTTTTGAAGAGGGATATAAGGAGCGTTTTGCATAATGCTGAAAGAAGTATCATTCACTCCTCAAGTGTTCAGCCGTGATGTAATTGGAGATTTCTTATGGCGAGACGTATTACGTTTACTTGAATTGCTCAGTGACAGCGGGATCATTGTAGGTGCGCAAAAATCTGATTGGATTAAAGCTGTTTATGCTCAAATTGACAGTTTGGATGACAAACCTAAAAGCAAACTACTCGCAGCACTATCGTTACTAAAAGAAAGAAATCGGCTTGTTTCGCATCCAAAACTTGATGATTGCCAGCCTGCATCAGAAGAGGAGTGGCTTCAGGTTATTGAAAATATTCATGCTATTCGACATTTAGATACAATCTATTCTTCTGTTGGGGATAGTAGTAATACTAAGCATATTGAAGAGCTTGAAGATATCAATCTCTACAAAGAATATGGCGTCTCTGGTTCAACACAATTGCCAACAACAGGTAGTGTGTTGAAAGCGGTGCTTTTGCCATTTTTAAGTTACGCTAGAAAGCTAACAATCATAGATCCATATTTTCATTTGGATCAGGAAAGATACCAAGAGACTCTGATGCTAATTGCGCAAAGCTTTCGAGAACGTAGAGGAAAATATCAAGCGGGTAAGATTATTATCAATTGCAAATGGGATTCAAATAAAGAAGATTTTCGGTTAGAAGATTGGCGGCGGTTTCTCGCTCAATTGCATCTGAAACAACACCATGAATGCACAGTGAATATTTGGCAGCCTCAAAAAGGTTCAACAAAAATGCATGATAGATACATAATCACTGATCAAGCTGGTCTAGTAAGTGCTGCCGGTTTAGCCCGTGATAACAACCAAAACTCTGAATGGTCGCTTAAAAACTACACAGAGTTAGGCAAAATACTTGCACAATATAAGCCCAATTCTTCGCCTTTTGTATTGAAAGGGGTTGTGGATAGGCATGGCATAGCGATATCAAATTAAACTTCTCCTATCATTTAATTTGTGAATATTAAGGGCTGGCATATAGAAGAATGCTGTAGGCAGTTAAGGATTTTATAACTAGATGCAAGCAGACAACACACTACTTCGTAAGCTTATAAAAAATAGTTTCCAAGCATAAAGATTAATATACCTCCAGAACGATGAACTGTCTGTGAGGTAAACAGTGTGTGCCTGAATCAATCGAGTTGCACAATGGTTGTGTTAGCGAACTCCATTAAAAAAGGTCAACGTTGTGTGGCTGGAAAATGTTTAGAAACCAAGAAATGGATTCGTCCGGTCGCTACACCTTTTGGTGCTGAGTTGACTACTATTCAATCTAGTGCTCGAAACCCATATGGAATTTATCCTGTAAAGACATTACAGAAGGTAAACATTTCATTTAAGGGAGCAGTACCGCTCGAAAATCAACCCGAGAATAGACTAGTAGATGGGTCTGAATGGCAACAGCGTTACAACGTTTCAAAGGATGAATTAGCCCAGTTCTTGGATTATCCGAACAGCTTATGGGGACCAGGAAGTCGTGTGAGTTACGGCGATATACAAAGTAAGTTGGTTCATGTAGAGCAGTCGTTATTCTTGGTGCGAGTTGATAATTTATCGCTTTACACTGCGGACTTTGGCTCTAAGCGCAGAGCGACATTTTCATACAACGGATTCGATTATGATCTGCCTGTTACGTCACCTAATTTTGATGATTTAGTGTACAAGCAAGATGGCCTGATGGGCATTCTTTGTATTAGCCTTGGGGAAAATTACCAAGGGAATTGCTATAAAATTATTGCAGCTATCTATTGAGCAGGAAATAAAATGAAGATTTATACGATAGGCTTTACAAAGAAAAATGCGGAACGTTTCTTTTCGTTATTGAAGTCAAACGGTGTTGAAACTTTGATAGATGTAAGATTGAACAACGTATCTCAATTAGCCGGGTTTGCTAAAAAAGATGACTTAAAGTACTTCCTTAAAGAACTATGCAGTATTAACTATATTCATATGCCTGTATTTTCTCCCACGAAAGAGATCCTAGATGGTTATAAGAAAAAGAACCTTGACTGGAGAGAGTATGAGTCTCAGTTCAACCAGTTATTGACGGAGAGGAATGTGCATAACTTGTTTGAACCTGTTGAGTTAGATGGTGTTTGCTTTCTGTGTAGTGAACATGAAGCAGACCAATGTCATAGACGCCTAGTCGCTGAATTTATTGCAAAAAACGTTGACGTTGACATAGAGATAGAGCACTTACAATGATGAATACAGTATTAGTTTTATATCCTAAAGCGTTTAATTGTCAGTCAAAATTTAACAGGAAGCTGATTAACATTACCCGTAATATGAGTCACTACCGTTTAGTTTGCTTAAATGATTATAGAGGGTTGATTCGTCATTATTCGGCGGACTTTAATGTGAGTATGTCAGTAGAGGTAATATCGCTTGAAGATTTAGACTTTACCCATGCAATAGTTTTTGATGATGGCGAAGAGTTCGTTCAGCAGGTTAAAACTATTGAGGCACTAAATCGCCCGCTAAGGGTTATTAATGTATCAATTACGCGAGTTATTAACATAAAAAACAACCCAGAATTTAAAGAGACTTCCACAGATTCATATGAGTACATAGGGCGGGGCTCATATTGGGGAAATCCACACTCGATGTTTGAAACGTTTGAAGATAGTGATGAAGACCCGCGTGATGCTGTTATTCGAATGTTCAAGTATGACTTCGATTACGATAAGTTTTTGAATATTGATAAGAACAAGGTTTATGAGCTCGCAGGTAAACGCCTAGGCTGTTTTTGTAAGCCACAGGCTTGTCATGGTGACATCTTAGCGGACTATCTTAATCAGTGGGATGATGGAAAATAACTGCTTTAATACTTAAAACAATAAGTACTGCATCATTCGCTGATAGTCGTTTAATTCAAACAAGAAAGATTCTCAAGAAATAATTTATGAAAAACATACTGTTATCAACAACTGGAGCAAGTCCTCAAGTTCTTACTGAAACTCTGTTTGCAATAGCGCAAAGTGGACGTCCATTTCCAGATGAAGTGTATGTGATCACGACAATGAGTACCAAAGACATGCTACTCAACGGTTTGATCAGGGATGGGCACTTAGAAGCATTAAAGAATGAATATGAACTTCCAGAGTTTAAATTTGATGAGGGCAACGTTTGGTTAATTGAGAACGACAAAGGCGAATTTATTGATGATGCTAAATCCATAGAAGACCAGACTTTTATGGCCGACTTTATTACTCGTAAAGTCTATGAACTAGCTCTTGATGAAAACACTGCCATCCATGCATCGTTAGCTGGTGGGCGAAAGACAATGGCATTTTATTTCGGCTATGCAATGTCTATGTTTGGTAGGGCCCAGGATACACTAAGTCATGTTTTTGTTGATGATGACTACGAATTTGTCAGAGATTTTTGGTATCCGACTAAACAGCCCAAATGGGTAACTGGTAAAAATGGACAAGGTGAAATAGACGTTAGTCAAGCCACGGTAACTCTCGCAGAGATACCATTTGTGCGAATGCGAAATGCCATTGATCAACATATTCTCTCAAACATGGCGAATTTATCATTTAGTCAAACGGTGGCCATGCTGAACTCTTCTCATGAAGAGAAGGTCGCAGTTTCCATCGATATGTCATCAAAACTGCTCTCTGTTCATGGTGTAGATGTTGTGTTTACAGCAAAAGAACTCGCTTTCTATCTGTGGCTATTTGATAAAGGCGAAGCAGGGCTGCTAGTAGACCGCGACTTTGAAGATAAAGAAGAGCACAGCAGAGAGTTTTTAAATTATTATCAACAGATTGCTAAAGATCCTAGAGTCTTCGGTACGTTTGGTACGACACCAGAAGACTTCAAAGAAAACCAGCACACATCATTAGTTGGAATGGGGAAGGATTTCCTTCAACCTATTTGCTCAAACATAAATAAAAAGTTGAAAAAAGCGTTGCCAAGCCAAACCGTAAGTAAACTGGAAATAAAGTCCCAATCACACAAAGGCAATCAGCGTTATGCCGTGCTGTTTTCTCAATCAGACGTAGTGGTTACGGGGGTAAGATGTAAATGGTAAGTCGACTCTAGTTCACCTAGGTTCATCGTGTGTGATGTTTGTAATTGTACTTTGGTAGGAAATAACAATTACAATCGCCTAATTAAGGGCTGATGTGTGAGGGATACGAGTTTAGTTGTAATTCGCAATGACGACTGGTTTGGAGCTTTAGCGAAGCGCTCCTCAATTATACTAGTGTATATTACCTATATGTGAACCTCTTTACATTGTTTGTGGATGAAATCGAGTACACAGGAAAGTCGTTGAAGCTTCTAAGCCGATTGGTTAAAAAACATCCGGTTAGCGCGCCAGTTCTCATTAATATGAAATAAGTTAATGAAATTTTCTCGGCATGTCTTACTATTGAAACTATTTCGCTTTCAGCTTCGAAGGCTTGCACTAAACGGAGAAAAACAGTGGTTGTAGAAACCGATGGATATCTCGCTCTAATCGAGCATTTGTCACTTAACTTAGATATTTTCACGTCTGAAATCGGTGACACAGGATCAGAAAGCATTGAAGATGTCGTGACTGACATGGTTGCGTCGAACATCATGGCGATATTCGAACAAAACCCAGAATTGCATTCAAGTGTGCGCTTTAAGTTACTAAAAGAAGCTGATGCGGTAGTCGAAGATTTGGGTGAAGTGCTTGCGGGTGTGTGGACGAAAAAAGCGACCAATGAACAGATCGCTTTTTTAGATGAATACATCGCGTTAGTGAAGAACTTGTTTGATACCGCTGTCGCGACCTACGACTGATTCCCCAATCTCTCGTCATTCCTATTCAAAGAGGAGTTACATTGTAACTCTTCTTACTTGCCAAAATTTCGATGCCCAATACGGGTTGTCGATTCTTGAAATGATCACGCCTTTCGATGTGGAAGCGTGCATAAACTGCTTATTACCCAAGTAGATACCCACGTGGTATGTGCTTCTTCTGGTCTTAAAAAACACCAAGTCGCCTTGCTGCGCATCAGACCAACTCATCTCAACACCTTGTTTAGACTGTTGGCGCGTTGTTCGCGGCAATGACATTTGGTATGCCTCGACAAAGGCTTTTTGTACAAACGCAGAGCAGTCTATGCCTGATTTCTTTGTACCGCCTAAACGATAGGGAGTGCCTTCCCATTCATTAAAAAACTGAAACAGGTCCTGATTGTCGGACAGAAGTTGGTTGACTGGAAGGGAGGCGTTTACTTGCGTTTCTGGGTCTGGACTAGAAGAACACGCACTAAGTAGCGTACTGATTATTAAAGGGAAAAATATACGACGTACTTTGTACACAGGTCATCTCCATGACTTAAAACTGAAATATTAGTGTCATAACCAATGCCTACTATGGGCTGAAAATTACGTTTTTGTCTCACTTATGTGACGAACAAACGGAAAGTTGATTCAAAACCAAGAAAGAACATAAATTGATTATGACAGAGCGCAAACGTTTACGCCTTTCTCTTTCACTGATTCAGACTATCAGTGCAACATTTTTAACTATCATCGCACTTGTTATAGCCCTTTCTGTCTCAAGTTTCAAAGGAATGGAACAGATTGGCGAACAATTTGAAGAGTTGTCTCAAAAAGCGTTACCCATGGCAATGGCAAATGCGACACTCACAAGGAACGTATTAGAGCAGGTCAAACTGCTTAATTATGGAATGCAAATCACCGACCCGAATGAACTTCCTCTTATCACTTCTCAAATTGAAGAGTTAGCGCAGCAAAGTGACGGGCTCATAGCGCAAACTTCCGGTGTTGCTGAACACCTATCAAGCATGCTCAAAGAAAACGTTGCTGAGTTGCATCAAGTCACCAATTCCATTTTATCGAAACAGTCTGCGGTGATTCAGATGCAAAGCGACATTAACTCGGCCGTTGGTGGGTTTCGATATGGCTTAAGTTCGATTGGCCCAGAGATGAACCGTATCAGCTCCTTTCTAAGCAACGACAACCCTGAATCGAGTGATGCGGCAAATCGCTTCATTGCGTCTGCAAGCTCGATGGAAAGCACCTTCTTGGTCATGATGATGCAAACCGAGCTAGAGAAAGCGGAGCAAGAATACAGAGAAATGCGAAACCGTATCGCTGGTATTAACCTCGCTTACGATGACTTCAAAGAATGGCATCAGGAAGTGACAGAGTTCGCCAGCCTAACTGCGCCTTATGAGATGGTACAAGCAGGCTTCAAAGATGATGGGGTTTTACGTTTGATTCTGGCGAAACTTGAGCAGAGCGAACAGCAAAAGGTCGAGTTTCAGCGTGCCTCTCAGCTCTCAAACGAAACCATGTATTTGCTCGACCAAGTATCTGATTCCGCCTCAGCGCTGATTGATGAGCGTGAAACCATTGTCCACAGTACCATTAAATACGTCAGTTTGATGGTTGTTGTTGCCGCTGGCGTTATCTCGCTTGTGGTGTTAGTGACTTGGTTTGGCCTTCGAACTTGGATTAATCGAGGTCTGAAAAACATCCTTACTCGTCTCTCCGCGCTAACGGAACATGATTTCCGAGATAAAGCGCAGGAGATTGGCCCGTTTGAACTTAAAGAAGTCGCACGCAAACTCAATCAAGTTATCGACTCAACACACGATTCGATTTCAACCGTCACACGTAACTGCGAAACCTTGTACCAAACCGCTGAGATTAGCCACGATGCGGCAGAGCAAACCAATCAAAGCTTAACTGTGCAAAATGAAGCATTGGCGAGCATGGTGACGACCATTACTCAGTTAGAAGCATCGATTAGAGAGATCGCAACGGTGACGAATGCCTCTTCCGAAGATTCGCATTTAGCGACGGAACACACAGTGACAGGTGTTGCAGTGGTAGAGCAAAACCGTCAGCGTTTGGAATCACTAGAAAACTCACTCAACATCAATGAATACTCCATGATTGAGCTCGACCAACGAGTAAAACAGATTCGTGAGATGGTTGATATGATCAGTGGCATTGCTGATAACACCAACTTACTTGCTTTGAATGCGGCGATTGAAGCGGCGCGTGCAGGGGAACAAGGACGAGGTTTTGCAGTCGTCGCCGATGAGGTTCGCAAGTTAGCCAGTGATACTTCGCAGCAGACCACTAATATTCGTGAAATGATGAATGAGTTAGTCGCTGCGGCAGAACGATCACGCAAAGCGGTGAATGACTCACGTGAGGAAATGTCTTACGCATTGCAGTCGAGTGATGAAGTGAAATCGGCATTCGCAGACATTAACGAAGCGGTTCAGCATATCCAACAGCGTGTCGAACAGATTTCTGTTGCGACAGAAGAGCAAGAGCGAGCAACGGCGGACGTGTCGCAAGCCATTACACACATTTCTGACCAAGGTGAGCACACCAAACTCCAATTAGAATCCATGGTCGAAAGCTCGGAGCAAGTTGCAGACATCGCGGGCCACCAACAAGCGATGCTGCATAAATACGAACTGCATCAAGTGAGTTGATCCAGCATTAGGTAAGACCAAAAGAACTTCCAATACGACCAAAGGCAGGGCAATCGCTCTGCCTTTTTATTTTTTGACTCCAAGAGTGAGTGACCCAAATCGCAAATTGATTAACGGCACAAGAGAAATGTGCCACCGGCATTTGTTAATTCTTTGTTGTCGCTTCAAGGTTGTTAGAATGTTCCGCTAAATCAAGGGAGTGAGATGAATGCCAGAGCGAGCAAGTTTGATATTAATAAACGATCACCGAGAGGTTTTATTGATTGAACGAGTGAAGGGTGACAGACACTATTGGGTGTTTCCTGGCGGTAGTGTGGAGGATGGAGAGAATCTTTCTGAAGCTGCGAAACGCGAGGCACTGGAAGAAACCTCTATAGAGCTGACATCGCTCACACCTGTGTTTCAGATTCAAAATCAAGGCCGAAAGGAACATTACTTCTTATCCCATATCGGCTCAGCCACCCCTACGCTAGGTAATGGCCCCGAACAACAAAGGCAATCGGCTTCCAATCAATATATTTTGAGATGGGTGAATTTTACTGAGCTAGCCATGTTGCCTCTCTTTCCAGTCGAAGCGAAACAAATATGCCTTCAGAGCGAGGAGGTATTCTTTGGTTGATAAAGTGTGTCCTCTGCTGTTGCGAAAACAAAACCGCGAGATTCTTCTTTTCAAACATCCTCTTGCCGGCGTTCAGTTGGTGAAAGGCACTGTTGAGCCCTTCGATTGCGACTTTTTAAGTGCGGCAAAAAGAGAGTTGGCAGAAGAGTCGGGCATCGAACTGGTCAATCAACCAACCTACTTAGGGGCTTGGGAGAGTGGGTTTCAAGAGCAGCGTTGGCATTTCGTTTTGTGTGAATGTGAAGCGTTGCCGGAACATTGGGTCTTTCACACTCAAGACGATGGAGGGCATGATTTCGAATTCTTTTGGCATGAAGTTGCGAACGACATTTCTTCCCGTGCGCACCCTGTTTTTCAACGTGCTTTAGAGCAGGTTCGTGAGTTTATCCGCCTTGGAGCAATGAAGTGAACGTTGAAATTGGTAATCACACGAATGCAGAGTTGCTTCAAGAACTCAAAGAACAACGCATTCAATTCAATCCGTTTGCCTTACAGCTGTTTGAAGATCAATTGATACAAACCAAACAGCATGCTCAGACTTTGTCTTTATCGATAGTAACGCCTTCGGAATTAGGTGCTTCATTTGGAGCAACGTTCGCTGAGCTTCTTACTCATGGAGCTCTGAAAGGGCTAGAGCCTTGTCCGCTCGCTGTGGCGCCATACTTGTTACTTCAGGGTATTTCGCTCACAAAAGATGAGTACATAACAATCGCTTCTTTGCCTCTTGAGCAGAAAGACACCTATCCCAGAGGTTTGTATCTGCGTAAGCGGGATGATGGTGTTTGGCTAAGAGGTTATCGATGTGAGGATGCTTTTATCTTTCCTCCTTCGATGAAGTTTGTGTTCATTGATGCGAAGGCTAAAGAGGAGGAGCAATATTGACGTTCGACTATTACTCGTTCCCGACAATTTTACTGGAGATTTGTTGCAGCTTCTAAACCACACCCAAACGTCACATCTCACGTGTATCAGCAGTAAGCAAAGAAATACGTAAATCATTCTCACGAAGGAAATACAAACAAGGAAAGTTCATGAAAAAACGACTCGTCATATTGGCAGCCATTGCGTCGCAAGGTTGTGCAACGATAGAGACCCTAAACCCAACAAACAATCATGTGAGAATCGCTCATGAGGGGAAGCAGAGCTACTGCAAGGAAATTCCAAGAGTTTATAGTGGAGTGAATTACAACATGTGTTTGTTGAATGGTGAGCCTAGCTATTCAGAAAACACGGGTCCCAAACTGGATGGGGTGCCTTTCTTTGTGTTTGATACTGCTTTTTCAGCGTTGGCTGATACTTTATTCCTACCATACACAATAACGATGCAGGCACAGAAAGGGCCAATAGAGGTTAACTAAGCTTTCAAGCGAACCATCAAACCAAACGCTATGCTTTTATCAGGAGCGAAATGACAAGGAAGAACAGCCATTGTTGTTCTTTCAACCTCTCACGTACGGTTTAAAGGCACTGTCGCTCTCAAAAATGGCGTCGAAATTACAATTATTTAGCTGATTTCTATATGCTTTGCGCATTCATTCAGATAAGGAAAGGAAACGATAATGGATAAATTCGTACTGTTTCTCCTATGCCTTTGCCTGACAGTGGGTGGTGTCATCCACATTTACGACAATATTGTCGATGGCTTTTTGCCTTACGATTTTGCCCCAGGCTGGTTAAACATGTATTGGAGTGCCCTTGGCCTCCTTGATTTACTCGCCGTTTATTTGCTGATTAGGCATCGCCGGACTGGGCTGGTTTTACTGTTATTGATTATGTTGAGCAGCGTAGGCTTTAACTCTTATGCGCACTATGGATTGGGTGTATTGGAGAGCAGTGGACAACTGCAATGGCAAACGTTGTTGTTAGGGTTTTCTATTGGAGTATCAATTTGGCTGTGGAATTCGCAAAAGCATCGCCACTCACGTCAGATATTCCGGTAATTGTTTTATTCGATATTACGTATTTTTAAACAGGGAAGTGTTATGGATAACTTTAAGGAGCTTGCGAGCTTCGGTGTTTTTGCCGCGCTATCGGGCTTTAGTTTTGGCGCAATCTTTTTTGGTATTGCGTTTGTGTACGCGGCCATCAACAAGCAACAAGATGTGAGCGTGTTCGCCATCTCTTCAATTGTTCTTGGGATTATCGGTTTGTTTGTTGGTGTGACCCAATCAAACAAAAAACGCGAATTGATTAAAGCCTAAGCTCATTAAAAGAGAAAATGCTAAAACGCGTTTCGAGTGAAAACCCTTCGGTAGTATCCCTTACTAGAGATTGCTTTCAAGAATTGAGAGCAATCTATTCTCCAAATAAAGCCGCGAAACCGACTTCAAGCAAAGATGAATGGGTCAATTATGCTTATTATCTTGAAGGTAGAATCGTTGGTTACGTCAAAGCCAAACTTACAGACGACGAGCTGCAATTATCAGGACTGGCTGTTGAAAGCGCATCTCGCAAACAAGGAATCGCTCGTCGCTTAATTATGGCTTTATGTGAGTTATATAGCTCAGTTAATGCTCTGAGTGTCTGGTGTGTGGAAGAAACGGGTAATGTCGAGATTTTCAAAGCACTCGGTTTTGAAGTGCTGCAAACAGAGTCTTCTTCGTTGTTCTCGTTAATCAATGGTCGTCCAGCTACGGAAGTTAAACTGGGCTACTCAATCCGAAATACATTGGGATGAGTTGCGGTCGCGTGTTCGTGATACATATCATCTAGGTAGGTCAGTAACTCGTCTTCATCGAGAAAGGGCGGCACTACAAAGTCTCTGATTGGGCGCTTTATCGAAGTTTCTGAATCGATATAAAGCGTCCAAATCCCATCTTTGCATTCAGCAAGCATGATTTTTCCAAACACATTCACTTTCATTGAACTGCTCATGAGGAAGACTTTTCCTTGTAACGAAATGGCTGGGTGATCAGTTTATCCAATCTTTGCTCGTCTTTATCGCGAATCTCTGGGACACCAATCACAACATCATCATGACCTAATTCCGGTTGAGCGCGGTAAGTGCCAAACAAACGATCCCAGATCGACAAGAAGAAACCAAAGTTTGAATGTGTCTCGCGCACTATGACAGAGTGGTGCACGCGGTGCATGTCTGGCGTCACAACCAATTTACGTAGCTTCGAATCCCAAGGTAGTGGCAGCTTTGCATTGCTATGGTTAAACATCGCGCTAGCATTCAATACGATCTCAAACACCACGATGGCGATAGGAGACACGCCCAAAGCGAAAACAGCAGCGATTTTTACAATCATTGAGAGAATGATTTCTATCGGGTGGAATCGTGTTCCGGTTGTGACATCGATATCCAGATCAGCGTGATGCATGCGGTGAAGCTTCCACAGCGGTTTAACGCGATGGAAAACTAAATGCTGTAGATAGATGATGAGATCGAGTAATACAACAGCTATCAGCACATGTAACCAAGTCGGCAAGGCAAGAGCGTTGAGTAGACCCCATTGGTTTTCATAAGCGATGATGGCTGCTTGGAAAGCGGCAATTGGCATGACAACGGCAATAACGACACTATTTAGCGCGACCAGTGTGAGGTTGTTAAACCAGCGAAATGAACGGTCAACGCTCAACTGCTTTCTCGGTAGCTTGTTTTCCCACAGATTACAAAGCAACAAAACACCAATAAAGATGCTGAGTCGTAGCCAAGAAGGGTCGTTAAATGCTGTTTCGGTCACGCTAATTTCCTTGATTGATTCGCTTATTTGTTAAGACCTTAAGACTCCACCGTATCTTTCACCGAGAAGAAAGGAATGTGAATGTCCGTCCGTTTACGAGCATTTCTTGAGACTCACTGGAGATGCAAGTAGAATCGCGCTCTACTTTATACATGCACTTATTCCAACTGGCACTTTCTATCCATGAGAATCCACGCTTTCCATCGTTTATACCAGCACCGTCAATCTATCTCAACGAAGCCGTTTAACGCTCGTGGCTGTAAAGTGGTTCGCTGTCCATATTGTCAGGTTTCTGAGCCATATTGTTTATGCGACATTCAGCCGAACATCGAATCCAATATTGCCTGCATGCTGATCGTATCGGAAAACGAAGTGTTCAAACCGAGTAATACCGGGCGACTAATTGCTGATACGATTCAAGAGACCTACGTGTATCAATGGAATCGTACTGAGCCTTCTCAAGAGATGCTGGCACTGCTAGAAAACGATGCTTATCAACCAGTGGTGGTCTTCCCAGCAGATTACGTGGATGAGCCTGAGCGTTTGTTAGACGGTTTGAATCCGGAGCGATTGAAGGCATCCGATGGTTTGAACAAAAAATGGTTACTGATCTTCATTGATGGCAGCTGGCGAGAAGCGCGTAAAATCTTCCGCCGTTCCGAGTTCTTGAAGTCTTTGCCTGTGCTTTCTATTGAGCCGGAATCATTGTCTGAATACATCATGCGCCGCTCGGACAATGAGCAACATTTGTCTACTGCAGAAGTCGCGACGTTAGTATTCAAACAGGCAGGTGAAGAGCAAGCGTCTGAGTGTCTGCAATTGTGGTTTGAAGCCTTTCGTGAAACCTACATGCTGACGAAAACTCGAGTAAAAACCGACTGGTCTCGACCACATCTGAAACGTTTCAAAGAGTGGGCTAAAATCGAGAGCTAACTCTAAGGAATGAACTTTTGTTGATGGCTTGTTGTTCAACTGGCTTCGATGAGGGGATAAATCTGCATTCGGTCACGGTTTGCAGGCGTACAGATATGGATAATGCTCGGAGTTTATCTTTTTTGACTCCAGCATTTTTTGGGAGTCGTTTGAGCTTTTTAGGAGAGAATTGCATGTATTACGGCTTTGATGTCGGTGGCACTAAAATTGAGTTTGGTGCGTTTAACGAAAAACTTGAGCGTGTAGCAACTGAACGTGTACCAACACCAACAGACAACTACGATTTGCTAGTAGAAACTATCGCAGGTCTGGTTAACAAATACGATGCGGAATTTGGTTGTGAAGGTACGATTGGTCTTGGCCTTCCTGGGATGGAAGATGCTGATGATGCAACTGTACTAACGGTTAACGTACCTGCAGCAAAAGGCAAACCACTTCGTGCTGATCTTGAAGCTAAAATCGGTCGCAGCGTAAAAATTGAAAACGATGCAAACTGTTTCGCGCTTTCTGAAGCATGGGATGAAGACCTTCAAGATGAACCATCTGTACTAGGTTTGATCCTTGGTACTGGTTTTGGTGGCGGCTTCATCTACGAAGGTAAAGTATTCTCTGGTCGTAACCACGTAGCGGGTGAGGTAGGCCACACACGTCTTCCTATCGATGCATGGTTCCACCTAGGCGACAACGCACCTCTACTAGGTTGTGGTTGTGAAAAGAAAGGTTGTCTAGATAGCTATCTATCTGGTCGTGGTTTCGAGCTTCTTTACGCGCATTACTACGGCGAAGAGAAGAAAGCGATCGATATCATTAAGTCACACGCAGAAGGCGAAGCAAAAGCGGTTGAGCACGTTGAGCGCTTTATGGAGCTTCTAGCAATCTGTTTCGCGAACCTGTTTACTGCGACTGATCCACACGTTGTTGTACTAGGCGGCGGTCTATCTAACTTCGAACTGATTTACGAAGAGATGCCAAAACGCATTCCTAAGTACCTGCTTTCTGTCGCGAAATGTCCGAAGATCATCAAAGCAAAACACGGTGATTCAGGCGGCGTACGTGGTGCTGCGTTCCTAAACATCAAATAGTCGTCTGAGTTTTCGGTAAGCCAAAACACATAAGACCAACATTGAAAGCCTCGTTTCCGTTTAAGGTGAAACGAGGCTTTTTTGTATTTGTCGCTCCATACTGCTGCTTTGTATAACTGAGCTGCCATCTTTACCCAGCTTTACGCTTCGTTTACGTCCCTTGAACTCACGGTTGATAAGCTGTCTGTATTGCTTCCACGAACAGTAGGAATGAAGATGTTCAACTCATCAAAATTACGCTATGGCGTTCTTAGCATCGCCTTAGTTGGTATGGTTTCACCGACGTTTGCCAAGCCACCAGCACCTAAGCCACCAAAGCATGGGAAGAAGATAGTGGTGGTAAAGCCTGTTTTCCGTCCCGTTTATAAAGCGCCAGTTCATCGTGTATACCATTACAATAAAATTCCGAGAACCGCGACTTACCTAGTGATTGCGGGGATCACTTATGCCGTCGTTGATAATGTCTATTACAAGCGAAGTGGCGATCAGTATATTTACGTGGAGCAACCACCGGTATCTGTACAGAGTGAAGTGAATACAGCGAGTGCCACTGTCGTAACAAATAAGGGGGCTGCA
Source organism: Vibrio sp. CUB2 (assembly GCF_001557945.1). Lineage (NCBI taxonomy): Bacteria > Pseudomonadati > Pseudomonadota > Gammaproteobacteria > Vibrionales > Vibrionaceae > Vibrio > Vibrio sp. CUB2. Next base: position 360,812 of record NZ_LNRB01000005.1, on the reverse strand, counting down.
GGTAAGATAGTCGATGTATTGCCGAATGAAGCAACCGCGGTGACTGTTAATGGGGCGACTTTCTACGTTCAAGGCAGTGACTGGTATGCGCCAATTGCGGGAACCAATCAGTTCGTGATTGTAGAGCCTCAGCTATAGTGTGTTGTCTTTAGATTGCATGCATAAAAAAACTCGCGACGAATCGCGAGTTTTTTGTTTTGGTCTGTATAGCTTGGCTTATTTTTTCTTTTTGCCTACGCCCAAGTTTTCTTTTTGAGCTAGGGTGATTTTGCTAAAGCCAAGTTTTCTGAAATGATTATCGCGGTAGTTGCGCACTGCCTTGGTGTCAGATACTGCTTCGATTTGCTGCTCCATCTTTAGGTACTCAGTGATATCGATACCTTCCGCCTCTGCAACTGCTTCTTGAATGTTGCGGTGTTGCTGGTATGAGAACGTCAGTTCTTTGTCTTGGTCTTTGTAAGTGTAAAGAATGGTGCGAGCCATAGCTGTCTCTCTGAAAAATTTTTCTGTTATCAATAAAAAGGTCAGACACGCTGACCTTTGAATTCTGAATCGGCCTAGATTCTGCCTTGAAGTGGGATAATTGTCACGCTTTCTCCCGCTTTTACTGTATCAACAGCAGGGGAGATTTCGATCAAACAGTTTGCCTCACTCATTGAGCGCAGAATGCCAGAGCCTTGTTTTCCTGTTGTGCGAACGGATAGGCGACCTGTTTCGTCTAGTTCGTAGATACCACGGCTAAACTCGGTACGACCTTGGCGAGAGCGCAGATTTTCTGTCGCAATGGCACTGACTTTAAGTGGCTTCCAACCTTGTTCACCTTGCATCTTACGCAGAGCAGGCTCAACAAAGTTGATGAATGAAACCATCACAGCCACAGGGTTACCCGGCAAACCAAAGAAAGGCTTATCGTTGATTTGACCAAACGCAAGCGGACGACCAGGGCGCATGTTGATACGCCAGAAATCAATTTGCCCCAGCTTATCCAATGCCAGCTTAATGTAATCTGCATCGCCAACGGAAACGCCGCCAGAAGTCATGACTACGTCGGCTTGCGCAGAAGCATTTTCGAGCGCTTCAATCATCAACTGCTCGTTATCTTCTAGGATACCGAAATCCAAGATCTCGCAACCTAGTTTCTCTAACATGCCCATGATGGTGAAACGGTTTGAATCGTAGATTGAATTCGCTTTCTGTTCTGTGCCTGGCGCTTGAACTTCGTCACCGGTAGAGAACACTGCAACTTTCAACTTGCGGAACACGTTCGCTTCGCCAAAGCCAAGAGAAGCGATCATACCCATCTCAGGAGAGGCTAGGCGAGTACCCGCAGTAAACACATCGCTACCAATTGCTAAGTCTTCCCCCGCTTGGCGAACGTTTTGACCAGTTTTGATGCTCGCGCCATTGAACGTGACTGTATCGCCATCTTGGGAAGCTTGTTCACGCATAACAACAGTATCACCATTGATAGGTGTTGGGGCGCCCGTCATGATCTTAACCGCTTGACCAACTTCTAAAGGCTGATCGTAAGCATGACCCGCCATCACTTCAGCAACCACTTGGTAGCTTTCACGCTCGACGTCATCACCGCGAATCGCGTAACCGTCCATCGCTGAGTTTGTGTATTGCGGAACATTCACTGGTGACACCACGTGATCTGCAAGTACACGACCATACGCGTCTTCAATCTTGCATGCTTCGGTTTCAGCAACCGTGTTCACCAAAGATAGGATTTTTTCTTGTCCCAGAACCACAGAAAGGAAAGCTGGAGAAAGGGTATCGCAGCAAGCGGCTTCTTTCTCTTTACTCATTGGTGCTTTCGCTTCTTGAACATACTGAATAACGAACTGGGCAATCGCTTCAAGATCGTTGATGTTCATTTGTGGCAGTTCAGAGTCCAATTCGCCGCTGTCTGAAGCAATCGCGATGATGTTTTCATCGTTTGGATGAAGCCAAGGCTTGCCGACTTCTTCACGGTGCAATTCGATCTTTGGAAAGGCAATGTTTTTGCAGCCTTCCACTAGAACCACGTCTAGCTTGTCTTCATCGAAACGTGTCAGTAGGTAATCAAACTCAGATTCTGACTCTGGTGTTTCTGTCATCAGTGCGAAGCGGTTACGAGAAGAGATCAGCATTTGCGATGCGCCCGCTTTACGTAGGCGATGGCTGTCTTTGCCCGGTTGGTCGACATCGAAGTTATGGTGTGCGTGCTTTAGCATACCGATGCGTAAACCTGCTTCGGTCAACTTTGGTAGCAATGCTTCAAGTAGCGTAGTTTTGCCCGTGCCAGAGTAGGCAGCAAAACCAAGAATAGGGATGTTTAGCGTGTGTTTCATGATTCGAGTTGTCCAAATTGCGCCAATTCTTCAGGCGTATTTAAGTTGACGAAACAGTTTGGTGAGTCGCTAAAGTCAACGTAACTGGTGTTGCACTCTTTGTAGAGTAGGATGATCTTACGATCGCCACGTTCTAAAAACGCGGTCAGCTTTGGCAGTACGCGCTTGTGGTAAAGCGTGAAGACGGGTTGCTGGTGGTCGCCATCATGAGCAACCAAAATATCGGTGTCTTCTTTTGCTGCATTGCAAAAACGTTCAACAAGATCAGTGTTGATTTGTGGGCTGTCGCAAGGGACGAAGCCAACCCAATCGGTTTCTGCATGAACTAGGCCCGCGTGGATACCGCCCATCGGACCTGGGAAATCTTTAAATTGATCGCTGAAGACGAAACCAAACGCACGGTAGGCGTCTTGGTTTCGGTTCGCATTGATTAGAATGCGTGGTGTTTGCGGAGATAAACGTTCGATAACGTGTTCGATGAGTGGCTTCTGATTCAGTTCGATCAGACCTTTGTCTTTTCCACCCATACGGCTGGCTTGACCACCAGCCAAAATGACCCAACTAGTTTGTGTTGGCTGAAGCATATGCGTTCTCTTGGGATGTTTCTTTTGGTATGACATACAAGAGTGGAGACTCTACCAAAGTCTTGTCTTTAATCCACCACTGTTTTTTACATAAATCCGTCAACGCGTTCGCTTGGTGGCTAGTCACAACAATACTAGAACCGCGATCAAGCAGATCTTTTGCCATGATAACCAGACGTTCAATCGACTCTTGGTCGAGAGAGGCACTTGGTTCATCCATCAACAAAATCGATGGTTTTAAGATCCAAGCTCGTGCCATTGCTACGCGTTGCTTTTCTCCGCCGGACAATACAGAGATGTGTTCGTCGGCTAAGGTTTCTAACCCTACCATGCGCAGCGCACTAATAACTTGAGCTCGCTTATCTTTTGCCGTGTCTTGTTGATATTTAACTCCATAAACGACGTTTTCATACACAGTGCCGTCAAAAAGGTAAGGAGACTGATGGAGATAAATCACATCAACACGACCATTGCGGCGCGTCCACTTCTTCAACCAAGTATCTTTCGGTGCCACCACTTTACCCGTTGAAGGCTTGAGCAAACCTGCAAGGATCTTGAGTAGGGTGGTTTTACCAACGCCATTGTCACCCTTTAGGTAAATCGCGTCGTTTGGACCAATGGCCAATTCAGGGATGTGGAATAGCACACGCTCTTTAAAGCGCATGGACAATTGCTCGGCGGTAATTTTTATAGTCATAATTCACCCTTACATTGGGTCGATGGCGAGTCGATTGCTTGCTTCATGTTCTTAGATAGCCTTTGCCTCTCATACTCGATAAGAGGAAGTTGAGCGCTAACGCTAACGATAGTAATACAATTCCTAATGCAACTCCTTGCGCAAAAGCACCTTTACTGCTTTCCATAGCAATGGCAGTCGGAATATTACGGGTTACGCCCATAATGTTGCCACCAACCATCATTGAACAGCCTACCTCTGTGACGATTCGTGAGAATCCCGCAATGATAGCCGCCAATAAAGGAAAACGTGTCTCCCAGATCATAGTAGCAGCGATACGAGGTATTGACGCACCTAACGTAATCGCTGTTTCAACTGCGCGACGGTCACTCGATTGAAGCGCACCGTGCATCATGGAAACCAGAACCGGAAAACAGACGATCATTTGTCCTAAGATCATGGCCTTTTGCGTAAACAGCATTTGCCAATCCCCCAAAGGGCCTGCTCTTGAAAGCATCATGTACAGCAGCAAACCAATCACGACTGTTGGCACCGCCTGTAAGGTGTTCACTATGGACAGCAAGAACCACTTACCACGGAAGTCGGTGTAGGCAAGGACAAAAGACATCAAAATAGACGGCAATACCACCAAAGATATTGCCGTAATAGAAACACTAAAGGAGACCGCAACGATCTCCCATAGGTCTGCATCAAAATTCACCAGTAAGCGCAGGGCTTCTAGTGTTGTATCAGCAAGATTCATATTGCGTTATTTGCTCTCAGCATTCGCAACGAACAATTGTTTACCATTCAGACGGAAGCCATTGATCAGCTCTTGACCGCGTGGATTCACCAACCAGTCACTGAAAGCCTTCGCACCTTGGTAGTTGATGGTTGGGTAACGCTCTGGGTTAACCAAAATCACTTGGTACGGGTTAAACAGTTTTTCGTCGCCTTGGAATAGAATCGCAAGATCCAATTTGTTTTGGTAAGCCAACCAAGTGCCACGGTCAGTCATGGTGTAGCCTTGCATTTCTGACGCCATGTTTAGAGTAGGGCCCATGCCTTGACCTACGCTACGGTAGCCACCAAAGTTTGGTTCCATCTTAGTTTGCGCCCAGATGCCCAATTCTTTTTTGTGCGTACCAGAATCATCGCCACGAGAGATGAAAGTCGCGTCTTTGTTTGCGATCTCTTTGAATACGTCGAGTACTGACGCATCGTCTTTTACTTGTGCTGGGTCAGCTTTAGGACCAACGATAACGAAGTCGTTGTACATCAGTTTACGTGGAAGGACGCCGTAGCCGTTCTCAACAAACACACCTTCTGCTTTAGGAGCGTGTGTCATAACCAAATCAACGTCACCGTTTTCACCCATCTTCAGCGCTTTACCGGTGCCCGCCGCGATGATATCCACTTTGTAGCCAGTGTCTTTTTCAAATTGAGGAAGTAGGTAGTCCAGTAAGCCAGAATGGTAAGTACTTGTTGTTGTCGCCAGACGAATGTGTTCGCCATCTTGAGCTGAAAAAGCAGAGTAGCTTACAAGAGTGATTGACGTTGCAGCTAGAGTCAGCGCAATTTTTTTCATTTTAGTTGTTTCCTTTCCAATGATTCTTTGGCTTCTTAAGTCTTGGGTTACTAAAGAAGTCGCCAGAGCGTCAGAGAGCGCTCAAATCACAAGCCACCTTAGGGTGAGGGAGTGAGAAGCGATGGTATTGCATTGATGTCTCCCACATCCTGAGGTCACTTGGACACTCCATATAGCAAACAAGATGCCAACATTTTACAAGCTCAAAATGTTTGATTTATGCGCTAATTCATGGACTTATTTGCATAAAAATTTGCGTTGGTACAAAATGTCGCACTTTTTGTAGGGTATCTCTGTTTAAACTTGGTACACTCTGTCCCATTCCTATCCAACTGGGGTAAATATGTCTACTCAATCCCATATTAGTACAAACCAACAATACAACGCTTTTTCAGTACTGGTCGTTGATGACGAACTCGGTATGCAAGCCATCCTTAAAAAGGCTATGGGCAAACTGTTTTCGCAAGTCGATACAGCGGGCAGCATTGAAGAAGCGGAAGATCTACGTAACTCGCGCCACTACGATTTGATTCTGTTGGATATCAACTTGCCGGGGCGTTCAGGGATTGAATGGGAAGAGGCGTTTGAAGATGACGACAAACGCGCAGATGTCATCTTTATGACTGGCTACGCGGATTTGGAAATTGCCATTCGAGCACTGCAGCTTGGTGCGTCGGACTTTATCCTCAAGCCGTTCAACCTAGAACAGATGCTGAAAGCGGTCAGTCGTTGTATGGATCGTCGTTTGAACGAGCGCATGCAATATGCGATGAAGCGCGACTATCAGCGTCACAACACCTCAGAGATTATTGGCGGCTCGGAAAAAACTCGCCAGCTCAAACAGCTGATCACTCAGTTTGCGCCGTCTCGTGCGTCTGTATTAGTAGAAGGCGAGTCGGGCACGGGTAAAGAACTGGTAGCGAGAGGCATTCACCAAGCAAGTGGTCGAACAGGTCCATTCGTCCCACTTAACTGTGGCGCGATTGCACCAGAGCTTTTAGAGAGTGAGTTGTTTGGTCATACCTCGGGGGCTTTTACTGGCGCAAAGAAATCTCGCGAAGGCCTTTTCCGCGTAGCCAATGGCGGCACACTATTCCTTGATGAAATCGGTGAGATGCCTTTGTCCATGCAAGCGTCACTGTTGCGCGTGTTAGAGCAGCGAACCATTCGTCCGGTAGGTTCTGAGCGTGAAATCAGCATTGATGTTCGTATTGTCGCGGCGACCAACCGCAACCTGCAGGAAGAGGTCAACAAAGGTAACTTCCGTAGCGACCTTTACTACCGTTTAAACGTTTTGAAGATTGAAGTTACTCCTCTGCGTGAGCGTAAAACTGACTTGTTTGAACTGGTTCCATACTTCAGCAATATGCTGACCAGTGAACTTGGTATGCAAGCACCGAAGTGGGCGCATGAAGACATGGAAGCAATGAGTGAGTACGAATGGCCAGGTAACATTCGCGAACTTAAAAACCTTATCGAGCGTTGTATTTTGCTAGGTAAACCGCCGGCGCATCACTGGCGTGAACTCAATGGTGGTCATGCTTTACCTAATGTCTCCATTACCGTGTCACACAGTGAAGAATTGCCAACCTTCAAAGAGGGCAAAGAGTTCTCCGGTGAAGGCTACCCAAACACTTGGACATTAAAAGAAGTGGAAAAAGCTCATATCCAACAATTGGTTAATTTGCACGAAGGCAACAAGTCGGCGGCGGCTCGAGATTTAGGAGTGGCACGAAAAACGCTAGAGCGCAAATACAAAGAGTGGGATTCTGAGGACGAGGATTATGCCGAGTAGTAGTTGGCAGCAACACAAAGGATTGTCTAAATGGACGTACCGATTCAAAACCATGGTGCGTTATCGACTGTTGATTTTGACATCTGCGCCAATCTTTCTAACGCTGATAGCCCTTATTGGCATTACGATCTATTGGTCGATTCACTATACGTGGCAAAACGCGTTGTTAGACGTATCGGAGCGTTTGGGCGTTGCTAATAACAGTATTACGTTGCTGCAACAAAAGCAGGCGAACTACGTCAAATCGTTCGCGGACTCTTATGACTTCCGTACCCGAGTGAACCAAAATGTCCCACAAGCGGAGTTGCAAAAGTGGGTGACTGCGCAGAAAAAACGTTACGGTTTGGACTTTTTGTCCTTCCAACGTGTTAATTCGATGGAAAATAAATTCCGCTTTATGGATTTAACTAAGCGCGAATCTTTCTTCGATGTTCTGGACAGAAAAGAACTGGAAAGGCTAGACCCCGAACTCGCCAAACGTGCTGAAGTACCGATTCTAAAGAATGGTGGTGTAGAAGCGCGTGGCTTGGTGAGTCGAACCGTGATCCCAGTTTACAGCCAGCAGAATGACTTAATTGGCTTCTTAGATGGCGGTTTGCTGCTCAACAATAGCACGGTATTGGTCGATCAAATTCGTGATCTTATCTATTTGAGTGATCATGACACCCTGCGTCCAGTCGGGACTCTGACGGTATTTTTGGATGATCTTCGCGTCAGTACCAACGTTCCGTTGGACAGCGACCAACGTTTGGGGCGCGCTATCGGTACACGAGTAAGTTCTGAGGTATACAACAAGGTATTGGCGGAAGGCGAGCAATGGGTCGACCGCGCGTTTGTTTACGATGCTTGGTACATCACCGCTTATCAACCAATCAAAGACCAGTACGATAACGTCATTGGTATGCTCTACACCGGTTACTTGATGTGGCCATTTGTAAAAGCGTATATGACCAATATCGTTGAGATCAGCTTGATTACCTTAATGTTGCTCTTAGTTTCTGGCGTGATGGTGTATCGCGGCTCACGTGATCTATTCCGTCCAATCGAGCGCATCTATAAGGTCGTGAAGCTTGTCCAGTTGGGTAAAGAAAAGCGCATTGGTCCATTAGGGTTGGATGAACACCATGAGCTGGCTCAGTTAGCGCGCCAGTTCGACAACATGCTTGACGCTTTGGAAGATCGTAAAGTCGAACTGAAGAACTCTGCTATGCAGCTGGAAGGTAAAGTTCAACAACGTACTGCGAGTTTGAAAGACAAAACTGAAGAGCTTGAACTTCATATTCAACTTCTCAACCAAACGCGTGACAAGCTTGTCGTCAACGAAAAGCTTGCCGCACTGGGTGAGTTAACTGCAGGTATTGCACACGAGATTAACAACCCAACCGCAGTGATTCTGGGTAACGTTGAATTGATTCAGTTTGAGCTCGGTGAAGAGGCAAGCCGCGTTCAGGAAGAGATTGATGCCATTCACGCCCAGATTGACCGTATTCGTAATATCACGCGTAGCTTGCTGCAATACAGCCGTCAGGGTGGTGTGCAAGACGAAATTACGTGGCAGCACGTGAATCCAATCATCGATGAGAGTATTACGCTGGTTAAAACCGGTACTAAGAAGCGTGACATCGAGTTTGTCACCGATTTACAGGCCCATACTTCGGTCGAGATCAATCGCCACCACTTGTTGCAGATTCTGGTGAACTTGCAGATGAATGGCATTCACGCGATGGACGGCAAAGGCAAGTTGACCGTCGTGAGTGAAGATTGGATTGAAGATGGCGAACTGAAAGGCGCAGCCATTCATGTCACCGACGAAGGTTGTGGTATTAAGCCAGAAAACTTGAGTCGTATTTTCTCGCCATTCTATACCACTAAACGCGATGGTACTGGGCTAGGGCTTTCTGTTTCGCAAAGTATTCTTAGTCAAACAGGCGGCGAGCTAAAAGCCGAATCGGAATGGGGTAAAGGCAGTACGTTCAGTATCTACCTGCCAAAGAAAGCCGAGCTATTGCTTGAGGTAACGAATATCGCTTAACCGGCGATTCCAATTCGCCAACGCGCAAAGAAAAGGGTCAGTGTAATCACTGACCCTTTTTGTATCTGTCCTCCCCTAAACGCGAGAGGAATACGCAGAATTAACCCGTATGCACTGCAATCTTCGGTGGATTTATGCCGTGCTTCTTGAACTCTTTCATCACACGCAGAGTAATGTCGGTTTCAAACAATTTCTCGTAGGCGGTATCTACCACATAAGCCTTACACGTTAGCTGAATTGCCAAGTAGTTATCCGTAATGGTCTGCTTGACGAGAACCGTTACCGGCTTAGGTAGGTGGATATAACGGCTTGAAGACGCCGCTTCCTGAATCAAGTCACGCGCTAACGTAATGTCTTCATTCATGCCGACATAAAACGGAATCACCACCTGCATATCCAGTGCACCGTAGTTACCGCTGACCACAACTTCACTCAAGAACTTGTTGTTTGGAATCGTAATGATGTCATCAGTTAGGGTGCGCATACGCACAGAGCGCAAACCAATCGCAATAATATCGCCGTAGTTACCTTCGAACGTGACGCGGTCACCAACTTGGAACGGGCGATCCACCATAACCGTCATACCCGCGATGAAGGATGCGGCTAGGTCTTTCAAGGCGAAACCAACCGAAACCGCTAACGTACCACCAATCAAAGCAAGGATTTGATCGTTAATACGGAAGCTCATCATAAACACGACAGAGCCAGCGGTTAAGTAGATGAAGAACTGTAAGAAAGACTGAAGCTTTTGCAGCACCATGCGGTATTGTACGAACTGGCTACCAATACTCTCTACCATCGAGTTCATGAACTTGAGCAATAGCCACGTTGAGGCAATCACAATGATGGAGAAGAACACGCCGCTCCAACGAATTAGGCTAGCGATTTGCGAGATATTGTCCACACTCGCGATCTCTTCTGTCGCCAATGCAGAGGTGCTTAATAGCGATAACGCTAATACGGTGAGTAGTTTTTTCATCGTTATTTCACCAATAAATGTTGACGGTCGAGAACGTTGGTAATGTGACGGAACCAGTGATCCGACACGCGAGCTTTGTCTTCGCTCCACTCAATAAAGCCGCGGCTTTGGAAGTAGCGCAGAGTACCGATAACTTCCGCAATACTCAGCTGAGTACATTCAGACAGCTCTTCCGGCGATGCCACCTCAAGCTGAACGATCGAGCGCAGCACTGCCAGCATCGGCTTCGGCATTTTCTCTAGCTCTTGAGACTCTGGTGCGTGGAATAATCGAACCACCACTTGTAGCGTCTCTTTATCCTGACGTAGAGACAAGCGGAAAAAGCGCAAGCCAACTGTCGGGTTACCATCAGAGTAATGCCACAGAATACGGTAGAAACCTTGTTTCGCACGTTCTTCTTCCGTGATGTCTTCTTGGTCCCATTGCTTAGGTACGACAAGGCCATCAAACGTTACTGGGTTCTCAATCTCTTGGTTAATACGCGTATCAAACAGCGCTGAGAGTTGTTTTTCACTCCAGCGCGGCATAAACGCCACCCAGTCAAACAACAAACGTTCGCCACGAGCACGGTCGACGAAACGCCAGCTTGCTTTCTCAATCGCCATCACAACGCGGTGGTTCTTCTTAGAGCGGCGAAGTAGGTTAGTCAGTTTAATCAAACCGCTTAAACCGCCTACCATTGGCTTAACCAAGCGCTGGGCGTTATCAACTGCGATAAGGTAAGGCGTGTCACTTTTACGTAAATGCGCAAGAACCTGAATCTCAGACGCGTCTTCTTCCAACCCAAGTTGTAGAGCCAGTTCTTTTAGTAGCTCACTGTAACCTGCGTATGGACAGTTCAAATAAAGCGGTTCGGCGTTCTTCACTTTGTTCAGGATAGTGCGCAGGAAGGTCGTTGTACCAACGCCACGTTCACCAGAAATCACACACACAGCAGGGCTATCTGTCAGTAGGTATTTAGACAGTTGTTTGATTTCGTCAGAGGCATAATCGACCAACTCGCTGTCTTCGCTACCAGGGAGAATGTACTCGAACGTTTGCTCGCCTTTGATTCTTACTAGATTGGTATCACCACCGTTATTACCCGTTTGTTTGGCAACTTCGATACGGAATAAGTACGCCAGCGCTTGGCTGAACATGGTGTAGTTAGACAACATTGCGACGATGCGGTGTTTAAAGCTGTGCAGCATAATCCACACAGCACAAATAGCCGTACCGATGATGCTTAGCAACAAGGTATCTTTACGACGGATAGACCAGTTTACCCAAACAGGGCGATCAGAAAGCTTCTCCGCGACTTCAAATACCTTTTTACGCCATAGTCGCAATACCGACAGCGTCACCAATACAAACCAGAAGAACAGCGCGCTGTAGATCCAAGAGTAGATGGTGCCTTTACCCAGCGTACGAATCGAGATTTGCAGAATTACGCCAGCAACAATGGCGCTCCAAACGTAACGACGAATGGTTGAAAGACGTAGGGCAATCACCTCTTGGCTAGTGCTGCGGCTGTTTCGATAAGTAAACTCGAGAATAAAGCTAATCGCGATAGAGCCACCTAGAACCCACCATGTGAAGATTTCTAGAATGATCAAATGCTGCAAACTTGGGATTTCTGATAGCACTCGAAGCGAGAGCGTAATCGCAATCAACCAAGCAATGGCTCTGTGTGCGCGGCTGATATACCAAATCAAACGAACCCAAATTGGCGGTTTGGCGACGTTATCTAGCTGCGTTTCGCGGAATAGGGTGATGATGCGCTTGCTATTGGTTAGCCACCACACCAAACCGAAGTAGATAAACAACACTTTGATGCCAGCCCAAACGACCGGAATCGGTGAAATCAGAATTTCTTTAATCAGAGATTGGAAAGAACGAATCTGGAAGAACACCAAGTATTCAACGTTAAGCTGAGTTTGACGCCACTCTTGCTTGAATTGCGTGACACCATAAGGACCAAAACCGGTCAATTTGTCGTGAGTGATAGGGTCGGTCAGCTCTAATAAACGCTCTTTGCTTTGACCTAGACTGTTGACCGTCAGGTAGCTGGATTGCGTCTCAAACCATTCTTTGTCTTCACCAGACTCACGGAATGTCTTTAAGTGTTGATCAAAGATAAGGGTTTGTTTGCGCTGCTCACTCATTACTGCATTGAGCAGTTGGTTGACCTTACGTTTGTCTTGGTCAGACATAAACAAAGGCTCTGGCAGCTTGTTGATCTCCTGAGTGATCTCTTGCGCTACAGGGAGGATTTGAGGCTCAGGTTGGAATTCGTACTCCCACTCAGCGTGAGCAGGTAAAGAAAGCACGAGACCGACTAGCATTAAAATGCGCGCCATGAAATGCATAAAATTCTCTTAAAACTTATAAGGTTAGAGTTAGTGTAGTTGCTTTATCGCGATATGCGAGTTTTACCCAATGACCGTGCGCGATGTTGCGATTTCCTTTGAGATACGGATGCTCAATAAAGGAATAACGTACGGAATTGATAAAAGGGGACGCACTATAAACCCAATTTCATGGGGTATGTCAATGGTTAGTCATGACGGATTTATGTCTCAGTTTTGAGTCGGTTAGAGTTGTAAACCTTAAAAATGGCAAGGTTTATGTTAGCCAAATCTCAAAATTCAGCCCGCTAAAGAATGCTTTTTCTCATTAATTAATAAAAACAAAACTTGAAGTGTGTAGCCTTAAGCAGTAACGTTGCGCGGTTTTTCCCAATAAACTTGAATTGCTAAGGTAAAGGTTTTGATTTCCACAGCGAATATTACTCAACAATTTGGCGCTAAGCCGCTATTTGAAAACATCTCAGTTAAGTTCGGCGAAGGTAACCGCTACGGCTTAATCGGGGCTAACGGTTGTGGTAAATCAACCTTTATGAAAATCCTGAGCGGTGAGCTTGAACAAACAAGCGGTAACGTAAGCTACGATCCAAACGAGCGCGTTGCAAAACTGAACCAGGACCAGTTCGCGTACGAAGAATTCACTGTAATCGATACAGTAATCATGGGTCATAAAGAGCTATGGGAAGTGAAGCAAGAGCGTGACCGTATCTACTCACTTGCTGAAATGAGCGAAGAAGACGGCATGAAAGTGGCTGACCTAGAAGTTCAGTTCGCGGAAATGGACGGATACATGGCAGAAGCGAAAGCGGGTGAGCTTCTTCTTGCTGTAGGTATCCCAATGGAGCAACACTTCGGTCTAATGAGTGAAGTTGCACCGGGTTGGAAACTTCGTGTGCTTCTAGCACAGGTTCTATTCGCAGACCCAGACGTTATGCTTCTTGACGAACCTACCAACAACTTGGATATGGACACTATCCGTTGGTTGGAAGACACGCTAAACGCGCGTAACTGCACAATGATCATCATTTCGCACGACCGTCACTTCCTAAACTCAGTATGTACGCACATGGCTGACTTGGATTACGGTGAGCTACGTGTTTACCCAGGTAACTACGACGAGTACATGACTGCAGCTTCTCAAGCTCGTGAACGTCTACTAAACGACAACGCGAAGAAGAAAGCACAAATCGCTGAGCTACAAACGTTCGTTGCACGTTTCTCTGCAAACGCATCGAAAGCAAAACAAGCAACATCTCGTGCGAAGCAAATCGACAAGATCAAACTGGACGAAGTAAAAGCGTCTAGCCGTCAAAACCCATTCATTCGTTTTGAACAGTCTAAAGAGCTATTCCGTAACGCTCTGATTGTTGAAAACCTAAGCCAAGGTTTTGAAGACGACCTGTTTGCTAACTTCAATGCAATTTTTGAAGTGGGTGAGCGCGTTGCAATCATCGGTGAGAACGGTGTGGGTAAAACAACCCTACTGAACACACTTGCTGGTGTACTAGAACCACGTACTGGTGAGTTCAAATGGTCTGAAAACGCGAACATCGGTTACTACGCGCAAGACCACGCACACGATTTTGCTGAAGACATGAACCTAACAGATTGGATGGGTCAATGGCGTCAAGAAGGCGATGACGAGCAAGTCGTTCGAAGCTTCCTAGGTCGTATGTTGTTTGGCCAAGACGACATTAAGAAGTCAGTAAAAGTACTGTCTGGTGGTGAGCAAGGTCGTATGCTGCTTGGTAAGCTAATGATGCACAAACCAAACATGCTGCTGATGGACGAACCAACCAATCACATGGATATGGAATCGATCGAATCATTGAACACGGCACTAGAGCAGTACAAAGGCACATTGTTCTTCGTATCGCACGACCGTGTATTCGTAGACTCGCTAGCAACACGTATCATCGAAATCCGCGATGGTAAAATCACAGACTTTAAAGGTACTTACTCTGAGTTCCTAAAATCTCGTGGTATCGAAGGTTAATCCTTCTTCTGAATAAAGAAAAAGACCTCATCGCGAGGTCTTTTTTTATGTCTATTCTTTGTGAGCGCTAATGCTTTGCTAGCGCTAGGTTGTGGCGTTCAATCCTTAAATTGCCTCATTAGATAAGCATATATCCCAACGAGCCCGAAGGTAATGATCATCGAAACGATGATGCCGCTTGGGGTGAGTAGATAATTCCACAGCTGATCGTTGTTCATAGTTCACATACTTTGTGAATCCACATGATAGTTTAAGTCTAACTCATCTGATGACTTAGTGAGAGGTTATTGATTGCCTTTCACGTCAAAATCAATCTTCTCTGCACCAGTAAAGACTTGGAAGCGTAACCCTTTCGCACGAGCGATGGTGGTGATGCCAAACTTTTTCGCCAGATCCAAACCCATTTGAGTTACGCCCGAGCGAGAAAGCAAAACAGGGATACCCATCTGCGCCACTTTAATCACCATCTCTGATGTAAGGCGACCAGTTGTGTAGAAAATTTTATCTTCACCCGTTTCTTGGTTAAGCCACATTTCACCCGCTAGCGTATCAACTGCGTTGTGACGACCAACATCTTCCACAAAAGACAGCACTTCGTTGCCTTTACACACTGCACAGCCATGCACAGCGCCGGCTTTTTTGTAGGTATCGTTGTAATGCGTCAACGCTTCAAGCGCCGCGTAGATTTCAGATTGCTTCAGCGGCACTTGTGGAACTTGGTAATCTTCAAGCTGCTTCATCACGTTGCCGTACATAGTGCCTTGACCACAGCCAGACGTCACCGTCTTCTTCTTCAGCGCGCCTTCTAAGTGCTCAGTATTTTCTTTGGTGATAACCGCAGCTGAGTGCGTTTCCCAGTCAATAATGACAGATTCAATCGCTTCAGGATCAGACAAGAAGCTCTGGTTCTTTAAATAACCCAACACAAGCGCTTCAGGACGAGAGCCAAGCGTCATTAGCGTAACGACTTCCTTCCAGTTCAACATCACCGTAAGAGGGCGCTCACAGGCGATTTGCTTAGTCAGCTTCTCACCGTATTCGTCAAACACTTCTACTTCGATGGTCTGTAGGGGATTTTCACTGGTTTTAATAATGTTTGGTTTTACCACAGTCATGTCCTAATGAATGAGAGAGCCGATACACGCTCTCATTAATGGGTCTATTCGTCTTAACTCTGCTTACAAAGCAATTCTCATTCCAAAATAGCCGTTATGCGAGAAATTGCGAGGCTTTAGGTCAATTCAATGCAAAAACCGCGATATCGCAGTAATGACACAGATATCGGTTTGCGTATCGACTAGTTTTGATCTTGGGGAGAATTTGAGTTTGATTTGGCGCGTTTATTGCTTTGTACCGCTAAAATGGTTGAAAGCAAAGTACAAAATGTCCTTTTCTGTCTTAAAGCCAACATAGAACAAATTGGGTGAGTTATGTCGGATAAGAAACAGTTCGAGAAAAATGAAGATTCATGGCCGGTAGGTGTGGATCTTGTAGAGCATGAGATCAGTACCGGTATTTGGGTTACGACCCAATGGCAACTGACGGGATTTGAGATTAATCCAACCGAAGACACTCAACACGTGTGCTTGCTGCAATTGCACAAAGACGAGCGCACCGATTACCGCTTTAACCTGAGCTCGCAACAGCCAAAGCTTTTCTTGGTTATGGACAATGTCGACTCTGGTGATACACCGACGATTCAATTGCTTACGGCATCTCAAACTGTCGCTGCGCAGTATATGGATGGCGACAACCTAGTATTATCTAATGATATGCCGTTAGCCATTCAAGCTTGGATGGAGGCCTTTATTGGGCGCCACGGTGAGTTGTTAGAAGTAAGACGCAAGAAACGCAAAGGAGCGGGTAGAGCAAATGGCAACTAGTTTTTTTAGCCGTTGGTCGAAACGTAAATTAGAAGAAACCACAACCGAGCCTGCAGACGCTAAGGTCGTGGACTCTGTTGAATCTACTGAACCAGAAACCGCACAAGCACATGAAGAATTGAGCACTGAAGCGCAAGCATTGGCTACTGAGGCTTCTGCTACAGAGACTGAATCTCAACAGACATCAAGCGAAACTACTGATCCTGAAGAGATGTCCGTAGCGCAGCTATTAGTGTCTGAGGCTTCAGAGAGCGTTAAGAAAGCCGCACTGCGTAAGATGTTCTTGTCAGAAGAGTTTAACGTTCGCGATGGTTTGGATGATTACGATGATGACTACAGTAACCTCAAGTCGCTTTCTGAAGGGGTTGCTGAAACACTTCGTGATTGGGTAAAAGAAAAAACGGAAGAAGAACCAGCAGAAGAAACTGCACAATCAACTGAATCTCATGAAGAAAGTGATATTGAATCGGCTGATGTAGAACTTGCTGAAGGTGCCGAAATTCCCGAAGAACAAAAAGAACTGGATATAAATACAGTATCTGGTGAAAGTGATAATCTAGAGACAAAACTAGCCCCTGAAGAGGTGGGACAAAATATACCACACAAAGAATAGGTACATTTTGACTAAACGCTCAATGAACCGGCTGAGACAAAATGTCCCAGTCGGTTTTTTTATCCCTACCATTTCTAAGATAAATAGCTAACCTATTGAAAATTAGCTGATATTTAATTGGCACGACATTTGCTATCTGTTGCTCATTACCATTCTTGTTGAAGTTAGACTATTTGCCTAACAGGCAGTGATAACCCGGGTGGGACTACCTAAAAGGGGTAGTTACTGACGAGTTAATCAGCAGAATCGCCTGCGCTAACTACAATGAAAGATGGAAGAAACTATCCATGCGTATAAATGGAACTGAGCAATGTTGAAACAACTATTAGAACAAGCAACTTCCAATAACGGTAAAGCGCGTCTGTATGCGTTTGAGAATACCGTAGAGTTGACCAATCTTATTCCACCAACGGTGAGCTACGAGAGTGGCGGTAATACACTGATTGTTGGACCGACTGCCATCATTGAGAGTGCAGCCGCGCAGCTATCTCAAATGAACAGCCTGACACTTCTTTCTACAGACGGAGAGAAAGGCACCAATCCAGAACTGTACTTTGCAAACTCTGTTCAGGTTTCTGGTTTCCTAGGCACGTTTGAAGTGCTTATCGAAAATAACGGTCTAACAAGCAACCTAGCAAAAGTCGCTATTAATAGTGATTGTTTCGATGTTGTTCTCGATCTTTGTCTAAGCAGCTGTATGTCAGAAGAGGTTCCGGTTCCGGGTTACTACCCAGTAGGACGCGGTTATCCAAAACTGGCTGAAGCGCTAGAAGAGATCCCAACATTAATGGGCACGTTTGATAAGCCAAAATTCTTCCGTCTGGATACTGACCTATGTGCGCACAGTTCTCGTGGCGTAAAAGGTTGTGAGCGTTGTGTGGATGCTTGTCCTGCTGGCGCACTATCAAGTGAAGGCAGCGATAAAACGGGTCATCGCATCGAGATTAACCCATACCTATGTCAGGGCGTGGGTACTTGTGCAACGGCTTGTCCGACAGAAGCGATTCACTACGCGCTACCTAATCCTGAAGATACGCAAAAATTCATTGAACGCACGTTAGCGAACTACGAGCAAGCGGGCGGTCTGGATCCTATCGTTCTTATCTGTAGCTCTCGCCACGAGACTTACAACGTGATGGCATTGAAAGCGCTACCAGATAACGTGATTCCAATTGTGGTTGAAGAGCTTCCTTCTATCGGTATCGATACATGGTTCGCTGCTCTAGTTAATGGCGCGACGCAAGTACTATTTGCGGCTTCTCGCTTTATGCCTGCAACCATCATTCGTGTTCTGAACAACGAAGTGGGTATCGCGCAAGAGCTATTGGATCAACTTGGTATCGCAAAAGAGACCATCGATATCCTTTACTTGGAATCGCTTCGTGAAGGTCCTCCAACACTATGTACAGATCCATTCGACCTTGCCCTTGGCGATCTTCAAGGTAACAAGCGTCAGCGTCTGTTTACTGCGCTGGATGCAATGTCTTCTTCTCGTATTCCGGTTGAGAACATTGTTGAACTGCCTGCGAACGCGCCTTACGGCAATGTTTCTTGTGAGAGCAAAGATTGTACGTTGTGTATGAGCTGTGTGGCGGTTTGTCCGACACGTGCACTTCATACCGATGGTGAATCTCCATCACTTAAATTCGTTGAACAAGATTGTATTCAATGTGGTTTGTGTGAAAAGGCATGTCCAGAGAAAGTTCTGACTCTAACGCCACGCATGAACTGGGTGAAAGAAGAGCGCCAAAAAGCGGTTGTGATTCACGAAGAGAAAGCAGCGGAATGTATTCGCTGTCATAAGCCATTCGCACCTCAGTCTATGATCGACATGCTACAAAACAAGTTACGCGGTCACTCTCATTTCTCTGATGAAGCGGCGATCAATCGTATCGCGATGTGTGAAGACTGCCGTGTGATCGACATGTTTGAGTCGATGGCAGAAGACCCAATGAAACAACTGAAATACTAGGAGCTCGCAGTGGATACACAACGAGAACAAGAACAAACACTGAGAACAGAGATCTACTTGGTTTTGTCAGCGCTTTTCCGTAGCGCACCAAGTGAAGAGATGATCGAGTTCCTGACTTCTCTAGAAGTTGAACCATCAGAAAGCGCAATGCAAAAAGCGTGGATTGCGCTTCAGCAAGCGGCGAAAGATTCCAACCGCGAAGCGCTCGAAGATGAATACCAAGATCTTTTCATTGGTATCGGTCGTGGTGAAGTGATGCCATTTGGCTCATGGCACATGACGGGTGCAATGATGGAAAAACCACTGGCTGAAATTCGTCACGATTTGGAACTGCTTGGTTTCGAGCGCGATGAAAATGTGAAAGAACCGGAAGACCACATCGCGGCACTTTGCGAAGTGATGTCGATGCTAACGGGTGAAGAAGAAGATCTTCAACAAGCGGTGTTTAACAAACACATCGCACCTTGGTTTAACTCTTTCACTCAGCAACTAGAAAACGCAGAGAGCGCGGACTTTTATAAGCCAGCAGCTCAACTGTGTGAGGCGTTCTTAACACTGGAACAAGTGCGCTTTAGCGTGAATACCAAAAGCAGTAAGCACAAATTAAAAATTGATGTGAAAAACGTCACTGATTACGAGTAATCGAGCAGTACTTGGTCATATCGATAGAGGGGCAATAGCCTCCAAAGATCTACCGTAAGGTAAGGAAGCAATGATGAAAGATAATAAAGAAATAAACACAAGCCGTAGGGATCTCCTGAAAGGCTTAACGACTGCAGCCGTAGCTGGTGCGGTTGTCGCTGGAACAACAAAAGTGGCAAGCGCTTCAGAAACGGTTGAGCCTTCTGAAAAAGACGTGAAGAAGAAAGGGTATCGTGAAACTCAACACATTCGCGATTACTACGACACACTTTAGGAGATAACGGATGAAACTTGTCAAACGCTCCGACAGTGTGAGCAAAGAAACCAATCAGCTTGGCGTTTCTCGCCGTGCATTCATGAAAAACACCTCGCTTGCTGCTGGTGGTGCGGTTGTAGGTGCAAGTCTTTTTGCACCGGGCATGATGAAGAAAGCACAAGCTAAATCGGTGGATCCAGAAGCGAAAACAGAAGTAAAACGTACCATCTGTTCTCACTGTTCTGTAGGTTGTGGTATCTACGCTGAAGTTCAAAACGGCGTATGGACAGGTCAAGAGCCTGCATTCGACCACCCATTCAACGCTGGTGGACACTGTGCAAAAGGTGCAGCACTGCGCGAACACGGTCACGGTGAGCGTCGTCTGAAATACCCAATGAAGCTTGAAAACGGTAAGTGGAAGAAGCTTTCTTGGGATCAAGCGATCGAAGAAATCGGCAACAAGGTGATGGACATCCGCAAAGAGTCGGGGCCAGATTCGGTTTACTGGTTGGGTAGTGCGAAGCACAACAACGAACAAGCGTACATGTTCCGTAAGATGGCGTCGCTTTGGGGTACCAACAACGTTGACCACCAAGCGCGTATCTGTCACTCAACAACCGTAGCAGGTGTAGCAAACACTTGGGGTTACGGTGCGATGACCAACTCTTTCAATGACATGCACAACTGTAAGTCGATGCTGTTCATTGGTTCAAACCCTGCAGAAGCGCACCCTGTTGCGATGCAGCACATCCTGATCGCGAAAGAGAAGAACAACTGTAAGATCGTTGTTGCGGATCCTCGTCGTACCCGTACCGCTGCGAAATCGGATCACTACGTATCTCTACGTCCGGGTTCTGACGTTGCGTTTATTTGGGGCGTGCTATGGCATGTCTTCGCGAACAACTGGGAAGATAAAGAGTTCATCCGTCAACGCGTATTCGGTATGGATGAAATCCGTGCAGAAGTAGCGAAATGGACACCAGCAGAAGTTGAGCGCGTAACTGGCGTTCCTGAGTCTGAAGTTTACCAAACAGCGAAACTACTTTCTGAAAACCGTCCGGGTTGTATCGTTTGGTGTATGGGTGGTACTCAACATACGACTGGTAACAACAACACACGTGCTTACTGTGTACTTGAGCTTGCGCTAGGTAACATCGGTAAGTCAGGCGGTGGTGCAAACATCTTCCGTGGCCACGATAACGTACAGGGCGCAACTGACCTTGGCGTACTATCTGATACGCTACCTGGCTACTACGGCTTGTCTGAAGGTTCTTGGCGTCACTGGTCGAAAGTGTGGGAAATCGATTACGAATGGATCAAAGGTCGTTTCGATGACAACGCTTACGGCGGTCAAAAACCAATGAACAGTGCAGGTATCCCTGTATCTCGTTGGGTGGATGGTGTTCTTGAAAACAAAGATAACATTCGTCAACGTGAAAACATCCGCGCAATGTTCTACTGGGGTCACGCAGTAAACTCTCAGACTCGTGGGCCTGAGATGAAGAAAGCGATGCAGAAGCTGGATATGATGGTTATTGTTGACCCATACCCAACAGTCGCAGCGGTAATGAACGATCGTACTGACGGCGTTTACCTGCTTCCTGCAACGACTCAGTTTGAAACGCACGGCAGTGTGACAGCATCTAACCGCTCACTTCAGTGGCGTGATCAGGTTATCGAACCATTGTTCGAATCTAAACCTGACCACGAAATCATGTACCTGCTAACTAAGAAGCTAGGTTATGAAGATCTGCTGTTCAAAAACGTACGCGTAGAGAACAACCAGCCAGTAATTGAAGACATCACTCGCGAATTCAACAAAGGCATGTGGACCATCGGTTACACAGGTCAAAGCCCAGAGCGTCTAAAAGCGCACCAACAAAACTGGCACACATTCCACAAGACATCTCTGGAAGCAGAGGGTGGTCCTGTGAATGGTGAGACTTACGGTCTACCTTGGCCATGTTGGGGCACACCAGAGATGAAGCACCCAGGCACACACATTCTGTACGATACGTCTAAGACGGTTGCAGAAGGTGGCGGTAACTTCCGTACGCGTTTCGGTGTTGAATTCGAAGGTCAAAGCCTACTGGCTGAAGACAGCTACTCAAAAGGCTGTGAAATCAAAGACGGTTACCCAGAGTTCTCTGACAAGCTAATCAAACAGCTTGGTTGGTGGGACGACCTAACGGCTGAAGAAAAAGCAGCAGCGGAAGGTAAAAACTGGAAAACTGACCTGTCTGGCGGTATCCAACGCGTAGCAATCAAGCATGGTTGTATCCCGTTTGGTAACGCAAAAGCGCGTGCGATTGTTTGGACATTCCCAGACCGAGTGCCGCTACACCGTGAGCCGCTATACACGCCTCGTCGTGACCTTGTAACGGATTACCCAACTTGGGACGACAAAGAAGCAATCTTCCGTGTACCAACGCTTTACAAGTCTATCCAGAAAGAAGACAAGTCTGGCGAATACCCAATCATCCTGACTTCTGGTCGTTTGGTTGAGTACGAAGGTGGTGGTGAAGAAACGCGTTCAAACCCATGGCTTGCTGAACTTCAACAAGAAATGTTCGTTGAAGTGAACCCGAAAGACGCAAACGATCTGGGCTTTAAAGATGGCGATGACGTTTGGGTTGAAGGTGCAGAAAAAGGCCGCATCAAGGTGAAAGCGATGGTAACTCGTCGTGTTAAACCGGGTCTGGCGTTCATTCCGTTCCACTTCGGCGGTAAGTTCGAAGGTGAAGACCTACGTCCTAAGTACCCAGAAGGTACGGATCCTTATGTTGTTGGTGAAGCAGCCAACACGGCAACCACTTACGGTTACGACCCTGTTACTTTGATGCAGGAAACAAAAGTAACCCTATGTAACATTCGTAAAGCGTAAGGAGTCTGACAATGGCACGAATGAAATTCCTATGTGACACCAAACGCTGTATCGAGTGTAACGGCTGTGTTACTGCATGTAAGAACGAAAACGATGATGCGCTTGAGTGGGGCATTCAACGTCGTCGCGTGGTAACACTGAACGACGGTGAACCAGGTGAAAACTCAATCTCTGTTGCTTGTATGCACTGTACAGATGCGCCTTGTATGGCGGTTTGTCCAGCTGACTGTTTCGAGCACACAGAAGACGGCATCGTTCTTCACAACAAAGATCTTTGTATCGGTTGTGGTTACTGTCTGTTTGCTTGTCCATTCGGTGCGCCTCAGTTCCCGAAACAAGCATCTTTCGGTGAGCGTGGCAAAATGGACAAATGTACTTTCTGTGCAGGTGGTCCAAACACAGAACCAGGTTCTCTAGAAGAGCGTGAGAAGTACGGTGCGAACCGTATTGCTGAAGGTAAGCTACCTATGTGTGCGTCACTATGTTCAACAAAAGCACTGCTAGCGGGTGATGCAGAGAAAGTTTCTGACATCTTCCGTCAACGTGTGGTTGAGCGCGGTGCGAAAAACGCAGGTTGGACAGACGGTAACGATCTTTCTTACGACGCAACCAAAAGCTAAGTAGGAGAGACACATGTTAAATACTCTTAAACGTGCGTCTCTTGTAATGCTGTCTATGATGACAGCATTACTGCTGACCTTTGCGATGCCAGCGTCTGCGCAAGAAGACTCTTCTCCAGTGGTACAACAGGAGATGACACAACTTGCAGGTGCAGACTTCTGGCGTCAGGTCAAAGAGGGGCAAGAAGGCTATACCACGTCGAAATCAGCGGAACACGGTGTGCTGATCAGTACTCCGGGTGAGACTTGGTACATTCTTAAAGAGAAATGGATGTCTCCTGCGGGTGCTGTCGCGATTTTCGGCAGTATCGCAATGGTTATCATGGCTTACGTATTCGTCGGTCCTCTGATGCTAAGCAAGCCACGTACTGGCAAGAAGATGAAACGCTGGTCTCGACTAGACCGCGCACTACACTGGAGCATGGCGTTTACCTTCTTAACGCTGGCATTCAGTGGTTTGATGCTGGTTTACGGTAAGCACTTCTTGAAGCCGTACGTACCCACTGAGTTCTGGGGCTTCATCGTCATGTTGGCGAAGCAGTACCATAACTACATGGGTCCGCTGTTCTTCATCTTGCTGATGTTTGTTCTACTGAAATGGTGGCGCAAATCTATCCCTAACATGACAGACATCCGTTGGTTCATGAAAATGGGCGGTATGGTTGGTAAACATAAAGGTACGCACCCATCGGCTGGTTTCTCGAACGGTGGTGAAAAGGCGATTTACTGGTTGTTGATCTTCTTTGGTGCTATCGCTGCAGTGAGTGGTTTAATTCTGGATTTCCCAATTTTTGGCCAAACTCGTCGCGATATGGAATTGTCTAACCTTGTTCACGCGATTTCGGCACTGATTCTAATCTGTGGCTTTATCTTCCACATCTACATCGGTCTATTCGGTATGGAAGGTGCGCTTGAAGGTATGGTTACTGGTGAAGTTGACGAAACATGGGCGAAAGAACACCACGATCTTTGGTACGAAGAAGTGAAATCCAAAGAAGCGATGGGCGAAACAGATACGGCAAACACGGAACCAAAAGGAGCGAAAGCGAATGAACAAACCTCATAACGGGATTTGGGTTGCGTACATCCTGAGTTGTTTGACCCCGTTTACGTTTTTGATCTCAGGCGTTATCGCAATCATTTACGCGGGCTACCGCTTGGATAAAGGCGAAGACAGTGATGTAGTGAACTCGCATTACTACGGCTTGATTCGTACTTTCTTCCTGTACTTCACGTTCTTTGTTGTATTGATCGTAACAGTGGCAACATCGAATGGTGTGTTGGTTGGCGTAAGTGACTATTGGGTGCACAGCACCTTGCTAGACACGGTAGCTTACTTCATTCCTTGGGTAGGTATGCTGTTCGCAACGCTAGCGATTCTAGTGTGGTTCCTACGTATGTACCAAGGTATGAACCAACTACGCAACAATATGCCGCACAGACCGTCTACAGGTCCAAACCTGTAAAACGGAACCTTTGCTCAAGAGCCTCGCCATCGCGGGGCTTTTTTATGCCTGAAACACGGAGTGCTTCCAGCAGTTTTTAAACAGAAATTAGAGGCAAATCAGCAGGCTTACGACCATGGTCTAATCCTTATAGCTATTGTTGTTTTTCTATCGGTGTTAAGCTTAATAAAAAAGAGCAACAAGGATCGGTTATGAATTTCCCATACAGAAATATTGTCGTACTTACTGGCGCTGGCATCTCGGCTGAGTCTGGTATTCAAACATTTCGAGCTCAAGATGGTCTCTGGGAGAATCACCGTATCGAGGATGTCGCAACACCGGAAGGCTTCTTGCGTGATCCGGATTTGGTTCAGAGCTTTTATAACCAACGTCGTAAAAAGCTACAAGGTGAAGATATCAAGCCGAATGCGGCCCATATCGCGCTAGGACGCTTAGAAGAGCAGTTGGAAGGCAAAGTGACTATCATCACTCAAAACATCGATAATCTGCACGAGAGAGGCGGTAGCGCTAATATCATTCACATGCACGGTGAGTTGCTCAAAGCGCGTTGCAGCGAATCCAATCAAGTCATCGAGCATTCAGAAGACATTGAGACTGGCGAGTTATGCCATTGCTGCCAAATTCCGGCTCAAATGCGTCCACACATTGTTTGGTTCGGTGAAATGCCACTGCGCATGGGTGAGATCTATGCGGCACTGGAAGAGGCGGATTTGTTTATTTCTATCGGTACTTCTGGTGTTGTATATCCAGCCGCAGGCTTTGTACATGATGCGAAGATGCATGGTGCACATACGATTGAAATCAACTTGGAGCCAAGTGCTGTCGAGAGTGAGTTTGAAGAGAAGCGTTACGGTAAGGCAAGCGTTGAAGTACCGAAGCTTGTTGACGAGATTCTCGCTCTGGAAAACGAAGCCAGCGCTTAATCAAACGGACAGAACCTTTATTCAACAAAAGGCATCGAGTGATTCGATGCCTTTTTGTATTTTGAAACTTTGTATTCTGATGCTTTGTCATTCGAGCAATATAGATTGAGATACAAAGTAGGGTCTTCAGATACAAGAAAAGCGACCGAAGCCGCTTTTCTAAACTATTTCGACAGACTGATTAGTTGTCTACTTTTAGCTTTTGGAAGTACTCATCGTAAAGCACGCTTGCTTCACCAACTTCGTCTTGCCATGTACCGCTGTCCATCACTTCTTGTGGTGGGAAGATGCTTGGATCGTTAGCAAATTCTTTCGGTAGTAGGTCGTGCGCTGTTTTCACTGGAGTAGGGTAACCAATCTCTAGTGCAATCTTAGCTGCGTTCTCAGGACGTAGTAGGAAGTCGATCATCTTATGAGCAGCATCAACGTTCTTCGCACCAGCTGGAATTGCTAGGCTGTCCATCCAGAAGATAGTGCCTTTTTCTGGCCAGATGATGTCGATGTTCGCGCCTTCTTGACGAGCCATGTAAGCAGAACCATTCCAAAGCATACCAAGTGATACTTCACCTGCTAGGTATGGGTTCGCTGGGAAGTCTGAGTTAAATACCAATACGTTAGGCATTAACTTTTTCAGCTCTTCGTAAGCCGCTTTGATCTCGTCTGGGTTAGTCGTGTTTGGCGAGTAACCAAGCTTAGTCAATGCAATGTGGAATACTTCGCGAGAATCATCCATCAGCATTAGTTGACCTTCCCACTTGCTATCCCAGAAATCGTCCCATTTAGAAACTGATGACTTGTCTAGCATGTCAGCATTGATACCAATACCGGTCGCACCCCAAATGTATGGGATAGAGTAGTTGTTGTTCGGGTCGAACGGCTTGTTCAGGAAGTTAGTGTCTAGATCAGCAAAGTGAGACAGTTTCTCTTTGTCGATCTTTTGCAGCATGCCTTCTTTACGCATTTTAGATACGAAATAGGTAGACGGTACTACCAAGTCGTAACCAGAACCTTGAGTTTTCAACTTCGCGTACATGCTTTCGTTAGACTCGTACGTAGAGTAGATAACTTTGATGCCGGTTTCTTTTGTAAAGTCTTCAAGAACTTCGTTTGGAATGTATTCCGACCAGTTGTAGAAATACAGTTCTTGATCAGCAGCCATTGCAGGGGTAGCGATTAGCGTCGCCGCACACAGTGCGCTTGCGTAGAATTTACTTTTCATTTTATTTCCGTTTTGTTCAGCAACAGGACAAATCAATACTAGTAACAGATATTGGTTTGAGCCAAATTGCGATAAGCACAATCCTGTTTATTTGAGCGACGAAAACCAACATTACGACCCAAATAGGCAGTAATGCTTGAACTCGAGTCAAATAAACCTAGCAACATACAATTATATCAGTCAATTACAAAAATAGGCAGCGTATTGCTGCCTATTTTCATTTAGTAGATGGCTTATTAAGCAAGATCAGATTATTGACCCGCTTTTAGCTTTAGGAAGTAGTCTTCGTACTTCACTGTCATGTCGCCAACAGAGTCTTGCCATTCAACGCGGTCAAGGTCTTCTTGAGAAGGGAACAGTGGTGCAACGTCTTTGAATTTAGCGTTAGATTCTGCAACCGCCGTTAGGTAACCCGTATCCGCTGAGATTTGCTCTGCGATTTCTGGACGTAGTAGGAAGTCGATCATCTTGTGAGCTGCTTCTACGTTCTTCGCACCAGAAGAGATTGCGAAGTTATCAACCCAACCGATACCGCCTTCTTTAGGGAATACAAGTTTCAGGTTCATACCTTCGTTTTGAGCAGCTGCTGCGCTACCGTTCCAAAGCATACCAACGCCGACTTCGCCAGACATGTATGGTGCGCCTGGGTTGTCAGAGTTAAATACTAGAACGTTTGGCATTAGCTTTTGTAGCTCTGCGTATGCTTCATCGATTTGTTTTGGATCCGTAGAGTTACCAGAGTAACCCAGTTTGCGTAGTGCAATGTGGAACACTTCACGAGTGTCGTCCATCAGCATTACTTGACCTTCAAGTTCAGGCTTCCATAGGTCAGCCCAGCTTTGGAAGTCGTTTGGATCGTACATATCTGCGTTAACCGCTAGACCTGTAATCGCAACAACGTGTGGAATAGAGTAGTCGTTATTTGGATCGTAAGGCTTGTCTAGGTAGTTTTTATCTAGGTTGCCGAAGTTTTTCAGCTTAGTCTTATCGATCTTTTGTAGCATGCCTTCATCACGCATCTTCGCTACGAAGTACGTTGAAGGTACTACTAGATCATAACCTTGGTTATGAGTTTTTAGCTTTGCATACAAAGTTTCGTTCGACTCGTAAGTCGAGTAGATCACTTTGATGCCAGTTTCTTTAGTAAATTGCTCTAGGATATTACTGTTGATGTAAGGACCCCAGTTCATAAATACTAATTCTTTATCATCCGCTGCCGCTGTACCAGTGAACAGAGAAAGCGCACATGCACTACCAGCTAATAGAGTAGCCCATTTTTTCATTGACGTTAGCTCCAAACCAAACGTTGTCCAATTTTGGACGATAGATAGAAAAACAGAATGGCATGTAACCATTCTGTTTCGTGATGTTAACGGGTGCGGATTCTACTTCACTTTTTCTCTTGCTAGCAACTGAGAAATTACTACCAAGACCAAAGAAACAATCAACATCACCGTTGCTAGGGCGTTCACTTCCGGTGAAATGCCCACCTTAACCATTGAGTAAATCTTCAATGGCAAGATTTCGTAAGTTGGACCTGTTACAAACGAGCTGATAATTACGTCGTCCAAAGACAGGGTAAAGCTCAGTAGCCAACCTGCAGCAACCGCTGGTTTAGCAAGAGGAAGGATGATCTGTTTCAAGATTACCCATTCGCTTGCACCAAGGTCTTTAGCAGCTTCCAACATTTTCACATCAAAGCCATTTAAGCGGCTGTACACTGTTACTACAACGAATGGTAGACAGAAGGTGATGTGAGCAATCAATAGAGTAAAGAAGCCAAGCTGTGCGCCCAATACTAGGAACAGAGCAAGTAATGAAATCGCCATTACAATATCTGGAGACATCATTACGACAAACAGCATGCCGTTTACCGCGCCTTTACCTTTGAACGAGTAACGGAATAGGGCAACAGCCGTCAAGCTACCAATAATGGTTGCTGCTGTCGCTGAGAATACCGCTACGTTCAATGAATGCCATGCAGCCTGCATTAGGCTGTCGTTATTTACTAAAGTTTCGTACCATTTCGTGGTGAAACCGCCCCATTTCATACCAAATTTGTTGGCATTAAATGAGTTAACAATTAAGACGATGATTGGTAGATACAAAAATGCATATACCAGCGCCATAAAGCTAAATCTAACTGTGCGTCCCATTAGTCTAGCTCCACTTTCTTATTCAATAGTTTGCCTGCTCTGTAGTAAGCGTAAAGCATCACAGCCATTGCGAAGGTGAGGGCGATACTGGTCGCAGCACCAAATGGCCAGTCACGAGCGTTCAATACTTGGCTCTTAATTACGTTACCGATCAGTAGGTTCTTCGCACCGCCAAGAAGGTCAGAGATGTAGAACATACCTAGTGCAGGTAACAGAACCAACAAACAGCCACCGATAATGCCAGGCATTGTCAGAGGTAGAATAACGCGTGTAATGGTTTGAAACTTGTTCGCACCAAGGTCTTTTGCTGCCTCAATGTATGTGTTGTCTAACTTCTCGATTGCTGAGTAAAGCGGCAAAATCATAAATGGAAGTAAGATGTACACAAGACCAATCATTACTGCTGTTTCGGTATACATTAAACGCATCGGCTTATCGATGATTTCCATCGCCATCAACGACTTGTTCAAAATGCCTTGAGTACCTAGAACAATCTTCAGGCCGTAAGTACGGATAAGAGAGTTAGTCCAGAACGGTACAATCACCAAGAACAACATGAACGGACGCCATTTTTCAGGCATTTTCGCTACGATGTAAGCAAATGGATAACCAATCACCAAACACAACAATGTTGCGATGATCGCCATGTAGAAAGAGTGCATCAGCACCTTTGCGTACAAAGGATCAAGTAGGCGAAGATAGTTGTCGAACGTAAACGTTAATTCAATGAGGTTCGCTTCATCACGCGTCAAGAAACTTGTACCGATAATCATTAGGTTTGGTACTAACACAAACAGTGTTAACCAACCAACGATTAGGGTAATGATCGCGTTCTGAAGATTAAGCTTCTTGCTTATCATTTAGTACTACCTCCCAGCTCTCAACCCAAGTAATAGCGACTTTCTGGCCGAGAGAGTGGTCCACATCTGGATCATCTTCGTTAAAGAATTCGCTTACCATCACGCGCATGCCTGAATCCAATTGGATAACAGAATCAAGCGTCATACCTTTATAGGTACGCTCAGTTACGTGACCTACGATGCCTTTTTCTTCAGACTCTTTGATCTCTTCGATTCGTAAGTCTTCTGGGCGAAGTAGTACTTGTAGTTTGTCACCGGCTTGTGCTTCTTGATCGTAGTAAACAACGGATTCAACACCTTCAATCTCTGCACGAATACGTTTCTCGTCGATACGATCTAGCATGGTTGCGTTGAATACGTTGATCTCACCGATAAAGCGAGCAACAAATAGGTTCTTAGGTTCTTCGTAGATCTCACGTGGAGAGCCATCTTGCTCGATAACACCGTCGCGCATAACAATAATGCGGTCAGACATCGATAGGGCTTCTTCCTGATCGTGCGTAACGAAGATAAAGGTAATACCAAGCTGACGCTGAAGCTGTTTAAGCTCGATTTGCATTTGCTTACGTAGTTTGTAATCAAGTGCAGATAGAGATTCATCTAGCAGCAGTACTTTTGGCTTATTCACAACTGCACGCGCAATGGCGATACGTTGTTGTTGACCACCAGAAAGTTGGTGAGGCTTACGCTGTGCCATTTTTTCTAGGCGAACCATGCGTAGCGCATCCATAACTCGTGGCTCGATCTCTGCAGCAGGTGTTTTCTGCATGCGAAGACCAAAAGCAACGTTTTCAAATACGGTCATATGAGGGAAGAGTGCGTAACTCTGAAATACCGTGTTGACGTGCCTTTGCTCTGCAGGAACCTGTGTTACATCTTGGTCATCTAATACGATTTGACCGTTATCTGCCGTCTCAAAGCCCGCGATCATGCGTAAAACTGTTGTTTTACCACAACCAGAAGGACCAAGAATCGTCAGAAACTCACCATGATTAACATCCAGATTTAAATTACCGATGATTTCCTTGCCATCGAAACTTTTGCTAATACCAGATAGACGAACTACTGGCTTTCCTGCTTGCTGTTTAGCGTTCAACGTCTGTATTTCTCCCACGTTCAAATTGGGTTTCGACCAATTGATGTGACATTAGTCATTCACTTTTGAGGCGCGCATCATAATCACCAAAATTGTGAAATCAAAGCATTTTCTTATCTTGAAACAGAAAAAATTTTGCAGGCAAAAGTAAACATTCCTTACCATACTGTTTTTATGGGGGTATTCAATTTTCCGCTATACGTAAGCAAGGCATTAATTTCTTCAGCAAATGTTTTCAATTTCATGGATTTGCGAGTGGTTAATTATCGACCAAATAGCAGATTTTGCAAGTATTGAGGCCGACTTATGATTTTAGACGTGGAAAGATTTCTTTATAATGACGCCCTTATTAATTAACTGGTTTTCCAGAAAAAATCTTACAAGTTAGCCTTGGATTAAATATGAACAACGATTTTGAGAAAGATTTCAATCTTGGAGGGAGTGTAGAGCGAGCTCTTTCTGGCAAGTATGAACTAAAAGCAGCAGCCGTTTTTAGTGAAGCTTGGCGCACCACCATTCAACAGTTTTTGTCCTTCTCACCTGCGATTATTCTTTTGCTTTTCGTACAGTTGGGTATCTTCTATATCGCACTGCAACTTCAACTGGGTGATCCAGGCGTAATCCTTGATGCTATTCAAGACCCAGAATCTTTCACCACTGACATCGTTTCTGCTATTTATGTGGCTAACTTTAGTTACGAAGTGATCAGCGCGCCGATTTATGCTGGTATCAGCTTAATGGCGATGAGCCACGTTGCTGGGTTGCGAACCAAGATCCGTCATGTGGGCAAAGGTCTTCAGTTTACGGTACCAGTGATTCTAGCAACGCTGTTTAGCTTGATGATGCAGGGTGTAGCGGGAATGATTTTCCCATTGCTGTCTCTGTATCTTTCTTTAGCGTTTAGTCATTCTATCTTATTGATTTGTGAGAAAAGAGTGCCGCCAATGCAGTCACTTCTTTTGTCACTTCGTGCAATCAACAAGAAGCTTTTTGTCGTCGCAGGGCTTTACTTAGGCGTGATGTTGATGTTTATTGTTGCTGCAATGTTCTACGGAATTGGCTTGATCTTCGTGCTACCGTTCTTCTTCCATTTGAAGGGAATCCTGTACCGCGAAATGTTTGGTATCAAGTTAAAGATCGTAGCGACACAGCAAAATGATAACGATCACGATGGTAACTCTCAGGTGTTTGATGCCTAAATCTTTAAAATCAATGAGTTTACGAGTGGCGGCTATCACAATAGCCGCCACTTTTGTTTCTGTAGGACCATATTTGCACTACGACCGCGAATATCGCAATGCGATTGACCCGCAGGTAGTGCACGGCCCGGTAACACACCCAGACTTGTCTAACCTCCCTTATATTGGTGACATTCCTGATTTCAACTCGATTAAGGACACGAAAGATAAGAAGACAGCGTTCTTCGACTTCCTTCGACCGAAAATAGCGTTAGAAAATCAACGAATCGAGAAAGAACGTGCATTCCTAACGTCTTTAAAAATCGGCGAGGTGAGCGCTGAGCAAACTTCTTACGCTGAACGTTTGGCTTCGCTTTACTCTTACCCATTGCAAGAAGGTACAGTGACACAAGCTTGGTTAGATGAAATGTTCAAGCGTGTCAACGTGTTACCTGAGGCGTTGGTTTTAACCCAAGCCGCCAATGAATCTGCGTGGGGAACCTCTCGTTTTGCCACTCAAGCAAACAACTTGTTTGGTCAATGGTGTTATAAGAAGGGCTGCGGAATTGTCCCTGCACATCGTGGGGCAGGAAAAACGCATGAAGTAGAAAAATTCGACACAGTACAAGAGTCGGTGCACGGCTACTTTATGAATGTGAATCGCAACCGTGCTTACGCTGATTTACGCGCCATTCGCGCTAACTTAGCAGGGAAACACAAGGATTTGTTATCTGTGGCGACGGCATCAGAGCTAACTCATGGTTTGCTCGCGTATTCCGAACGTGGCATCGCTTACGTTAATGACTTACGTGCGATGATTCGTCACAATAACGCTTACTGGACACAATAGAAGAAATAACGGATCGGATGAAGAAGTTAAGCCTAAGTTTACTAGGCAGTGCGGTACTGGTCTTAGCATCGCCTGCAACTCACGCGCAAGAATACATGTTTACGTATTCTAAGCTCTACACACAATTGAAGAACAATGCCAAAGAAGGTCATGACGACGTTAAAGTCGGTGTCTTTTTTGTCGATGCAGATACCAAGCAACTGTGTGAGATAGAAAAAGCATGGATGGAAAAAGAAGAGCATTACGAAGAGTTTGTGATTCCGGCTTCTAAAGAACTTCCTATTCCGATCGACAAGAACTTGAAGTCTGCGAACCCACTTGTCTTCGTCCAAACGCCGAAAGACACACGATGTGATTACTCTTTAGTTGTGATGACCAAAGAGCCATTACAGGGTAACGTATCTTACGAACAACTTACGCCTTTGATGCCACAAATGCAGGCGTTACTTGAAGATCTAGGCGGTATGTTTGCAGGTTGGTTCACTCCAGAGGTACAAGGTGTGACTATGGAATTTGCGGATAACTTGAATGACACTATCACATTCTCCGATGGCACAGAAAAAGCCATTGTGAATGGTAAAGTTCAGGTGGCTTTGAGTGACATTGGCGTAGGAGGTCATATGACTTTGCCTCAGCCAACGACTCGTGTCCTACCTTATCTGCCAAACGCGAAAAAGTAATCGTGATTTGATTTTTGAAGAGCTGCAATTGCGGCTCTTTTTTTTATTTTTATTGCCCATCGCGCTGTTTTAGAGTGCATTTATTGACGACTCGGTCACACAAACATTTAATCCTGCGTAAAAAGCTCGTATAATCCACGCCCCATAGAAATCCATGTTAGGAAGCCCTAGTCGATTTATCGGCGATGTGAGAGCCCGCAATGAACCAAGTAGATACAAGAAAAGAAACCCTAGAATTCAACAAACTTCAGAAGCGTCTAAGAAGAAATGTTGGAAATGCCATTACTGATTACAACATGATCGAAGAAGGCGATGTTGTGATGGCATGTATTAGTGGTGGTAAAGATTCATTTGCGATGCTTGATATCCTGTTGAATCTACAAAAGGCAGCACCAATCAAGTTTGAAGTGGTTGCGGTTAACCTTGACCAGAAGCAGCCAGGTTTCCCTGAGCACATTCTTCCAGATTACTTTGAAACATTGAACATTCCTTACTACATCGTAGACAAGGACACTTACTCAGTGGTTAAAGAAAAAGTGCCAGAAGGCAAAACGACTTGCGGCCTTTGTTCGCGTCTTCGCCGTGGTACGCTTTACTCTTTCGCTGAGAAGATCGGCGCGACGAAACTTGCACTTGGTCACCACATGGATGACATTGTTGAGACTATGTTCTTGAACATGTTCCATGGCTCACGCCTTAAAGCGATGCCTCCAAAGCTTCGTTCAGACGATGGCCGTAACGTTGTTATTCGTCCGTTGACTTACTGTCGTGAGAAAGACCTGATCAAATACGCAGAGCACAAAGAGTTCCCAATCATTCCTTGTAACCTGTGTGGCTCTCAAGAGAACCTTCAACGTCAATCGATTAAAGCAATGTTGATCGATTGGGATAAGAAAACACCTGGTCGCGTAGAAGCTATCTTCAAGTCAATCCAGAACGTAAGCCCAAGCCAGCTTGCTGACCGTGAATTGTTCGACTTTGAAAACCTTCCACTGGACCGTGAAGGAAATCGCGAAGAATACGAATTCAGTGAAGCTGTAGTTTCTTCGACAAACATCGACGAATCAATGTTTATCGATGTAACCAACATCTAATTCGAAAAGAGGAGGCTAAATTTGCCTCCTTTTTAATTTGCGTGCTTAGGGCCGTGAACAGAATAAAAAAATCCCCCAACAACTGGGGGATTTTCATTTCTATATTATTTCAAAAACGAGCGCTGTTATGTCGCTGTATTCGGATCGAGCGGACTGATGTAACCGTTTGGTTTTAATGCCAGTACGTCGCAATTGATTTTATCAATCACATGCTCAGCTGTGTTACCAATAAACACCGCAGAAAGCCCCGTACGACCAGTCGTACCAAGAATAACCATTGCTGCATTTAGCTTTTCTGCCGTTGCAGGGATGATGTCTTCTGGTAGACCTTGTTCAACGATTGTTTGCTCTTCATCCAAACCGTGTTTTTGGCGAAGTGCTTTCATTGCGGTTAGATGATGCCCGCGAACAGCATCTGTGTACGTTGTTGGGTCAAACTCAGGCAATTCAATCGTAATATTCGCCGGAGTAACCGGATAGGCATTAACGAGATACGGTTCAGCATCGAGACGATTGGTGATTTCTTTAAGGCGCTCGACCATTGAATCGTTCAAATCAATGTGCGTTGGGTTTTCCGAGCCAACATGAACAGACGCGAGAATCTTCGCGTGCTCTGGCCAATCGGAGTTCTTAATTAGAAGCACAGGGATAGGGCACTTACGCAACAAATGCCAATCTGTAGGTGTGAAAATGACGGATTCTAGAACATCGTGTTTACGCGTTCCCTTAACAACGATGTCGTGACCGCCAGCAAAGACTTCAGCAATGATCGCTTCATAAGGGCGATTATGCCAAACAACACAAACATCAAAGTCGAAGCTATCGTCTAAATACGGTTGGGCTATCTTACGCATCCATTGTTCACGTTGGTGGATAACACCGCGACGCATAGCATCTCTTTCATCGACCGACAGCATTGAGGTCATGTCATACGAAAAATCGTAGATTGACAGAAAGAAAGTGATTCGGCTTCTGGATACACTTTTTCGAGCGAGTTGAACTGCTCTTGCAAGTGCTGGCTGCTCATCATTATTGATGTCAGCAACAACAAGGATCTTACTGTATATACTCATATCTAAGCCCATTTTTTTTGTAAAACCAAATACCGAATATAAGGTAAATCAGTATATTGGAGTACACAAGGTACATTTTTACTGTAGCTCAGTTTGAGGAAGAATTTGAGGACTTTCGAAGGGATTTTAGAAGAAATATGATGTAGCTCATTTTCGAGCTACATCAATTGATAGGGCAAATTAGTCTTTGCTGACGCCTGCAAGTTCCATCAATGCATCATGGTCTAAGATGGTGATGTACTTACCTTTTACGCTCAGAATTTCAGATTTCTGGAAGCGGCCAAGTAGGCGACTGATGGTCTCAACCGTCAAGCCAAGGTAGTTACCGATGTCACCACGAGTCATGGTTAGGCGGAATTCTCTTGGGCTAAAGCCACGTTGAGAGAAACGTGTCGATAGGTTGTATAGGAAAGCCGCAAGACGCTCTTCAGCGTTCTTTTTAGAAAGCAGAAGGATCATCTCTTGGTCGCCTTTAATTTCGTTACTCATCAGACGCATGATCTGTTGGCGAAGTTTAGGCATTTTTCCTGATAGGTCATCAAGGATTTCGTAAGGAATCTCACAAACCATTGATGTTTCAAGTGCTTGAGCAAAGCTAGGGTGTAGATCGCCTGTGATTGCGTCAAAACCTACAAGGTCACCCGCTAAGTGAAACGCAGTGATTTGCTCATCGCCTTGTTCTGTAATGGTGTAGCTCTTGATAGTACCAGAGCGGATAGCGTACAGAGATTTTAGCTCATCACCTGCTTTAAAAAGCTCTTGGCCTTTTTGGATTGGCTTTTTACGCTCGATGATTTGATCCAACTGATCCAATTCAGACTCGTTAAGAGTAAACGGAATACACAGTTGGCTAATGCTACAATCTTGGCAATGAATCGCGCAACCGCCTGATTGGATACGCTTTGTTGCAGGTTTTTCAGAAATCATAACAACCTTTCACTATTTGATATACATCAATATTTTATCACTGCTTACTTCTAAAGGGTAGCAAAAAAATTATCGAAAACGACTTTCATATTATATGAAACCAAGCATTCGCATCGCTCCGGCGGCAGTATACACGCCATAAGTTATGAGGATTAATGCTGAGATGTTTCTAAATATTAACGACTTTTGCAGTTTCTGAAAATGAGTGGCACCGTATCCGATCGCGAGCATCGAGGGCAGAGTACCCAAACCAAATGCCAACATGATTAATCCACCGTTCAATGCGCTCCCTGAAACAGCAGACCATGTGAGTGCTGAGTAAACTAAGCCACATGGTAACCATCCCCAAATGAAACCAAATGGGAACGCATGCGTCGGATGTTTTAGCGGCAACAGACGCTTGCCTGCAGGAGAGATAAACTTCCAGATATACTGACCTGCTTTTTCAACCACAAGCAGTCCTTGCCACCATTTGGCAATGTAGAGCGCAACTAAGATCATGAAAATTGCAGCGACAAATCGAAGCCAAGCGAGAGATTGGGTTAAACCGCTCAATTCTGAAAGGCCTGATATAGCACCACCAACAATAGCGCCAATCAAAGCGTAGCTGGAAAGCCTGCCAAAGTTATAGAACAGAGGGATAGAAGAAGATGGTTTGTTGTTCGGTGCGCCCATGGAGAGTAACGAGGCGATACCGCCACACATTCCCATACAATGACCGGCCCCAACGAGACCGATCATGAACGCGCCAATAAAATCTGGACTCATAGAGTAACGCTATTGTTTTTTGTTATTTGGTTTTTCGTCTTCATCAAGAAGAATGTTGTGACCTTGTCGCTCTAGATCTTCGAACTGATCACTACGAACGGCCCAAAGGAAGATGGCAACGGCGACACAGACCAATACAATGGCGATAGGGATTAATATGTAAAGACTTTCCATGTTTGATCTCTCACTTACTTCTCTTTAAGCAATCGCAACGAATTGGATACAACAATAATAGAGCTTGCTGACATACCCACTACAGCAACGTACGGAGCGACTAAGCCTGCAACTGCTAGTGGCAAAATTAGCAGGTTGTAGCCCAAAGACCAAGCCAAGTTTTCTCTGATTATTTTTCTTGTACGTATTGCAAGCAATCTAGCCTCTAAAAGCTTCTCTAAGTTGTCACCAAGCAGCGTCATATCTGCAGAAGCTTTAGCGACATCCGTACCACCGCCCATCGCCACGGATAGATGAGCTCCAGCTAGAGTCGGTGCATCATTGATACCGTCACCAACCATCATGGTGATGTCGTTTTTATCTAGCCCTTTAAGATACGCGAGTTTGTCTTCTGGTTTTGCCGATGCGATCACATGGTCAATACCCATTTCATTCGCAACAGGCTGCGCATTTTGAAGTGAGTCGCCTGTCAACAAGGTTGTTTTGATACCGGCGTCTGCAAAGCGTTGAATGAACGCTTTACTCTCTTTACGAATGGGGTCGCGGTAATAGAAGGTTGCAACGTGCTCTTCGGCTACAGAAAGATACACAGCGTTGCTTTCATCGCGATTTTCACCGACCACAAAGGTGGCACTACCAATTTTTACCGTCTTGTTGTTCCATACACCTTGAATACCAGAACCAATGATGTTTTGAACATCGCTTACGGTAACGTTTTCTTGACCAAACCCAGAGAATGCGCGAGCAATCGGGTGGTTTGCATGTGCTTCGAGTGCCGATGCAATCGCAAGTGCTTCAGTTTCATTGAAGCCAGCGAAGGTCTGGGTTTGACTAATTTCTATGTCGCCTTTAGTCAGGGTGCCTGTCTTATCAACGACAAGATGATTAATCTTACATAGCGTTTCGAATACATGACCTTTACGCAGCAAAATACCAAAGTTGCCCATACGAGAGGTAGCGCAAGTTAGCGCGGTTGGGGTTGCCAAGGATAGAGCACATGGACAAGTGGCAACCAGAACAGAGAGCATAATCCAGAATGCATCATCAGGTTTAGTCTGATGCCAATAGAACCAAGTGCCTGCGGAAATGATTAATATCGCGCCTACGAAATAACGTGCCACGACGTCAGCGATTTCAGCAATTTTAGGCTTGGAGTGCTGGGCTTCGTCTTGAAGACGAACAATGTTAGAAATCATAGAGTCTGCTTTCGAGTTCGTCACTTCTAACTCAAACGACTCCTCGCCATTCAATGTGCCGGCGTAAACCGCATCTCCGGCTTTCTTAACCACGTGAACCGACTCACCGGTAAGCATCGACTCGTCGATATGGATACGGCCAGAAATCACTTTTCCATCGGCAGGAATATGTTCGCCAGGAAGAACACGGATACGATCGCCAATCTTCAACGTTTTCACTGGGATTTGTTCACCATCTAACGTTGTAGCAATCGCAGGGATGAGTTTAAGAAGGTTACCACTCGCTGCCGCTGCTTTACGACGAGCCCGCATTTCTAAGAATCGGCCAACCAACAAGAAGAAGGTAAACATCGAGATAGATTCAAAGAAAACTTCACCTTGTTCAGTCACTGTTGCAACTAAGCTCGCTACATAAGCGAAGATCAATGCTATAGATACCGGAACATCCATACCAAGCGTTCGACCCCTAATGCTTCGCCATGCATTGAGATAGAAAGGGAGCGCGGAATAGAGGAGCACAGGGGTTGCAAAAATTAAGCTCACCCAGCGGAAGTAGTTTTTAAACTCGGGCTCTAGATCGCCAAAGACTTCCAAATACAATGCTACTG
Organism: Vibrio sp. CUB2; assembly: GCF_001557945.1. Taxonomy (NCBI): domain Bacteria; kingdom Pseudomonadati; phylum Pseudomonadota; class Gammaproteobacteria; order Vibrionales; family Vibrionaceae; genus Vibrio; species Vibrio sp. CUB2. The sequence goes on along the minus strand of NZ_LNRB01000005.1, from coordinate 321,343 downwards.
CAAGCATCATTACTTGCATGGTGGCGAGACCTGCAATACCCAAACGATAGAGGTACTGCTTCATCGTATGGTGGTAAGCCGCTTCTTGTTTGTCTGCTTCAAAAGGGGCGGCTTTGTAACCGAGTTTATGAATTACCGACAGCAGTTCACTAAGTCGAACTTGAGTTTTATCCCAAGCGAGTAGAGCGCGGTTGGTCGTGGTGTTAACACGAATGGAAACCAAGCCTTTAACACCCGACACTTGTTTTTCAATCAACCAAGCACAAGCGGCGCATGAGACGCCCTCTAATGAGAGCGTGACTTCAGAGGTGTTCTCATGATTACGAACAAACTCTGACTGAACGTCCTCGTTGTCATAATGGATAAGAGCTTGGAGTTGCTCAGGGACTAGATCCGCCTTTTCTGCTGGCGCTGTTCGGTATTGGTAGTAGGAGACAAGACCACTATCGACAATAGTCTGAGCTACGGTTTCACAGCCCGGACAACACATGTCGCGAATTTCACCGAATATTTCTACTTTGAAATCCGTGTTGGCTGGTACATCTTCACCACAGTGATAACAGGATTTACACATAGACTTACTTCATCAAAGTTGTTGGTTGCGCTGGGAACTCGACTCGACCTTGAATCATCCATTCTTTATTGTGTGGTTCGAGTTCGACAAACCAAGGGCCTTGAATGGAGCTTTCAGGCGTTAAACGGTAATTACCAGTCGCATCAGCCGTAAGAAGCTTAGTAAAGTCACGATCTGGTAGAGTACGGTGCGTGAATGTAGCGGTTAGTGCAGGGAAGTGTGGCAATTCTCCTTTGTTGAAGGAGATAACCACTGTGTTGTCATCTGACGAAACGGTAGCGTTAAGACCAAGGTCTCGAGCGACATTCATTTTACTGATGTCGATGTTGATACCTTTGCCTTTTTTATAGTAATCCTCGGCGACTAAAGAAACAGAGTTGTTGGCGAATACGACCACTGTAACGATTGTCCATACCACAACGGTTAGAGGCAGGATAATCAGGAACCACGGCCAAAATTGTTTATACCAAGGCTTTACCATAAAAAAGTTCTCAACAGCTAAATGAAAAAATGTAAGGCTTTAAACTTAAAGGAAAGACAGCCCCTATGAAAGGGGCTGTTATTGAAATGTTACTTATTGTCAGAGTTGCTTAAGCTCCAGACATATGCCGCGACAAGTTGAACTTTGTCTTCGCCTAGAATGTCTTTCCAAGCAGGCATTACACCAGATCGACCATTCATAACTGTTTCTGTTACTGCAGCGCGTGAATCGCCGAATAACCAGTCTTGGTCAGTTAGGTCAGGCGCGCCCACAGCAGGGTTACCTTTACCGTCAGTGCCGTGACAAGCTGCACACACGACAAAGCGAGCTTTACCAGCTTCTGCTTCACGTGCATTCACCTTACGACCAGACAGGCTTAGCGTGTAGCTTACAACTTCTTGAACACCTTGTTCGCCAAGTGCATCTTTCCACGCTGGCATCTGACCGATACGGCCTTGCATGATAGTAGTTACGATAGCCGCTGGCTCGCCGCCATATAACCATGCGTCGTCAGTTAGGTTAGGGAAACCTGTCTGACCACGAGCATCAGAACCATGACATTGCGAACAGTTCTGTAGGAACAAACGCTGACCAACTTTAATCGCTTCAGGGTCTTGCGCAATCTCAGGGATAGGGCGTAGACCATCTGCGTTGTGAGCAAGTGCGCGGAATGCTTCACCGAAGTAAGCATCAGCATCATCAAGCTCTTTAGCGTATTGGTTAAGTTGTTTGTTTTCTTGTGCTCGTGCGATGGCTTCTTTTGATTCTTCCAGCGTACGTACGGTTTGATCTGAACTCTGCCAGTTAAGGACACCTTTAAAGCTGCCTAGACCTGGAAATAAGGTCAGATATACAGCTGCAAACACAAATGTGCTCACAAATAAGTATGTCCACCATTTAGGTAGAGGGTTGTTAAGCTCGCGAATACCATCGTACTCGTGGCCCATGTCTTCCCCTTCCTCGACGCCCATTTTATCTTTTGCGCACCAAGTCAGGAGAATCGCACAGCCTACCAGCGTACCGACAGTAATCACGATAATCCAGAGACTCCAGAATGTAGTCATTACTTCTTCACTCCTTGGTTATTTGGGGTCGTCTTTTGCTCTTCGTCAGCAAACACCAAGTTAGCATCTTCCTCGAAGCGTGCTTTACGCTTCTTACCAAATGCCCACCAAACGATGCCAATAAAACTCGCGAAGAGTACAACGGTATAAATACTATGAATTGTACCGAAATCCATGTGACCCCCTTACTTCATTGCATGACCAAGAGACTGAAGGTAAGCGATGATTGCATCCATCTCTGATTTACCTTCTACTTCTTTAGCCGCATTCGCGATTTGTTCATCCGTGTACGGAACACCAAACTGGTTGCGGAAGATTTCTAGTTTCTTCTGCGTTAGTTTGCCGTCTAGTACGTTCTCTTCAAGCCAAGGGAAACCAGGCATGTTTGATTCAGGTACTAGCTCACGTGGATCAATAAGGTGAACACGATGCCATTCGTCAGAGTAACGTCCGCCTACACGAGCCAAATCTGGACCAGTACGCTTAGAACCCCATAGGAATGGGTGTTCCCAAACGCTTTCACCAGCAACAGAGTAGTGACCGTAGCGCTCTGTTTCAGAGCGGAAAGGACGAATCATCTGACTGTGACAAACGTTACAACCTTCACGGATGTAGATGTCACGACCTTCCATTTCCAGAGGAGTATAAGCACGTAGGTTTTCTACAGGCTCCGTCGTTTGCTTCTGGAAAATCAGAGGAGTGATTTCTACAAGCGCACCCCAACTGATTGCAAAGACGATGAAAATTGCCAACAAACCGACATTACGTTCTAGGATTTCGTGGCGATTATTCGAATTATTACTCATTCTTTAATCTCCTTATGCCGGTTGAGGGATAGCTTTTAGGCTTTCTTTAGGTGCAGTTACCGTCTTGTACGTGTTGTATGCCATTAAGAACATACCGAATAGGAAGATGAAACCACCTAGGAAACGTACGAAGTAGAACGGGTAAGATGCTTCTACAGATTCAACAAAGCTGTAAGTTAGTGTGCCGTCAGAGTTAACTGCGCGCCACATTAGGCCTTGCATTACACCAGAGATCCACATTGCTACGATGTAAAGAACAGTACCAATAGTCGCCAACCAGAAGTGAACGTTGATTAGACTTACAGAGTACATGCGCTCTTGACCAAATAGACGTGGAACAAGGTGGTATACAGAACCAATTGAAACCATTGCAACCCAACCTAATGCACCGGAGTGAACGTGACCAATGGTCCAGTCTGTGTAGTGCGATAGCGCGTTTACAGTCTTGATTGACATCATTGGACCTTCGAAAGTAGACATACCGTAGAAAGACAATGAAACAATTAGGAAACGCAGGATAGGGTCGTAGCGAAGCTTATGCCATGCGCCAGACAGCGTCATAATACCGTTGATCATACCACCCCAAGACGGAGCGAATAGAACCAAAGACATCACCATACCTAGAGACTGAGTCCAGTCTGGTAGTGCTGTGTAATGCAGGTGGTGAGGGCCAGCCCAAATGTATAGAGAGATCAGTGCCCAAAAGTGAACGATAGATAAACGGTAAGAGTAAACAGGACGTTCAGCTTGTTTAGGGACAAAGTAGTACATCATACCTAGGAAACCAGCGGTCAGTAGGAAACCTACCGCATTGTGTCCATACCACCATTGAACCATCGCATCCACTGCACCAGAGTAAATCGAGTAAGATTTACCAAGTGACACAGGGATAGCCATGCTGTTCACGATGTGAAGTACTGCTACTGTGAGGATAAAGGCACCGAAGAACCAGTTAGCCACATAGATGTGAGAGGTATTACGTTTGACCAATGTTCCGAAGAACACGACCGCGTAAGATACCCATACAATCGCGATTGCGATATCAATAGGCCATTCTAGCTCAGCATATTCCTTACCAGAGGTTAAACCTAGAGGTAGGGTGATTGCTGCGGCTAAGATTATTGCTTGCCAACCCCAAAAGGTGAAGGCAACGAGTGGGCCACCAAAAAGACGAGTTTGACAGGTGCGCTGAACAACATAATAAGATGTCGCGAACAGGGCACTGGTACCAAACGCAAAAATTACCGCATTAGTATGCAATGGACGTAAACGACTGTACGTCAACCACGGCGTATCAAAGTTTAGCTGTGGCCAAACTAACTGAGCGGCAATCAAAACACCAACAGCCATACCAACTATGCCCCATAAAATGGTCACAAGGGTAAATTGGCGAACGACTGTATAGTTGTAGTTTTGTTCAAGCTGCTTTACTTGGCTCATTTGCATGCTTCCAATTTCTAATTAACTACACTTTACTTCCAACACGACTTGCGTCGTAACACCACCCAAGTAAACTCTAGAATTCAAGTGTTATCATCACTTTATTTCCATTGCTGACTTTAATAAAAAGTGGCATTTTCAGCGTGACACTATACTTGAATTAACAATTCAATGACAGAGTAGTAACCTTACAAGGCCTCTGGAAATCATTTTTTATTTAAAAAGTTTGAAGTTTGTAACAAGGATATTAGGAATTATGGCTGCACAAAAGTTAACAAAGGCAAGACTTGCACAAATCTTAATCATGCTCAGTCTTTTAATCGGTGCCTTTTTCTGGCGCACCTTTACTTATGAGCAAGATAGAGAGGTGGATTGTTCACAAAAACAGCGATGTGATGTAACAATTGGGGTAGCAAAAATCACTATAAACAAGGCTTCAGAAGGATTTTCGATTGAAAGCTCGGAAACTGATAGTGTAAAAATTGATCTAAATCAATCTGGCAATTTTATTAACTTAGATGATAAATATAGGGAGATTGATTGGAGCGCTATTTCTGAGACAAAAGCAATTAATCTCAAAATAAACGAAAATATTGTCCGAGTTCATTTATAAATCAGATCTGACGCGAGATAATTGTATCTTCTTTGTGCAATTAATACTTTCTTGCCTAGCGCTTAATTTTCGCAATGGTATAACAGTAAAGTGATAAACAATAATAAAACCGTATGCAGTGCCAATCATTATTTACTCATATTACTGATGAATGTTTAGCAATAGAGAAATTTCGCTCTGAGTTGAGTCCGGACAACTTGTCCCATCTCATCTGTTATTACACAGAGGAGTATGATTTCAGAAAAATCCAAAACGCGTTCGTTGAACTCTTTCCTGAGGTAACCGTCCACGGAGCTAGCTCGTGCCAAGCGATCATGACCAATCACGGCTATCATCAAGGGCCTGTTATTGCAGTACTTGCGATTTATGATTCCGGTCAACACGCGTATGGGACGGGCATTGCAACCTATGGGGATAATATAGAAACAAGCGTTGATGACGCACTTAATATGGCGCTTCTTCATGCAAATCGAGTAGGTGAAGTGCCGAATCTGATCCTTCTTCACGCAACCCCAGGAAATGAAGAATCAATAATTGAATGTATCGATGAACGCTTTGGCACTTTGGTTCCCATTATTGGCGGTTCGTCAGCCGACAATAATGTTAAAGGGAATTGGTCTGTAATCACTTCACAAGGATACGAGCAGAACGGCGTAAGTCTGACACTATTCTATTCATCCCAACCAGTTGATATCGCTTTTAGTGCAGGGCACTCTCCAACAGGCATCACTGGCATCGCAACAAAAACTAAAGGGCGCTGCCTTTTAGAAATAGACAACCAACCTGCATTAGATGTCTACCGTAAGTGGACCAATCATCAAGAAACACAATCCGACGAAGAAAGCTTCCTATTTACAAACTCTAGTGCTTACCCTCTGGGGCGCGTTGCTGGGCATCTTTACGAACGGCCTTATTACAAGCTGTCTCACCCAATAAGGGAAACAGAGCAGGGTGGTATCGAGCTTTTCACAAATATTGAAGAAGGTGAAGTGTTAACCCTCATGCAAGGAAGTCGCCAGCACCTCGTGGCTAGAGCGGCGAGAGTAGTGAACGCGGCTTTTAATCAAAAGTTAGAAGAGTCTCGAAAAATAGGGGTGATCAATATCTTTTGTGCGGGTCCTATGCTGCACTTAAAGCAGGATATTAATAGTGTTTGTGAACAAATTAACCAGGAATTAGAGAACCTACCTTTTATTTGCCCGTTTACTTTTGGTGAGCAAGGAAGATTTATAGGTGGCGAAAATGGACATGGAAACTTGATGATATCTTCAGCAATTTTCCATAAACCTTATGAAAGATAAATATTTAGAGATATACCAACAAGAAGCGTTACAAGAGGCACTTGTCGAGCTCAAAGAAGCGAGGCAAAGAGAGAAATTACTAGCAGACGAGAACAAAGCAATCTTATCTGCAATTTCCGCAATGAGTGAAGCCAGAAACCGGCATGAGATTTTTTCAGGGCTGAACAATGTTCTGAAAAAGTATATTGATTTTGATGACTTTATCGTAATCACACGTGACAGCCATCGCCAAAGTTTCAAGACTCTTTTATCAACTAATAGTGTATTTGATAGGGTAAATTGGTTACAAGGTAACGCGACAGAGCGAGCGCTTAATGGCGAGTGTATTTTGCTGTTCGAACCTATGCGTTTAAAGGAGTTTGAGAGCCTAAACTCCTTTATAAAAAGTCAGGTAAGCTCCATGCTTTTAACTGGCATTAGGTCTGAAGTAACGCAAACGATCATCATACTTGTCGGCGCTCAAAAAGGGCATTTCAGTATTGAAAACAAAGAGACGCTCCGACGTTTCAGACCTTTGATTGAAAGGGCTGTTATCGATATTGAAACTAAAGAAAAGTTACAACGTATCGTAGAAGTCCGCACCTCGCAACTTGCAAAAGCAAGAGAAGAAGCGGAAAGAGCAAACCAATCTAAGTCCGAGTTCCTGGCCATGATGAGCCATGAGATTCGAACTCCATTAAACTCGGTTTTAGGCATGCTCGACATATTGAGACAATCGACTTTAACCGAAGACCAATCAGAAGTTCTTAATCAGATGGAGCGCTCAGCTGATCTGCTTCTGGCAATCATTAGCGATATTCTCGACTTGTCAAAAATAGAGTCTGGTAGCTTTCATTTGAATGAACAGTGGACTGATTTAAGTGACGCCGTAACCATTATTATTTCTCAACAAAAACAAGTAGCTACAGCTAAGAATTTGAGTTTTGAGTTCGATTGTAACCTTGATAAAAACAAGCAATATTGGATTGATTCAACACGCTTGTCTCAAATTCTCTTTAACTTGATTGGCAACGCAAGCAAATTTACTGACTTTGGTGGTATCGATATCTCTGTGATTGAAAAAGATAGCGAGCTCATTATTTCTGTTGCTGATACCGGCATCGGAATTCCAAAAGTTAAGATTGGCCATCTTTTCACGGCTTTTCATCAAGGCGACAGTTCAATAACACGCAGGTTTGGTGGTACTGGTTTGGGGCTCGCTATAACCAAACATCTGGTTGAGATGATGCGCGGAACAATCAGCGTAAAAAGTGAAGAGAACGTTGGCTCACATTTCAAAATCAAGATTCCCGTGTTAACCAGGAATAATCAAGAAAGGCCCGTAAAGATAGAGCAAAATCATCCATCAAAAGCGATGAATCTTCTTGTCGTTGAAGACACAGAATCAAACCAACTGGTGATTAAACTTATCCTAAACAAGCTTGGGCATAACGTTTTTATCGCCAGTAATGGTGCAGAAGCATTAACGTTTTTGGAAGAACAAAGACAAAGTATCGATATCATTTTAATGGACGTCTCAATGCCAGTAATGGATGGGATAACTGCAACAAGGTTGATCAGACAAAAAGGAATCAGCACACCAATCATTGCTTTGACCGCACATGCGCTTGAGAGTGACAAAACCACATGTATGAAAGCTGGCATGGACGGCTTTGTTTCGAAGCCAGTACGAAGACAAGATATCTACCAAGCAATCCAATCACTAGTAGAACTCGCGTAGCGCATTAATATAGATCTTAACAATCGTAAGATTATTAAGATCTATATTAAGTATTTTATGGTAAATCACCATTATGTTTAATGACACTCACAAAAAGCGCTGTATTTTAAAATCTGAGAGGGATAGGAGACCAAACTAGAGAATAATTGGCGTACGTGGACACTTAATTTAACATAACACATATAATGCGCACCAAAGGTGTAGGCGCAAAGTTGTAATGTCACTATTTACCAAAGTTAAAATGTCTCTTTAGCTCGTAGTCACTAAGCTTTGCTTACAACCTGCTAAGGATGCGTTTAAGATGCTAGTGACTATGAATGATTCTGATATCAATCGTTTTAAAGTAATCCAAGATGTTTGCGATCGTAGGATCCGACGAGTCGACGCGGCAGACATCCTTGATTTGAGTGTTCGCCAAGTTCAGAGGCTTATGAATCGCCTGAGAGAATTCGGTGCTGTAGGATTGACTCACCAAGCTCGAGGTAAGCCAAGTAATAACCGCTATCCCAGTGACTACCGAGACACAGTTTTAAAACTGATTCGTGAACACTATTCTGATTTTTCTCCAACGCTTGCTAGAGAAAAACTATTGGAATTACATAGCCTTCCAGTATCTAACGAGACTTTACGAAGTTGGATGATTGCAGATGGTTTATGGACGCCACATTCGCAACGCAAGCCTAAAGTTTACCAACCTCGTTACCGACGTGATTGTTTAGGTGAGCTCATTCAAATCGATGGATCGCACCACGATTGGTTTGAAGGACGCGCTGATAAATGTTGCTTACTGGTCTTTATTGATGATGCGACTGGTCGCCTGATGAACTTAAGGTTCAGCGAAACCGAATCGGCCTTTGATTACATGCTAACAACGAGAGAATATCTTAATGAACACGGCAAACCCGTAGCGTTCTACAGCGATAAGCATTCGATTTTTCGGGTGAATCAGGAAAAGCAAAAACAAGTCGGTCAAACTCAATATGCCCGAGTATTAAAAGAGTTAGGTATTGAACTGATATGTGCGAACAGCTCTCAAGCTAAAGGTCGTGTTGAGCGAGTAAACTTGACGCTACAAGACCGACTCGTCAAAGAGATGCGCTTACAAGGAATCAACACTATCGAAGAAGCGAATGCTTGGCTTCCCTACTTCATTGCTGATTTCAATCGACGCTTTGCTAAGCCGGCAATGTATCCGAAAAACATGCATCGAAAAGTGCGCGAAACCCCGCGGGAACTCGATGATATTTTCAGTTGGCAGGAAATACGTAAGCTCTCTAAATCTCTGACATTTCAATATGACAAAGTGGTTTATCTCATTGAACCAAATGAAGAAAATACTCGCTTAGTTCACGAGCATGTCAAAGTCTTAGACTATCCCAACGGAGACATTGCGATTGTGTATGGCCACAGAAAGTTAGAATTCAAAATTTTCGATAAGCTTGAGCATGTTCAGCAAACGCAAATTGTCGACAACAAGCGACTAGGCCAAGTCCTAAAGTTTGCTCAACAGCAGCAAGAAGAATTTGAGCGACAACAGAAACGCACCAGGAGCAAAAAAGCCCCTAAACGCAGAGCTCAACAAAAAGCGCTTCAGGAACAACTAAGGGCGATAAACCCAGTTCTCATCACACCAGAAACCTTCAATGCTTCTAACAGTGAAACCTAACTCACCTACTCTATTTAGCTCATAAAGGGGACATTTCTACTTGGGAGAAAAGAGGACATTTTAAAATGGGATTGACAGTAATAATGATTCTGACGGACTCGAAATCACCATAGCCAAGCCACCACAAGCCATTGAAATTCCCGCTAATCCAAGCCCGTTATACTTTTTTGCTATGTTTTCCCACATGCCGCGAATCTCTGGATTCTCGTTGCGATCAGCGTGACAACTAACAGCTCTGTTTCAGTTTTGTTTTTCACTAAATCTAATTTACCAATTGTTCTAGTTCTTTGTTCTTATGCGGATCTTGCACTAGTTTGTTTAGCCAACTTATTCTCTATCTGCTCTTTTGGTAGTTATTGGGTTTCATCGGTGATGTTTGAAGATGCACTTTATTTTTCACGCCCTATGTTGTGTCACTCACGTCAGTAAACAATTTCAAGATTCTGGAAGCACCTTGGGAATCCATCGCCTTAGAAACATGCTTTCAAGACTAGATAAGTAGCTCCGTCATAATTTTAAAACTTGGCGTCAGTTCTTCTAATATTGCTCACTCCCTTAAGTGACACTGTCACTAAAGGTTTGATCATTTTTAAAAAACCAAAGAACTCGGATTTATAATCTGTGGGTTTCTCTTTTTCAGTTAATAAACAGGTAATAAAAAAGCGACCAAACGTGGTCGCTTCAAATATACATGTGACGTCGTAACTCTTTTACATCAAAAGAGTCATCTTTCCAGGGGCGCTCATTCTAATGGATGATAACGCTTCTCCAGATATTTGAACGTTAGCAAACCAAAATGGTTTGTGCTTTTCCGCAAACACTTCACTTCTTGATAAGTTATCGTAGATTGCATATGCCCTAGCCTGTGCCAAAGCTGCACCATATACGCTGCGTTCTAAGACCGGTTTCTTTTCTATGTCCTCTAGAATTGCGACTTTAATGTGTTCTACATTTTTCGGCCAGTTGAAGCTTTCCACAAGTCGTTTCGTCACCAGCGCTTCCATATCGACAATGACTTTAGGCAAGAACGCTGAATTGGGTCGGACATCAGCACACGCGTAGTACTTATCTTTCCTGTTAGTCTTTCTGTAATTCAGCATGACTTCAATGAGTGCATCTTCAAACGTGTCGGTAAAATGGTTAATGAGCACGATACTGCCGAGACTTCGAAGCGTTCCGATTAAAACTCCGCAATCGGGGTCAGGAACATCAGTTTCATTCAATCGCATCTTGGTGATGTTGGCGGTTAAAACCAATTGTTGCCAAAACTTCGGAGTAAGAACCTTAGTATTATTATCTGACCATCTCATCATTGGACGCGCCATCAAGACTGGGAATAACTTGCGGCAATTCTCAACTCCTATGCGACCGATCGCAATTCGAACATCTGAGTTGTTCTTTGCCGAGCTGCCTCGTTCACGTAGCCTCGAGTTTTCAATGAGATCAGCGATTGTTGAACTTAACTGATGACTATTGTTGGCTAAATCAGTCAGTTTTTGCAGGCTCAGAGATGGCGTATAGGCAAATGATGCGAATTGTTCAAATGCTGGTAGGTTGCTAGATAATTTATCAATAGGTAGAGCTTCTAGCTTTTTCCCTAACATTCGCTCGGCAACTTTAGATACGTCATTGATCACTGTTTGCAGTGTTTTCTGCCTATCTTCAACAACCTGCCGCTTTTCTTTTACTCTCTCTTGTTCACACATGAGAAGTATTCTTTGGTTACGTGTAACTCGGTCTTCCTCACTGAAGATGACGTCGTCGCAATAGCGTCCTTGTAAACTGAGAAGCTTGTCCACCTGTGACTGGTCCACTTGGTGGTTCATGCTTGCTAGCCATTTTGCATGCCTAAGTTCTACTTCTTTCGATACTTTGGCAGCGATGTCCATTGCTTCTTGTGTGTAATTTTTTTGTGTGAGCAACAAACTGATATTCCTAACGTTGTTTTATTTTCCTGTCGGCAAGTTTATCTATAAAGCCACATGCAGTAAACGAAATGTGATATTAATTCCAGTTATAAATAATTCGAACTTATCGAAATGTAATTAGCAAACACTAATCCCCTGTTGTTATGTGTAATCGTATGTACTTTTCAGAGAATTTATAGCGATAACGTTTTCCAATTTTCACATTTGACTTAGCGAACTGGCAGACGCGTTTATCGCCACTTCCGTTCACTTTTTTGATCTTGGCGCTCTTGCCTTTGTGCTCCATTTCAATCATCAAGTCACAATAACCGTAGTAACCATCAAACTTTCTGTTGGTTTTCTTTTGAAGTTCTACTTTGATTTTGTTCGCTACGGGATTGGTCTGTGAGTCGTCAGCTTTAGCAACAGAGTTACTAAATAACACAAGCAAAAACGTGACAGTGTATCGCATAGAGTTACCTTTTAGTTAGTCAAAGCTAAAACTCTAACTCACTGACTTAGTTAATATAAAAACGGGGCGCAATTAATGCGCCCCGTTTAACATGAACAAGTAACTGATAGTATGCTTAAGCTCGTTTTTTGCCTTTAGTCGACTTAAAACCTTGGTGAGGGAATACGTTTCTAATACGCTGTTGGACTTTCTTAGGGACCTCTTTAGAGAAAGTTAAACGCATACCAGTACGTTGATTGTAGACTTTCATCTCACCATCAAAGGGGTCATGCTCAGCGATGTCTTGCAGGTTGTGTTTAAAAGAAGGTGGAATATGACCTTTCACGTTAGATATGTGCCCTTCCTCGAATTTAACCTTTAAGACGGGTCTATCTACAGCGATAAGCCAAAAAATGACAACAGCAGCAATCAATATTACATAAAGCATTTGATACTCCTTAGCTGGACAACAATTTACTCAAATCTTCTTTCAAAGATGATACCTTCATACTTGCTTTCTCACTTCGTGAAGCTTCTGATAAAAGGTATTCGATGGCGTCTGATAATGTACACCCTAACTCATTGGCTCGGTTTGAGAGCTTTTCCCACACTCGGTAATCAAGATCAATTGATTTCTTTTTCGTGTGTACTTGCTCAGCATTAAAGTGACGTTTACGCTTTGCACGAATGGCCTGTTTGAGCTTATTATCAAGCTCTTCTGACATGTGATTTTCTATCCAAGTTAGCACTTGTGTTGGCTCATGCTCTAATGTTCGTAGTTCGGCAATAGCAGCATCAGCTTCACTCGTATCAATGTATCGAGTGATGGCTTCACCATCTTTCCATTTTTTGATGAGATACTTCCATTTCCAACCACATTCTAAATTCTCAAGCTGCTGATATTTCATCCTTCCGACCCTTAATGCGCATATGGTGACAGCGTAACCCAGATGCACAGATTCAGCAATTAAAACTCATAAAAGTATCGATGTTGATCACTCATTTGTCGAAGGTTTAATCAACTGAATTTGCAGAATTTTTGGATAGGTCAAATTGTTACTAGGGAGTTGATCATCGTTTCGCTATAATGCGCACAAGACTAAATTACGATGAATTTGAATGAACCAAGTTAACTGGCAAGATGTCACCCCTTCTTTTGAGCAGTACGAAGAAATTCTGACCAACGCTCCTTCACTCCCGCTAAAGTCCTTTATTGATTTACAACCAAGACTGGAAGCTACCATCCGTCGATTCGTCAATGTGAGAGGCTTAACTCGCATACTGCTAGTTAACTGCACGGATAACTCAGTTTATCGCGGATTTATCTGTGATGCTTTGCAAGTGACAGCAGATGCTCCTGTCGTTGTTACAGAATCGTTGGACGCAATAGAGCTGTTCGATCGTTATAGCGTCAATCTCGATGGGCAAACAACCTTTGAATCAGGTTTAATCGCCAAAGCACATGGTGGTTACCTTATTGTTCCAGCAAACTTAGTTTTGGCGAATGCTGCTCGATGGCCAAGTATTAAAGCAGCCATTCAAGGTGGAAGCTTTGCACCTGCCAATTTGACACCTAATCGTATCGCGTCTTCTCCGCTTGGCAGCCAAGAGTACGATGTAAAGCTTGTTATAACGGGGGATCGCAATCAGTTAGCGGAAATTGAGTTCATTGACGAAGACTTCTCGGCTGGTATTACCATGTATACCGAGGTTGAAGAAGATATCCATCTTTCCGAACAAAGCCTGCGTAGTTACATCGGTCTAGTGAATTGGGTATGTCAACGCTATCAATACCCAGCGTTGAGCTCTCAAGCGTTTAGAAGGCTTATTCTCGCTGGTATGCGTTACACCGAAGATCAACACTATTTACCACTCGGAGTCATGTGGCACAGCCAATTGCTGGCTCTTGCTAGTCAGTATTCAAATGCTTCTGTGATCGAATTCGATGATATTGATAAGGCAATAGATGACAAATATTATCGTGAATCGTACCTACCACAACGCGCTGTAGACGATATCCTTGATGGACAAGTGATCATTGAAACAACTGGCGAGCAAGTCGGTCAAATTAATGGCCTCACTGTCATTGATATGGCTGGACACCCTGTCTCTTATGGTGAGCCTGCACGTATTTCCTGTGTTATTCACTTCGGTGATGGTGATATCTCAGATGTTGAACGTAAAGCAGAGCTTGGTGGCAACCTGCATGCTAAAGGCATGATGATTATGCAAGCGTTTGTAAGTTCTGCTCTGAACCTAGATGAGCCTCTACCTTACTCAGCATCGATCGTATTCGAACAATCATACAGTGAAGTCGACGGAGACAGCGCCTCGTTAGCAGAGCTTTGTTGTTTGGTGAGTGCCCTATCTGAGTCTCCGGTCAACCAGCAGATCGCTGTTACTGGCGCGGTCGACCAATTTGGTCGTGTACAGGCTGTTGGCGGTTTGAACGAGAAGATTGAAGGCTTTTACCAAGTATGTAAACACCAGGGCTTTACGGGTGAGCAAGGCGTAATCATGCCTAAATCCAACCTAAAACATCTCGCTCTACATAAAGATGTCATAAAAAGCATTAAGAATGGTGAGTTCCATATTTGGTCAGTTTCTACTGTTGATGAGGCGATTCCTATTCTGATGTCTAAACCGTTCCGTGGTGAAGACGATAGCATCATCGGTAAAATTGCTGAACGTATCGAAAACTTTGAAAGACATGAGCATCCAGTCGGAATTGTGGAGCGCATCAAAAACTGGTTTGTCTAGTACTGATCGGAGTTGTTTAGCGTACACGTGTTCACTAAGATGCAGCTATCAAAAATTGGAGTAATTGATAATGCAAAACAAACGTGATTCTTACAACCGCGACGATCTTCTAGCTTCTAGCCAAGGTGAACTTTGGCCACAAGGTCCTCAGCTACCAGCACCAAACATGTTGATGATGGACCGCATCACAAAAATGTCTGAGACTGAAGGTGATTTCGGTAAAGGTTTGATCCTAGCAGAGTTGGACATTACTCCAGACCTTTGGTTCTTCGATTGTCACTTCCCTGGTGACCCAGTAATGCCTGGTTGTCTTGGCCTTGATGCAATGTGGCAGCTTGTTGGTTTCTTCCTAGGCTGGGTTGGCGGTAAAGGCAAAGGCCGTGCTCTTGGGGTTGGCGAAGTGAAATTTACTGGTCAGATCCTACCAACAGCGAAAAAAGTGACATATGAGATCCACATGAAGCGTGTTGTTAACCGTAAATTAGTAATGGGTCTAGCTGATGGTCGTGTCTGTGTAGATGGCAAAGAAATCTACGTAGCAAAAGATCTGAAAGTAGGCTTGTTCCAAGACACTTCAAGCTTCTAGTCTTCTACTCTGAATTATTTAAGAAGGCTCCTTTAAGGAGCCTTTTCTTTTTATCTAGATAACTATACTCCTAGCTATCAAACGCAGAAAAGGCTCTTAGCGAGCCCTTTCAAATCCTTCTGTTTGTATGTGGAGAGTTTATTTGTAGAGACCAGATTGTTTTTCATCTCTGGCATCACGCCAACCACCTAACCAATACGACCGAGCGTCAATTTGTTGATATGGGCAAGCCTCTTGAGACCTTCCATTCAACCCAGCTTTATAGCCTTGAGATTGAGCTCGTTCTAGGCGATCACGCTTTTGTCTCTTCATAGTTAATTCCTCATACAGGTCCATTTACAAACGTACTACTGTTACTGTGAAACTTTGATGGAGTTTTTATGACTCCACTTATAAGAATCGATCAAATTGCGCGTTTTCTCAAGGCATAAAAAAAGCAGAGGTTCATTTCTGTGAGCCTCTGCTTGATTTAAAAATTACTGACTATTTTCTACGGAACCCGAACAAGCCAAGCATGGTCAAAGCCAACCAACCAAGGCCAGCACCTTCGCGCTCAGAAGCCTCGTCCTCGATACTTCTCTGTTGGATATCTGCCGAAGTAGCACCGGCAATAGGCATCAACTTAACAGCAACGATCTTTTCAGTACCATCACAAGACGCGTTATGGTCGGTACTCTTATATCCGCCTTCACACTTCATTGCAGTTGCTGAAATAACGCCAGCGTCGTTAATGTCTGTCGCATTAATGATGCGGAACGCGTTGTTGTCTGCAGAGAAATCTCCACCGTTCGTTAGATTATCCAAGAACCAAGGTTTACCTTCGAACAAATCAGATGCACGAGCGCTAACAGGGTCACCTGATTTCGTGTATGGGTAAATAAATCCACGTTTACGACGAGGTTTACCTTCATCTTCTCGAGTTGTTTCTGCGTCTAGCTGACCAACAATCTCATTATATGAGTTGATAGCGCCCATATGGCCACCTGCACCACTGAAAAAGATATCAGTAGTTGGGTAGAACGCACTTACTGACTCTGCTGTCACATCGTCAACAACAAACAGACGATTTGGAGCTGCGCCCGTTGGCATCAAATAAGCACCTGAACGTTTAGCTTCACCAATAGCGACAAAGTTAGAGTTAACATCTGTCAAACGTGAATTTGAATGCACTGTATCGCCATCAATACGCTGTTGAGCACCGCTAACGAGTTTGTTGGTCCATTCGACGCCAGTTATTTCACCAGGCGTTGTCAACTGTCCAACAAAGACTGTTGCGTTCATGTAGTTGTCATCAGAGTAAGTGTTGTAACCGACACCGTATACAGTAATTCCATCCTCAACAACACCACGCATGCTGCCTTGCGCTAAACGCTCGCCGTCTTTTGAAGTGTTGCTAGGCCAATCAACCTGACTTACCGTTCCTGTTGAGTCCCAAATTGCCGCTTTAGATGTATGGTGTGTACCATTATCGTTCGTTGCTTGTTCTGAGATGCTACCCACTGTAAATGTGCCATCGGTGCGCCATGCTCGGCTCGCAACAACGACAGCCTCATCACTACTTGGTACGATAGTTGGAGGCACTGGAGCTACTACCGTGTTTCTTGTTTCCAGTTCAGAAGAGTCAGCATCGCTTACTACACTCTGGTTACCAACTGGTTCACCTTCAGCAGTAAGGCTGTTGATAACGTTGTTGTACTTGTTATCGTAAGCATTTGAGTCACCTTCAACAAACGCTAGTGCATTTGTCGTGAAATCTTTACCTAGTTCTTTACTCCAAGGTTGCCAATGAACAGAAGCCCAAGATTCACACGTTGAGTAACGGCGCTCATTGTAGCAGTAGCGCTCAAAATCATCGTATTCTTGTACGTAGTAAAAACCTGAGTCCATTGCAAAAGGAACTTCTTCGCGATAACTAACACCGTCTACCGCCTCACCTGCAGAGATTGGTGTTGTACGGGTTTCCATCGCCAATTTAAACTGTTCCGGCGTACAGCCTGCTGCAGAATCAAAACAACCATGGACAAATGGTGCTCCAGTTCCAACATCCTGAACATCACCTTTCTGGATCGCAACACCATAAGCGGTTTCGTAATTAACGACGTCACCGTTTGATTCCGGTTCTACTTCAAGCACTTGATACAATGCTGCATTAGCATTCATTGCTGTACCAACCATCATCGCGACGGCGGTTAATTTGAATTTGTTACTACAATTCATTGAATTCTTAACTGTCCTGTTGCATTGCTTCGAGTTCTTCCCATCTCTCGAATGCGATTTCCAACTCCTGCTCTACTGCAGCGAGTTGTTCCAATACCGGTTGAGTCTGTTCCACAGATTTAGTGAAGAACTCTGGGTCATTCACTTGTTCTTGTAGCGTCTCAATATCCGACTCTAATTGTTCTAGTTTAGCTGGAAGAGCCTCTAATTCTCTTTGCAGCTTATACGATAACTTCTTCGAATTGTTCTTAGGTTGCGTAGTTTTGGGAGTTTCCTCAACCACTTTCTCTTTCTTCGTTGCTTTTTCAACCTGACTGCGTGAAGCAAGAACTTGATCACGCTGCTGTTTAGCATCGTGATAACCACCAACGAACTCTTCGATTACGCCGTTACCTTCAAAAATCCAGCTGGTTGTTACTGTATTGTCTACGAACTCACGGTCGTGACTCACTAACAGTAACGTACCCTGATAATTGGCAAGCATTTCTTCTAAAAGTTCCAACGTTTCGATGTCCAAATCGTTGGTTGGTTCGTCAAGAATAAGCAAGTTGTTAGGTTTCAATAAGATACGCGCTAGCAACAGACGGTTTTTTTCACCACCTGATAACGCTTTTACTGGCGTACGGGCACGTTTTGGGGCGAACAAGAAATCTTGTAGGTAGCTCAATGCATGACGTTGACGGCCGCCTACCATCACTTCCTGTTTACCATCCGCTAGGTTATCGATAACCGTCTTTTCAGGATCGAGGATTTCACGATACTGGTCGAAGTAAGCAACTTCTAGCTTTGTGCCGCAATGTAGACGGCCACCTTGTGTCTCTAACTGGCCTAGTAGCAACTTCAGAACCGTACTTTTACCACAGCCATTAGGGCCAATCAGGGCGATTCGGTCACCACGCATGATGTTGAAGCTGAAGTTGTCGACGATCTTTTTGCCTTCGAATGCAAAAGAGACGTTCTCTGCTTCAAAGACGATCTTGCCTGAGCGTGAAGCATCATCGATATTAAGGTTAACTTTACCTTGCACTTCACGACGGTCGCGACGTTCTTCACGAAGCTTTTTAAGGGCGCGAACACGACCTTCGTTGCGTGTACGACGCGCTTTAATCCCCTGACGAATCCACACTTCTTCTTGAGCTAACTTTTTGTCGAACTCCGCATTTTGCATTTCTTCAACACGAAGCATCTCTTCTTTGTCATTCAGGTACTGATCATAATTACCAGGGAAAGACGCCAATTGACCACGATCTAAGTCAACGATGCGTGTGGCCATCGATTTGATGAACGTACGGTCGTGAGAAATAAAGATGATCGAGCCTTTGAAGTCTCTTAAGAAGTTCTCTAACCATTCGATGGTTGTTACATCAAGATGGTTAGTAGGCTCATCAAGAAGCAATACATCAGGGTCACAAACAAGAGCACGAGCCAGAGCCGCTTTGCGTTGCCAACCACCAGATAAGTCCGTCAGTTTGGTTTCCGGGCTTAGCTTTAAAGCGCCCAGAACGTTCTTTACACGGTCATCAAAGCGCCAAGCATTTAGATGATCCAACTGCTCTTGAATCTTAGCAAGACGATTAATGTTCTTTTCACTTGGGTCCTGAGCCACAAGATCGAGAAGATCATGGTAGATTTTCAGCTGTTCGCCGATTTCAGCTAAACCACCAGATACGTATTCGTAAACCGTACCCTCTTGATTGCGTGGTGGATCTTGTTCAAGTCGAGAAACAACTACGTCTTGAGTGATTTGAATCTTGCCATCGTCCAACAAAATGTCGCCGGCAAGCACTTTCATTAACGTAGACTTACCTGCACCGTTACGACCAACTAAACAAACGCGTTCGTTTTCTTGAAGAGCGAACTCCGCTTTATCTAGCAATGGATGGTCACCAAATGCAAGTTGCGCGTTATGAATGGTAAGTAATGCCATTATTATCCAACCAATGTGTGAGTTGTTCTAAGTCAAACGGCCAGTTCAACTCAGAATCTTGATATTTTAATACGGGAATCGTGACGCCGTAACGAGAAAAGAGAGCATCGTCGAACGCAATGTCGACGATGTGAGTTTGTTCGGCGAGGCCAATCTGACCAACGAGGTCAAACGCCATCTCACAGAGATGGCATCCTTCAGTGCTGTAAAGTGTTAGCACGTTCAACATCCTTTTACTGTTCCGTCCCTATTCTGCGTGCGTAACCAGCCAGCAGTTGTGAATCTGTTTGTTACGAGAGAAATCCAATGGCAGAGTTTGAGAAGAAATGTTCTGCGCTTTTAAGCCCAGTTCTGCGAGCCCTGCTTCGTCCATCTTGAAGTGACGTTTGTTGTTCGAGAACACAATCGTACCGCCAGCACGCAATAGGCGCTTAAGGTTTGTCATTAGCTTAATGTGGTCGCGTTGCACATCGAACGACGTTTCCATACGTTTAGAGTTAGAGAACGTTGGTGGATCAATAAAGATAAGATCGTATTCACCTTTCGCGTTCTCAAGCCACTGGAGACAGTCTGCTTGCTCAAAACGATGCTGGCGACCAACACAGCCATTTAGCTGCATGTTGTCTTTCGCCCAGTTCAGGTACGTGTTAGACATGTCTACCGTAGTTGTAGAACGAGCACCACCAACGGCTGCGTGTACTGTCGCACTACCAGTGTAAGCAAACAAGTTAAGGAAATCTTTACCTTGTGCCATTTCGCCAAGGCGACGACGAGTGATCTTATGATCCAAGAACAAGCCAGTGTCTAGGTAATCGTGAAGGTTTACGATTAGCTTCACACCGTACTCGTTCACTTCAAGTGTCTCTGAAACTTGCCCCAGTTTTTGGTACTGACTACGGCCTTTTTGCTTCTCACGAACTTTCAGTACAACTTTGTTCGCTTCTACCCCGGTTACCTGAATCGTTGCACGGATAATGTCCGTTAGACGGCGTTTGGCTTTTTCTTCAGGGATATTCTTAGGCGCCGCGTATTCTTGAATAACGATTTGATCGCCGTACACGTCGATCGCTACGTTGTATTCTGGAAGGTCCGCATCGTAGATACGGTAACAATCTAGTTTCTCTTTACGAGCCCATTTACCGATCTTACCAATGTTTTTCTTCAAACGGTTTGAGAAATCAGGTGCGATTTGAACGCTAGTATCCGCGCCTTTTAACTCTTCAGCGCTGCGCTCTGCAATGCTGTAGTTCTTTTGGTGACACGGTAACGCACCATTGTTCAATTTAAACTGTTTGTCCGCACGCATACGAAGACAGCTTAGTAGCTCGTCTGAACTAGAGAAGATAGACGCTTTACAACCGCCAAACTCTGCTTTTAGCTGGCCACCAAATGCTGTGTATAGGGCAATCAGACCAGGCTCAGTACCAAGACGCTCACCATAAGGCGGGTTAGAAACGATAACGCCGGCTTCGAAACCAGCTGGACGAGTAATAGTTGCTGCATCACCTTGTGCAAATGTAATCAGTTCTTCAACGCCAGCTCTACGAGCGTTGTCTTGTGCAACTTTCAGTACTTTCGGGTCGTTATCGAAGCCGAAAAACTTAGCGTCAACTTTTTTGACACCACGTCGAGCCTGTACATTTGCCTCTGATTTAATCTCTGTCCAAAGCTCTGGTTCAAAGTCTTCTAGTGCTTCAAAGCCCCACTGTTTGCGTTTAACGCCAGGTGCCATGTTTGCTGCCATCATTGCCGCTTCAATCAGCAACGTACCAGAACCACACATCGGGTCTAAAAGTGGTAGAGAACCATCCCAGCCACAACGCATTACGATAGCTGCTGCTAGTGTTTCACGCAGCGGAGCTCGACCAGATTCTGGACGGTAGCCACGTTGATGAAGACCACTACCCACCATGTCCACACCAAGAATTGCCTTATCTTTGTGTAGACGGACGTGAACACGGATATCGGGACGCTCTTTGCTGATATTTGGACGAGGAAGCCCTTTCTTCTCAAAGCAGTCGACGATGCCATCTTTTACTTTCATTGCACCATATTGGCTGTTGCGGATTTCGCGGTTAGTACCGTTGAAGTCAACCACAAAGCGCTTTGAGCTATGGAATTGGTTTACCCAGTTGATTGCAGACGTTGACAGGTAAAGGTCCATGTCGTCGTTACAGGTAAACTCCGATAAAACACGTACAAATCGAGACGCCAAGCGGCTCCACAAACAGCAACGGTAAATCTGTTCATTCGTTGCTTTAAATTTTACGCCTGCCTGTACTGGTTTGGCGTTTTCAATGCCTAGTTTAGTCAGTTCTTCAACAAGCAAGTTTTCCATGCCATTTGAAGTTACCGCGAGATATTGATTCATAGTGTTCTTTCGTCGATAAAAAATGGCTTTGATTATACCTGACTTTACGATCAATGCCTCGTTTTTAAAGGCTTTTTCGATTTGTTAGCGCAATCCATCACCAACCCTTCCTGCTGAAAGTCAAAACACAACACCTGTCATCAAGAAATAAGTCTCTTTTACATTACCTAATAAAAACAAGCCCTATAGAAGAAGTGAATACTTATTTACTGTAAATTTGGTCTATACCAAGCCAGCTCTGTACATGTAATTTACTTACAAAATGAATGTATAGAGGAATAAAAGGTGAAATATTAGGCGCCAAGTTGCCTAATTTAAGGAAACGCTAAAATGAAAAAAGTGAAATAAAAGTGAGCTGCTTCATATATGAGATACGAAATCCCCTCATCTAAGGGTGAGTTTGGAGCGTGTATTAGGAGAGATTTGGAAAATTCTAGGCAAAAAAAATCGACCTAGTACGGTCGATTAATGCAAACAAAGGAACGAAATTAAAGAAAAAATCAAAAGGAAACTAACCCACCATCGCCATCGGTGCCATCATGAATAAGTGATTAGCACAGACCATGCGATCATGCATTACTTTAATCGGTTGACCAAACTGGAGCGTTTTGTTGCCGTCTAGCAGGAACTCTTCCTGTCCAACATAAGCACACAGGCTTGATGTTTCACCTGGCTCTAGGACGACGAACACACCTTCTGAATATCGGTTTGTTAGGAAAACCATGTCCCCTTCTTCTGGCTCGTGCCCATCGCATTGGGCATCGAAGAACCAGCTCTTAGGCTGGACTGGCTTATGAAAGCGTTTCGCGGCTACGCAATAAAGCGTAAGCTCGGCTTGACGGTATTCGTTGATGTCGAGACAGCGGATTCGTTCGTTGTACGTTTGGAACGCGCTTGCGTCATCAACGGTGAATTCATTGTCTGAGAAGGCACAATTGACCAACAGCTTTCGGCATAGATTGGTTTGGAAAATCATTTCCTCCCCTAAATCCAGCATTAGGCAAGCTTTCTGCTCGTCAAAATACCAATTCCATTTGTCGCTGGGTTTAAGCATTATTCCGTTCTCTTGTGACTAGTTAAACAGTAATAAGAGGTAAGACGCTTAATTACCTACTCATGATTTTTAAATTTTACAAACGAACGGACAAAAAAAAAGAGGAAACGTATTCCTCTTTTTTAGTAACAAGCGTCGATTTCTCAACGATTTAGCGATTGATCTTATAGATTTTTAACAATATCGCGTACGAGACCAGGTCCGTGGTAGATAAAACCAGTGTAAACCTGAACAAGTTGCGCGCCTGCCATCATTTTCTCTTTTGCAGCAACGTAAGAGTCAACACCACCGACACCAATGATCGGAAGTTTGTCGCCGAGTTCTTCGTGAAGTTTGCGAACAACCTCTGTTGAACGAGATTGAACCGGACGTCCACTTAAACCACCCGCTTCGTTTGCATGCTTCATACCTTCAACGACTGTGCGATCCAGTGTTGTATTGGTTGCAATAACGCCATCGATATTGTTCTTAATTAGAGACTCACAGATCTGGCTGATTTCATCATCGCTCAAATCCGGTGCAATTTTTAGCGCAAGTGGTACGTACTTACCGTGTTTTTCAGCAAGTTCGGCTTGTTTCGCTTTGAGTTCAGCTAGCAATTCGTCTAGAGCTTCACCGTACTGAAGCGAACGAAGTCCTGGTGTATTTGGTGACGAGATGTTCACGGCGATGTAACCGGCGTACTCGTACACTTTTTCCATACAAATCAGGTAGTCCTCTGCCCCGTTCTCAATTGGTGTGTCTTTATTCTTACCAATATTGATACCAAGAACGCAGTTGTATTTTGCCTTTTTCACATTCTCAACCAGATGATCCACACCTAGGTTGTTAAAGCCCATACGGTTGATGATACCTTCCGCTTCAACTAGGCGGAACAAGCGTGGCTTGTCATTCCCTGGTTGAGGGCGAGGCGTAACAGTACCAACTTCGACAAAACCAAAGCCCATAGCGTCAAACGCTTCGATGCATTCGCCGTTTTTGTCCAAACCAGCAGCAAGACCCACTGGGTTACGGAATGTAAGCCCCATGCATTCTACTGGACGATTTGGTAATTGTTGACGATAGAAAAGATCGAGAGGAGTGCCGTTAAAGCGTTGGAAGTTTTTGATTGCAAGATCATGTGCCTTTTCGGCATCAAGTTGGAAAAAGCCAGTTCTGGCTAGACGGTAAAGCATTGTGCCTCCGAAAGAAAAAAGCCCCGTGTAAACGGGTCAATATTATTTACTGTTTTCCAATGCAATTCAATGAAAATGAATGAATTCAGCAAAATTGAGCCTCTTATTTTAGTTTTATTCTTAAAAACAGTCGATTAGCGCTAGTTCTCCTATGCAAAATTGCTAGCTTTTTCATTAAAAGCAAACGATTTCACGTCATGAAAACTTAAAATCAAAGTTACAATGTCACTAATTTTGGTTGATTGAAATGGTTTAAACATAAAAAAGCCCCGCTATTGCGAGGCCTTTGTCAAAGTCACTTACCCTATTCGTTCGAAGAACAATTCAGATTAAGTAGAACCAATTCTCGAAGTGCTACAGAGAACTTAGCGAATTCATGGACGGAACCAACTTTGAATTCATTCAAGATACTCTCCCAACGATGCAATGACAGTTCATTTGTTGTCATCCAATCTTCAAGTGCTTGCATTACGTCTAGATCTTCTGTTGAACAGCCGCAAGTTAGAACTTGAGCAGTCAGTTGACGTTGTTGCCAATCAAGATCCTCACGGAATGCCGCACGGGCTAAGGCTTGCCAGTTGTTATCGACTGCTTGGCTATTGATCTGTTTCAAGAACCAATGAAGTGATAAACGGTCACCGAGGTTGAAATAAAGCTTAGATGCTTGTTCAACCGTTTTACCCGTTTCGCTCGCTACTGAAGATATATCCAGTGCTGATTGCAAGCTAGAGAGACGAGCTACGTGGTGCGCAAGTTTCTCTTCTACTCCACGCTCAATCCATTTCTGAGCAAGTTCGTTATGCTCTTCCACTTCTGATGCAACTAGCATGGTGTCTAGAGTTTCAGTAATAGTGTGAACATCGCCTTTATATAGTGCAACGAGCTCAGTTACTGTGCTCTTACCGCTGCGATTGCGAAGTAACCAACGAGAGATACGGCGCAATGCGCGACGTACGTAGAACATGATCTCATACTGTGCTTCTGCGGTTGCAACGTTATCAAGAGCACGAGTTTGTTTAAGAATATCTTCTAGTTCGAAGATTTCACGCGTCGCACTGTAAGCGTTCGCAATATCAACCACACTCGCCCCCGTCTCTTCTTGAAGACGAGTCACGAAGTTACAGCCCATTTCATTAACCATTTGGTTTGCCAGAGCTGTTGCGATGATTTCGGCACGCAGTGGGTGGTTTACCATTTGATCTTTATAGTTACGGCGTAACTCACTTGGGAAATAAGCAACCAGTTGTTTTCCATGGAATTCATCATTTGCAATTTCGTCAGCAACCAATTGTTCTTTTAGAACCATCTTGCCGTAAGCTACGAGTACTGAAAGTTCAGGACGTGTCAGACCAAGACCTTGTTTTTCTCGCTCAATCAAAGTTTCATCGTCTGGAATGTACTCAAGAGCACGATCCAAGTATCCTGCTTTTTCCATAGTGTGAATAAAGCGGATTTGCTCTTTAACGATGCCAACACCTTGTTGTTCAGTCACCGAAATCGACTCAGATTGACGGTATGCATCGTCCAATACGATTTCGCCTACTTCGTCTTCCATCGATTCAAGAATCTGGTTTCGTTGTTTAACCGTTAAATCGCCATTTGATACAAGACCGTTCAAGAAGATCTTAATGTTTACTTCGTTATCCGAGCAGTCTACACCGCCAACATTGTCAACAAAGTCGGTATTTACACGACCACCAGTGGTTGCGTACTCGATACGACCAAGCTGAGTCATACCCAAGTTACCGCCTTCACCAACGACTTTTGCTTTTAAATCACGTCCATCGATACGGAGTACGTCATTTGCACGGTCGCCAACATCAGTGTGCGTCTCGCTAGAAGCTTTAACGTACGTGCCGATACCACCATTCCAAAGTAGATCCACTTCCATTTGTAGGATCATCTTAATCAGATCGTTTGGCGCAAGAGATGCTTTTTTAGTGCCCAACATTTTTTGGATTTCTGGCGTCAGTTGGATCGATTTAGAGCGACGAGAGAAAATACCACCGCCCTGCGAGATCAACTCGGCGTTATAATCTTCCCAGCTTGATCGTGGTAGATTGAACAAGCGATTACGCTCTTCCCAGCTGGTGGCTGAATCTGGATTTGGATCAATGAAGATGTGCATATGGTTGAACGCAGCTTGTAGACGAATGTGCTTAGATAGCAGCATACCGTTACCAAATACGTCACCCGCCATATCACCAACACCAATTGCGGTGAAGTCAGTGGTTTGACAGTTGATGCCCATTTCACGGAAGTGGCGTTTCACCGATTCCCAACCACCTTTAGCAGTGATACCCATTGCTTTGTGGTCGTAACCGTTAGAGCCGCCTGATGCAAACGCATCACCTAGCCAGAAGTTGTACTCATCCGATACAGAGTTCGCCAAATCAGAGAACGTCGCTGTACCTTTATCGGCTGCAACAACCAAGTATGGGTCGTCTTCATCGTGACGAACCACACTCTTCGGCGGAATAACTTCACCCTCGATGATATTGTCGGAAACATCAAGAAGCGCACGAATGAAACGTTTGTAACAACGTTGACCTTCAGCAAAGATTTCATCACGGTTAGTTAGAGTTGGCTGACGTTTACATACGAAGCCACCTTTTGCACCTACAGGGACAATAACCGTGTTCTTAACTTGCTGTGCTTTAACTAGGCCAAGAATCTCCGTACGGAAATCTTCTTGACGGTCCGACCAACGTAGACCACCACGCGCGACTTTACCGCCACGTAGGTGTACACCCTCGATATCCGGTGCGTACACGAAGATTTCAAACGCAGGCACTGGCTGAGGAATATCAGGGATTTCGCTTGGCTTCATCTTCAATGATAACCAAGGTTTTGGCTGTTTATTTTCGTCCAACTGGTAGTAGTTAGTGCGTAGCGTTGCCGTGATCATTTCCATGTAGCGACGGATAATACGATCATCATCTAGGCTTTCAACACGATCCAATTGCTCGGTTATCTTCTTGATAAGATCGTTCTGACCTTTCTCACTGCCCTTGTGTTTTGGATCGAATCGCTTAGCAAATAGATTCACCAGACCTGTTGCTAAATCAGGGTAATGGCTCAGGGTATCTTCAATGTATTGTTGACTGAATGGGAAGCCAACTTGGCGCATATAGCGAGCGTATGCACGAAGAATTGAGATTTCACGACCAGACAGTGAAGCGCCTAGCAACAAGCGGTTGAAGCCATCACTCTCTAAATTACCTGCCCAAATTGCAGCAAAGGCTTGCTGGAAACGATCGCGAGCTTCACGAAGATCAACGGTCTTGTCGCTCTTATGCAGCATTGAGAAATCAAGGATCCAGAACGTTTGTCCATTGTTGGTTTCGATCTCATATGGTGATTCGCCGATCACACGTAAGCCTAGGTTTTCCAACATTGGCATCACGTCAGATAGGTGAATTGGCTCGTCGCGGTGGTATAGCTTCAAGCGCACCGCTTTCGATTCAGCCGCCTCTTCTTGCGGACGATAGAACAGCATGCCGAGTTTGTTGTCATCGCTTAACGCTTCTAGACGTTCGATGTCTGCAACCGCAGAGCCTGGCATCATGTCTTCTTTGTATGAACGTGGGAATGCGCTCATATACTCTTTCGAAAGCGGAAGACCTTTGCTTTCACCGAAGTTAGCAATGATGGATTCTTTTAGGCGATCATCCCATGAAGTCGATACTTCCATTAAGTTCTGCTCAATCTTTTTCACGTCTACATCAATGTTGTTATTGTCTACACGAACAATGTAATGGGTTCTCGCCAGTGGGCTCTCTGAGAAGAAGGTAGTGAATTCAACTTCTTGCTCACAGCCAAAGTACTGCTTAAGAATACGTTGTGTTTGACGGCGAAGCTCGGTGTTGTAACGGTCTTTTGTCACATAAACCATGCAGCTGAAGAATCGACCAAACGGGTCTTTACGAACAAATAGACGTAACAAGTCACGGTCTTGCATTTGCACTACGCCCATCCCCACTTCTAGTAGCTCTTCTTCGCGAGCTTGAAGCAGTTCATCACGTGGGTAGTTTTCTAGGATGTTGTGCAGGGCTTTATACGAGTACGACCCGTTACGGTAGCCACTCGCTTCTAGAATACGGTCCACTTTCTCGCGGATCAGAGGAATGCTTTGTACCGCTTGGTTGTATACCGCAGAAGTGTAAAGACCTGTGAAACGGTGCTCACCAATCACTTTACCATTCTTGTCGAATTTCTTAACACCAATGTAGTCAGTGTACGCTGGGCGGTGAATACGAGAGGCTTGGTTGCCCTTAGTGATGATCAGCGCGTAAGGTTTTTTCGCTTCAAGGCGCGCTGAGTCTGACAGTTCAGAAAGCTTGATGCTGCGAACGCGACTATCATCAGCAAACATGCCAAGGCCTTTCTCTTTCACCGGCTGAAGCTCAGTATCACCATTGACACTGACAAGATCATATTCCTTATACCCCATGAAGGTGAAGTTATGATCCCCTAACCAGCGTAGGTATTCGATCGTTTCATCTAAACGATCCGTTTTCATTGAAACACGATCTTTATTCTTCTCAAGGTCGTTGGTAACGATCTTAAGTTTTTCAACCATTTGCTTCCAGTCATCAACGACTAAGCGCGTGTCTGATAAGATGGTTAGCAACTCATTTTTCAGCGCTTGCATTTCATCTTTACTGGTTAAACGGTCTACTTCGATGTGGAATAGAGATTGAAGAACACCGCCCTCGCCATTTACATCCGTCACTTGCCCTTTCTTATCGCGTTCTAGTTGCGTTGGGTTGTTGAGCATCAAGTGAGAAACAAGGTCGAGTCGCGTTAGCGCCATCTTGATGGAATCCACCAAAAACGGACTATCCGGTACAACAATTTCAACAATAGTGTGAGTCGATTGCCAACCTTGGCGGCTGACAGTCGGGTTGAACACCCTGACAGAAATATCTTCTGGTTTCTTTTCATTGATATGATGCCACAGGCTAACAACGGCACCATAAAGGTCGGATTCATTTCGCTGAATCAAGTCATCATCAGCAATGTTGCTAAATAAGTGTTGAGCAAGTTTAGTTACAAGCGGTTGGTGAGAAAGCTCGAGTTTGTCTTGAATTAGTTGGTATACCTTTTCAAGCAGAACCGGCACTACATTTTCACGCGCGGTCATATTCACACTCCACATTAGAATTGTTGTTTTGTAGGGGGACTTAACTTCGGGTTTTAGCCTCGAAACTAAGCATAGGTAATGCATGCACTTATTGTAAAAGCATAATTACAAATGTTTAACAAAAATTCGCAGTGGTAAGAGGTGAAATGTTTGATTATGTGACTAAGATTCCTGTTTAACTCACTAGGAATATCAGGCATCACAGAGTTTCTAACTTTAGAAACTTATTATTTTGGTCAGTTGTGAGTCTAAAACGACCTCTAACGCCTAATTGACTAAGAAATGGTCTAAATTTTGATGCATCTAGTTGCACTCTCAAACCATTGTCAGTAATGACTTGTACCGAACTTGCGGCACCGGAATAGTGTGAAAGAAATGTTTGATAAGAGATGTTGAGAGAGAAGTAATACTGGTTCATTAGAATGGATTATTGTCAGAACAAAAAACTAGGGTGATCATAACGACCACCCTATTCTTTTGTCGATTATTCGTCTAGTGCTTTAGTCACTTTTTCAAATAGGTCTTTCGCTAAATTGTCCATCGCCTTTAGCTTTTCAAGCTCTGCACGGATAAGGGCTTGGCGACCTTCATCGTATTTACGGAACTTCAATAGAGGATCGATCATACGAGACGCCACTTGTGGGTTGGTATCGTTCAACTGACGAAGGATCTCACCAGCAAACTGGTAGCCAGAGCCTGATTTATCATGGAAGCGCACTGGGTTTGCGTTTAAGAAAGAACCAATCAAGCTACGCGTACGGTTCGGGTTCTTCAAGCTAAATGCTTCGTGGCTCATGGTTTCTTTCACTTTCTCAAGTGCGTTTTCAACCGGGTTGCTGCCCTGAAGAACAAACCATTTGTCCATAACCAGACCATCGTGCTTCCACTTGTCGCTGTAATCCGCCATTAGCGCTTCACGACATTCAAGTTGTGCATTGTTCGCTGCACTCATTGCCGCGATCGTGTCTGTCATGTTGTTTGATGACTCGTACTGCGCTTTAGCTAGTTCGTTGCCTTTTTCAGTGTGGGCTAGGAACTGCAGACATTGGTTACGCAAAGCTCGTTTACCAATAGCGTCGTGATCAATGCTGTACTCTGCTTGGTTCAATGCGTGGTAAGTAGCACTCAGTTCATCTTCTAGCTCTTTAGAAAGTGACACTGTAATGTTATTCAGTACCGTATCTACCGCATCAATATCAATCTGCTTGTACCAACCAGTGATTTCGTTAATTGAAGGTAAAGACAGAACTTGTGCGATAAACGCTGGCTCAAGATTCGCATCAAGTAACACGCCACGGAATGCATCGATTAAGTCTTCTGATAGCTTAACCTCACCACCCGCTTGAACGTTAGTTACGTTTTGACGAATGTACTTCGCTAGCAGCATTTGGCTTGCATCCCAACGAGCAAAATCGTTTGTTGCGTGCTTCATCAAGAAGATCAGTTCATCATCGCTGTAATCGTATTCCAATTTAACCGGTGCAGAGAACTCACGAAGCAATGATGGCACTGGTTGTTCTGCGACGTTTTCGAATACGAAAGTCTGCTTATCTTGCTTCACGTCTAGAACGTTGTGTACCGATTCACCGTTGATAACCAGTGGAATCACATCACCGTTTTGTGCGTACAGCTCAATATCGAATGGAATATGTAGCGCTTGTTTTTCTGATTGGTCGTGCGTTGCTTCAGTAAATTGCTCAACCGTTAGTGCGTAAGTTTTTGCTTCCGCATTGTATTCACTGTTTACACGAAGTGTTGGCGTACCAGACTGGCTGTACCATAAGCGGAATTGCTTAAGGTCAACGCCCGTTGCGTCTTCCATTGCAGAAACGAAATCTTCACACGTTGCTGCAGTACCATCATGACGCTCGAAGTACAGTTTCATACCTTTTTGGAAACCTTCTTCGCCAAGTAGCGTATGATACATGCGGATCACTTCGCTGCCCTTTTCGTAAACGGTTAGCGTGTAGAAGTTATTCATTTCAATAACTTTATCCGGACGAATTGGGTGTGACATTGGGCTTGAATCTTCCGCGAATTGCGGACCGCGGATAATGCGAACGTTGTCGATGCGGTTTACTGCTCGTGAACCAAGATCAGATGAGAACTCTTGATCGCGGAATACCGTTAGGCCTTCTTTCAAACTCAGTTGGAACCAGTCACGGCAAGTAACACGGTTACCCGTCCAGTTGTGGAAGTACTCGTGACCGATTACCGCTTCAATACCAAGGTATTCACGGTCAGTCGCGGTTTTTTCATTCGCAAGCACAAACTTCGAGTTGAAGATGTTTAGACCCTTGTTTTCCATCGCGCCCATATTGAAGAAATCAACGGCCACGATCATGTAAATATCTAGATCATACTCAAGACCAAAGCGGTCTTCATCCCACTTCATTGAGTTGATAAGTGAAGTCATCGCATGACCAGCACGATCTAGGTTGCCTTTGTCGACAAAGATTTCTAGGTCTACTTCACGACCTGATGTGGTTGTGTATTTGTCACGTAGTACATCAAAATCACCGGCTACCAACGCAAACAAGTAAGCTGGTTTTGGATGTGGGTCTTGCCATTGAACCCAATGACGACCATTTTCTGCCTCACCTTCAGCGACGCGGTTACCATTGCTTAATAGGTATGGATACACGGCTTTGTCTGCGATCACTTTTGTTGTGTATTTCGCAAGAACGTCTGGACGGTCTAGGTAGTAAGTAATACGACGGAAGCCTTCTGCTTCACACTGCGTACAGAACGCACCACCTGATTTGTAAAGACCTTCAAGTGCCGAGTTTGCTTCCGGGTCAATCTTAGTAACGATTTCTAAATCAAATTCCGCAGGCAAATCGGTAAGCACTAAAGAGGCTTCTTTTACTTCATGGTGAGCCCAATCTTCACCGTTTACTTTTACGGAGCGTAGCTCTAGCCCTTCACCGTCGAGTTCCAATGTGGTTGATTCACCCTTTTGAACTACTTTTGATACTGCTGTAACGATCGTGTCGTTGTCATAAAGATCAAACGTCAAGTCAATGTCCGTGATGGCATGAGATGGCGATTTGTAATCTTTGCGATATTTCGCTTGGGGAGCTTGAGACATGTCCATAAATCCTTGTATATAGAACCACAAAAATACCAGGACTAGAGGCTCAAACACCTCTTACTGGTATCACGATATAAGCTATTTGTAGGGGTTGTGGTATCAGAATACAAGTCTTTCTATAAAAAAACGGAGCTTTTAGTGGCTTAGCTCCGCTTTCTGTTTAACATTTAATCAACATCAGAACATTTCACTATTAATAACCTAGCGTGAAATAATGATGATGAATCATTTAGGGTGTCACTCGGTTGAGAACCGCGTACATATCACCGTTGGAATCCTTAATCGTAAGCTCATTTTGATTGAGTACATAACGCGTACCATGTTCACCGTTTTCATACAAAAGAACCAAATGTTCCCCCTCGGTGTAGAACACGCCCTGCTTAACTGATTCCTCACCTTCATCGTTCGCGACCCGGAACATAAACACAAAGTCAGGTTGTAGAATCAAATCCATCTGATTGATGTTATTGGCGAGCATACCATCGCCACCGACTTGTGAACTGGACCAAATGCCAGCCAGCGCATTTGATAGTCCTTTTGTGAAGGTCACACCGTTCAGATCTAATGTGTTGTGATTGTTTCGATATGCATAAATTTGCGGTTCATCTGTATTCAAGCCAAGAACAATGGTGTCTTCATTGGCGTTATACATCCCTTCCCAGTGGTCTATTGAGTAGTCTTTTTTCTGTATATCGATCGAGAAGGTGTAATCAGAACCCAAGGTCAATTTGATCGCACGAAAGTTCTCTGATGATTCTTCCGGGTTGGGATTCATCAAGTACCAGTCGCCGATCAAAAACGGGGTGTCGAAGTGACTGAGTTCGTCTTCCTTGTTGGTTTCCGCACTAGAAACACTAAAGCAGCAAAAGCTAAGTAAAATAATGAACCATTTCATAACGGTATCCTTATCGTTTTCTTTTAGCTTAGGTGCTAGATCTCGTTTTCGCGAAATATTTGATCTACATCACGTAATTTATTGAAGAAAATTAAGCGTAGGATTCACCGAATTCAGTTTGAACATAGTGGTAAATACACATAAAAAAAAGAGCGAGTCGCTATGACTCGCTCTTAATACACAGAATTGTTAGTCATTATGACTGAATTATTAGCTTTTCAGCATATCGACCATAACAGCAACGGATTCATCTAGATAAACGTCTGGTGCTTCGTAATCTTTTGGCACATCATCAAGCGTTTTGAATGGTTCTTTACCCATTGCAGCTTGACGTTCATTGATGCGCTCTAGACGTAGAGCCTCGGCTTTATCCGATTCATCTTCACGAACTTTCTCGTTAAGAGACAATAAGTTATCGTCTTTCTCTTTACGGTACTTCTCGATATCTTCTTTGATGAAGCGGAATTCCATTTCATCTGCGATACGTTTGTTGTGAAGTTCAGTCAGTTGAGTCACAAGTGCGTCGTTACTTGGGAATGTCTGATATTTTGCTTTATCAATGCTATCCCAAGGTAACGCGTTATCTTCAACACTTTCACCTGTTTCGCTTGGCTCAACTGGCGTTGGATAAGCGATGTCTGGTGCAACACCACGGTTCTGAGTACTGCCACCATCAATGCGGTAGAACTTCTGAATCGTGTATTGAACATAACCAAGCTCTTTATCGAAAAGATCGTAGATATGGTTCAGTGAACGATGTTGCTGAACGGTACCCTTGCCGAAAGAGTTTTCGCCAAGAATAATCGCACGGTTATAATCCTGCATTGCTGCCGCAAAGATCTCAGACGCTGAAGCACTGTAACGGTTGATCAATACAGTTAGCGGGCCGTCGTAACTTATTTGGCCATCGGTATCTGCATTTACCTTGATACGTCCGTAGCTATCACGAACTTGAACAACCGGGCCCTCTTTAATAAAGAGACCTGTTAAAGCGGTTGCTTCTGTCAGTGCACCACCACCGTTGTTTCGTAAATCAACGATCACGCCATCAACGTTCTTGGCTTTTAGTTCAGCAAGCAGTTTGTCTGTATCTTTCGAGAGACCAACGTAGAAGCTTGGAACTTCAAGAACACCAATCTTTTTACCGTCTTTCTCGATGATTTCAGATTTAACCGCGCGGTCTTCTAAGCGAACTTTGTCACGAACAATAGTGACAACGTAACTCTTTGCATCTTTGCCTTCCGGCAAGACTTGTAGGTTAACTTTGGTTCCCTTAGGGCCTTTGATTAACTGAACGACGTCATCAAGACGCCAACCAATGACATCGACAACTTCTTCGCCATCTTGACCAACACCGATGATGCGATCACCCTCGCCCAACTGTTTGCTCTTAGAAGCAGGACCGCCGGCAACCAAAGATCGAATCACTGTGTAGTCATCGGTCATTTGAAGTACGGCACCAATACCTTCAAGAGACAAATTCATCTCTGATTGGAATTGTTCTGCATTTCGAGGAGATAAGTAGCTAGTGTGCGGATCAACTTCACGAGCGAAAGCATTCATGTAAAGTTGGAAAGCGTCTTCGTTGCGAGTTTGCGTAATGCGTTTCATCGCATTGTTGTAACGCTTCTCTAAAACCTCTTTGATTTCTGGCCATTCTTTACCAGTCATTTTAAGGTTTAGAGCATCGTATTTAACGCGTTTGCGCCATAACTCATTTAGCTCGGCTTCGTTTTTAGGCCATGCGGCTTCAGAACGATCCAGTTCGATAGATTCATCAGTATCAAGCTTGATTTCTTTATCGAGTAGAGTCAGTGCGTAGGCAAAACGGTCAAAACGCTTCTGCATCGAAAGGTTATAAACATCAAATGCAATCTTGTTGTTGCCAGCTTTAAGCTGATCATCAAGGCTAATTGACCAATCTTTGAAAGAATCGATATCGGCTTGAGTAAAAATATTTCTATTGTAATCAAGCATTTCTACATAGCGTTCGAAGATCGCTTTGGAGAAATCATCATTCAGATTGAAGTGCTTATAATGAGAGCGGGTAAATCGAGAAGTCACTCGTTTGCTGGCTGTTTCATGCTGAACTTCAGGAGCAAGAACCGGCAAATCATCTTTGTTTAGTTTGGCTTCTAGAGCCTGAGCTGATGCTGCTAGCCAGAAGCTAGCAGCAATCAGTGTCACTTTTGAACGGCAATTCATGCGTAGGAGTATCTCCCTTATGCGCGCAAGTGCTCCGCTTTCACAACCATTTGTAGGCCGTTAGCAAGTTGAACACGTACATCTTCCTTATTGACTTCAACAATGGTCGCAGCCATGTTTCCTTTGCCCATGTTCACGTTTACTGCGTTGCCGATTGTGATCTCGTCAGCGTTTAGCGCGCGTGTTTCTACAGGCTTACTTTCTTTTTGTACTTTTGGTTTGTTAGCACGACGAGGCTGTTGAGGCTTTTTAGCCGCAGGTTTCGCTTTCGCCTTACCCTCTTCACGAGCTTTCTGAGCTTGTTCTTTACGACGAGCTTGAACTTTCGCTTTGCTTTCAGCAAGTGTCGCTTTAGCGTGTTCTACGTGTTCTTCTTCTAGCTCGCCACATGGGTTGCCATCTAGATCAACACGTACTGCACCTGGTTTTACACCGTGTAGGTAACGCCATGATGAAGTGTACTGTCTTAACGCTGCACGAAGCTGAGTTTTGCTTACTTTTTCGTCTTCATTTAGACGTTCCGCAAGATCTTGAAAAATACCAATTTTCAGAGGCTTTGCTTCACCTTCTAAAGTAAAGCACTTAGGGAAACATTCAGCAATGTATGCGATAACTTCTTTGCTGTTTTTTAACTTTTCAGTCATGAGGGTTCCTGGTTTGAGCGGATTTCCGCGAAGCATTAAGAAAAAATATTCTCGTATTATAGTGACATGCCAAGGAAAAACCACACTCGAGGGCGAATTTATGCGTCGTTAGCGTGCGAATTAAGCAGCTTTTCTACTTCAACCATAAAATGAGTGAGACCTTCTTCGTCAATTTCATTGAATCGGCCGATATTTGGACTATCAATATCCAACACGCCAGCCACTTCCCCATTGATAGTAAAAGGAATCACAATTTCTGAATTGCTCGCTGCATCACAAGCAATGTGACCTTCAAACTCATGTACATCGTATACTCTTTGTACGCTGTTAGTTTGTGCAGCCGTACCACAGACACCACGACCCATTGGAATGCGAACACATGCTGGCTTGCCTTGGAAAGGACCAAGAACCAGTTCGTCTCCCTTCTTAAGGTAGAAGCCAGCCCAGTTTAGATCGTCTAGCTCCATAAATAGTAGAGAACTAATGTTTGCTAAGTTTGCGATGTAGTCTTTTTCTGATTCGATCAGCGCAACAGCTTGCTTGGTAAGTCTTTGGTATTGTTCTATGTTCATATTAACTTCCTACTTTTTATTTAGGCTTCCATTCTTATCGTATGGCGTTACAATGCAGCCCTACTTTTTAATAGGACTTATTCTCAATTACAATGAATCCGAAAAACGACACTATTAGCCGTTCTTGGTTGATAACACAAGTGAAAAAGCACAAGTCCAAGCTGATTCTAGCGAACTTGATAGCCGTACTTGCGACCTTGATTAGTGTTCCAATCCCTCTTCTTATGCCTCTGATGGTGGATGAAGTCTTATTGGACAAACCGGCATCTGGCCTTGCAGCGATGAACGCGGTTTTACCTGAGGCGTGGCATACACCTACGGGTTATATCTTCTTTACTCTCTTTTTGGTTGTACTCATGCGAGCAGGCAGCCAAGCTTTCAACATTCTTCAAAGTCGACAATTCACACTGGTTTCAAAGACCATCACCTTTGAAATGCGCAGCAAGATGATCGACAAACTTGGTCGTATTAGCATTCGTCAGTACGAAACCAAAGGCAGCGGCGGCATCAACGCTCACCTTATCACCGACATTGAGACCATTGATAAATTTATTGGTTCTACGTTAGCGAAATTCATTATTAGCTTTCTAACCGTGATTGGTACTGCCATTGTTCTGCTTTGGCTCGATTGGCGACTCGGTCTATTTATCCTTCTGGTGAACCCTATTGTTATCTACTTCTCTCGTAAATTGGGAAGTATGGTGAAACACCTAAAGCGTAAGGAAAACCATTCTTTTGAGATTTTCCAAAATCGTCTGGTTGAGACGCTTGATGGCATTTACCAATTGAGAGCAGCGAACAAAGAACGCGAATTCTTACAGCAGCTCAAAGGCAGTGCCGACCAAGTTCGTATCGACGCCGACAAATACGCTTGGCAATCAGAAGCTGCTGGTCGTGTCTCTTTTCTTCTTTTTCTAATTGGTTTTGAGCTATTCCGCGCCGTTGCCATGTTAATGGTGATGTTCAGTGACCTCACCATTGGTCAAATTTTTGCTGTGTTTGGTTACCTGTGGTTTATGTTATCTCCGGTACAAGAACTCTTGGGCATCCAATTCTCTTGGTACAGTGCAAAAGCGGCGCTTAAGCGTATTAACGACCTATTAGAATTGGAAGAAGAACATAGACCTGTTTCGAAAGTAAATCCTTTCAAAGAAAATCGAGAAGTTGATGTAAAAATTGAACATGTCGATTTTTCATACAACAACGAAAACAAAGTGTTGGACGATCTTTCTTTGCATATTCCTGCCGGTAAGAAGGTGGCCTTAGTCGGTGCAAGTGGTGGCGGTAAATCCACGCTGATTCAACTGTTGATTGGTGTTTACCGTCAAAACGCAGGTTCTATCCGTTTTAATGATGAACTGACCGATGACATTAGTTTTGAAGTGATACGCGACAAAATTGCCGTGGTTTTACAACAACCTATACTATTTAATGACACCTTGAGGCATAATCTCACCCTCGGTGGCGACTTCGATGAAATGTCACTGTGGCGAGCCCTAGAAGTGGCGCAGCTGCAAGACGTCATTTCTCAACTTAGCCACGGTTTGGATACACAGATTGGGCGTAATGGTATCCGCTTGTCAGGCGGCCAACGTCAGCGTTTAGCGATTGCACGCATGGTGCTGAGTAACCCACAATTTGTTATCCTAGATGAAGCAACGTCTGCATTGGATACCGCGACAGAGGCGGCATTACATAAGGCGTTAACTGAATTCTTACGCGGTCGAACTACTTTAATCGTTGCCCACCGTTTATCTGCGGTGAAACAAGCCGATTTGATTTATGTGCTTGAAGATGGAAGAGTGACGCAAACAGGAACCCATGGTGAGCTCGTTGAGCAAGAAGGCTTATATCAAACCTTGTATGGGGGCATTCAGTCCCACGCTTAAACCATTCTATGTAGAGAGGTCGTTGTGACCTCTCTGTCTAAACACGCCATGCAACCGAGTAGCATTCGCTTGTGCCAAGGTTGCGAATTGCCTGTCGATATTGTCGATCTGCCTAGTGGTAAAAATGCACACTGCCCTCGTTGCGGCACACAACTGTACCGTGGTGGTAGTCCGAGTTTATCTGGCAACCTAGCGATCGCTGTCACCTGTATTCTGCTTTTTATTCCTTCGCACTTTTTTAACTTCATCAGCATTCGTCTGTTTGGAGTGATGATTCCTGCAACACTGCCATCTGGGATGATCACACTGTTTCAAGAAGGGTTCGTTCTTCTTTCTATTCTTATTCTATTTTGTAGTTCGTTGGCCCCATTAATCGTATGTAGCTCGGTAGTAACAGCGCATTGGTCATTACATAAGCGCTGGTTTAAAGGGCTTCGTGTTTCGCTATGGTTGATTCAACATCTCAAACACTGGGTAATGTTGGACGTTTTCCTTGTCAGTATCGCTATCTCCTGTTTCAAGCTGCAAGATTACTCAGATATTTTTGTTGGACCGGGGCTAATTGGTCTCGTCCTACTGCAAATCTTCACTGTTTTGTTGATTTCTCGCATTAGCGTCCGCCGCTACTGGGAATCATGGGAATCATGGGAATCAGAGCTCAGTTTCGACTTCGAGCATAAAGATGTTCATTGTCATGAGTGTCACCTTTCACAACCAGAAGGCTCACGTTGTCGTCGTTGCCATCACGAACTGTATCATCGCAAACCAAACTCGATTCAGAAGACGTGGGCTTATTTAATCGCTGCAACGATTGCCATCTTCCCTGCTAACTTAATTCCTATCTCCATTCTGCTGACAAACGGTAAACGTCTGGAAGATACGATCTTCTCTGGCGTAGCAGGATTGGTGAACAACGGTATGTACGGCATTGCTATCATCATTTTTGTGGCGAGTATCGTCGTACCTGTCGCTAAGATTCTTGGCCTTGCCTACATTTTGTTATGTATCAAATTCAAACGTTCGGTGTTCAGAAGACAACGAATGATGGTTTACTTTGCAGTAAAATGGATTGGTAAATGGTCTGTGATGGATTTATTTGTTATTTCCATCATGATGACATTGGTCGATCGTGGACAAATTCTCGACTTCACACCGGGTTATGGCGCTGTTGCGTTTGGTGTTGTTGTCGTACTTACAATGCTCGCGGCGGAGAGCATTGACCCAAGGCTTATTTGGGACCAAGCCCCAACACAATCAGAAAAAGAGTCAATTAATGAGTGATCAGAACAGTTCTCAAACGTCATATGTGCCAGAGGTAAAGAGGAGTAAAGGTATCTCTCCCCTTTGGCTGTTGCCGATTTTGACCATGGTGTTAGCCGGTTGGCTCGTGGTGAAGTCGATTCATGACGCCGGGCAACGCGTGCAAATCTACTTCTCCGATGCGGCAGGTTTAGTCGCAGGGCGAACCACCATTCGCTATCAGGGTTTAGAAGTCGGTATGGTACGAGATATCAACTTGTCTGAAGACTTGGGCAGCATTTATGTTGATGCAGACATCTATCCAGAAGCCGCTAAATTACTGAACGACAAAACACGTTTTTGGTTGGTCAAACCAACAGCGAGTTTAACTGGCGTGTCTGGTCTTGATGCTCTTGTTTCTGGTAACTACATCTCTATTCAGCCGGGTGATGGCGAGAAGTTCGAAACTACCTTCCATGCCCTTGAATCTGCACCAACAGATTTGCGCGTGACACAAGGCTTGAACATTAAATTGAAGAGCCGAGACTTGGGCGGCGTTTCCATTGGTTCTCAGATTGTCTACAAAAAGATCCCGATTGGTGAAGTGTTCAGTTATCAGTTAAATGAAGACGCTAAATCCATCACTATCCAAGCAAACATTCAAGAGCAGTACCAACACATCATTAACAGCCGAAGCCGTTTCTGGAATGTGAGTGGTATCGGTGCGAGTAT
Organism: Vibrio sp. CUB2; assembly: GCF_001557945.1. Lineage (NCBI taxonomy): Bacteria > Pseudomonadati > Pseudomonadota > Gammaproteobacteria > Vibrionales > Vibrionaceae > Vibrio > Vibrio sp. CUB2. The sequence continues at coordinate 280,814 of NZ_LNRB01000005.1, read as the reverse complement.
CGGTTTCGATGGTGTCGATGTTCAGCTTGAAAGCATGAGTGCCCTTCTTGGCGGCGCAATTGCGGTAGATTCGCCAGACGACGGTGAACCAGTCAAAGAGAACACCGAATTCCGTTTATACAAAGATCTGAAAACAGCGGGTCGAGGTATTCTAATTAAAATCGCCCTTCCTGATGATAATAAAATCAGTGGCGAAGGTGCACCTATTATGTATCGCGGCCTAGAAGTTGGCCAAATCACCGATTTAAAACTCTCTGAAGGTCGAGAAGTGATTCTAGCTTCTGCAGCCATTCAGCCTGCGTTTAGCGATATGCTAACGTCGGGAACCCGCTTTGTTCTAGAAGAAGCAAAAGTCTCATTATCGGGTGTAGAGAACATTGCAAACCTTGTGCGCGGTAACTTTTTAACTATCGTACCGGGAGAAGGTGAACGTTCAAGACGCTTTACCGCCATTCGCAAAAATGTGTTCAACCAACAACAGCAGAAGTCGATTGCCATTCGCCTCGTCTCAGACAACTCTTTTGGTTTAGACAGCGGTGCAAACGTGCTTTACAAAGGTATTGTTGTTGGCTCGATTATAAAAGTCGGCTTGCTGGATGAAGCAAAGGCACTGGCAGCGAAGCATGAAGTATTCATGGATGTCCTAATCGACAACGAATACAAGCATCTGATCAAATCGAATAACCGCTTCTATGTCACTGGCAGTGCTTCTGCAGAACTGACTGAGTCTGGACTTAGCGTTACCGTTCCGCCTGCAAAACAGCTTCTGACGGGTTCAATTAGCTTTGTGAGCCAAGGGCAAGAAAAAGTCCAAAAAGAGTACCAGCTGTTCCAAAGCGCCTCTTTGGCGGATCTTGCGCAGTACAACCAAACAGGGTCAAAAACGCTGACTCTATTTGCTTCTGAATTGCCACCAATTTCAAAAGGCAGCCCACTGCTCTACCGTAACTTGCCTGTGGGTAGTATTTCCGATTTCAATTTGGTCGATGGTGGCGTCATTGTAAAAGCGACAATTGAAAATCGTTATGCGCACCTTCTGACGGATCAAACCGTGTTCTGGAACCGCTCAGGTGTCGAGATTGACGCATCTCTCGCTGGCATTAGCGTGAAGGCGCACCCTCTTAAAACTCTCATTAAAGGTGGTATCGCATTTGATTCCATTCCGGGAATTGAGAATAAAATTGGCCAGCGCTGGAAGCTTTACAATGACCAAAACCAAGCACGTAAGTTTGGCCGTGTGATTTCCCTTGAAACCGACGGAAGCCAAGAAGTAGCGAAAGGAACGCCTATCAAATACCAAGGTGTTAAGGTCGGTGAAGTTACTTTGGTTGTTCCAAACTTCCATCGAGAAATGGTTGAGGTTACGGCTCGTATCCTTCCTGAATACGTTGACAACATTGCCGTTACCGGGTCACACTTCTGGTTAACAGAACCGGAAATTGGCTTAGGTGGTGTTAAGAATTTGGGCGCTTTGGTATCGAAATCTATCAGCGTTGAGCCGGGTAATGGTGCAGCGAAGTTGAAGTTTGAATTAGCGAAAAGCAAGCAAGCTGAACAAGGTATTTCTTTCACACTACAGAGTGAACAGCGTGGTTCGGTTCAAGTTGGTACCCCCATCCTATATCGTCAAATGGAAGTCGGTACTGTGACGGATGTGAGTCTGGGTGAGTTTGCGGATCGAGTGGTAACGAAAATCGAGATTCAGCCAGAGTATGCGTACTTAGTTCGTCAAAACAGCGTGTTCTGGAATGTCTCTGGCGTCGATGTTTCCATCGGTCTTGGTGGCGCAAACATAAAGGCAGGAACTTTTGACAGCCTAGTGCGTGGCGGTATCGCTTTCTCTACTCCTGAGCAATCGAAAATCCCGCCAGCGGCGAAACGCGGTCAATCTTTCTACTTATACCCGCAAGCGGAAGAAAGCTGGACACAGTGGCGCACAGCAATACCAAAACCATAATGCGGTAGATTAACCATAACGACTTAAAGAGCAGCAATCGCTGCTCTTTTTTATTGCTCAAACCTTTGTGACTATTCGTTTCTGGTTCGCTTTCGTATATCATTTGCGGCAAATTCTGCAATCGAGATTTCACTTTGCATCCTAACGTTTACATCCCAGAAGCCTTTTTGGAAAAAATCCAAACCATCCTCCCTGCTCACCTCAACATGGAAGACTTTATCGCGTCGTGCCAAAAGCCACTGCGAAAAAGTATTCGTGTTAATACGCTTAAGATCAGCGTTGAAGCGTTTTTAGAGCGCGCAGAAGCAAAAGGCTGGAAGCTTTCTCCTGTACCTTGGTGTGAAACGGGCTTTTGGATTGATGCGGATGAATCGGTTGTACCACTTGGTAACACCGCTGAACACATGTCAGGGCTTTTCTACATCCAGGAAGCCAGCTCAATGATGCCTGTCTCTGCCCTATTTATGAATAATGAATCGTACGATGCGGTTCTCGATACTGCGGCTGCACCAGGCTCAAAAACGACTCAAATTGCTGCGTTGATGAATAACGAAGGCGTTTTGGTTGCAAATGAATACGCGGCAAGCCGAGTGAAAGTGCTTCATGCAAACATTGAGCGCTGTGGCGTGCGTAACGCGGCGCTAAGTAACTTCGATGGTCGTGTGTTTGGTGGCTGGCTCCCAGAGCAATTTGACGCCGTTCTACTCGATGCGCCGTGTTCTGGTGAAGGTACGGTTCGTAAAGATGAGGATGCAATGAAGAACTGGACGCAAGCGTCCGTCATTGAAATTGCCGATACGCAGAGAGATCTTATTGAAAGTGCGTTCCATGCCCTAAAACCAGGTGGCGTAATGGTTTACTCAACCTGTACGTTAAGCACCGAAGAGAACCAGCAAGTTTGTCACCATCTAAAAGAGACATTTGGTGACGCTGTTGAATTCGAAAGCTTAAAAGATCTGTTTGAAAATGCAGAAGCGGCACTGACCGAAGAAGGATTCTTGCACATCTTCCCTCAAGTTTATGACTGTGAAGGCTTCTTCGTCGCTCGAATTCGCAAGCTCGCGGCAGTTGAAGCACCAAAAGTGAAGAAGCGCATGGGTAAATTCCCATTTGCTAAAGCATCAAACAAAGAATCTGCAGAGGTCGCTAAGCAGTTGCAAAACGCAATGGACATCAAGCTGCCTGAAGACAGCACGGTTTGGATTCGTGATAAAGATGTGTGGCTTTTCCCAGACGCACTAGAACCGATGATTGGCGAGCTGCGTTTCTCTCGCATGGGCATCAAGATTGCTGAAGCGCATAAAAACGGTTACCGCTGGCAGCACCAAGTTGCGACAGCTCTCGCTACAGGTAATGAGAGTAATGCGATTGAACTGACCATCGAAGAAGCGCGTGAATGGTATATGGGTCGTGATGTTCGTCCTCAAAACATTCCAGCTGGGATGAAGACGGGTAAAGGCGAAGTTCTTGTAAAGTACGAAGGTGCCATTATTGGCCTTGGGAAATGGGTAAGCAACCGCATCAAAAACGGTCTTCCACGCGAATTAGTGCGAGATAAGAACTTATTTTAGTAGCAAAGTGAAATGCTATAAATAAATGAAAAGCCATCGTATTTACGATGGCTTTTTGGTTCTAAAGCATGATTGGAACTGGGTTCACTAGCGATCCGAGTGCGCTGTACTAAACTGAAGTTATCAAAGCATCGCTTTGAAACGGCATTTCTCTCTATGTTTAACCAACCATATTGTTGGTCAAAAAAGTTTAGCGCAGGCTCTATAAAGGAGCCGTTTCCCCTAGGCCCAAAATAAGGACGAGTTTGGGCCATTTTTTTGGCTGGTATTTTTCAATTCGCGTTCAAATCTTTTCGACTAGGACGCGATCCACCAGCCAAATTGCATCTTTAGTCTTTATTCAGCGAGACGAATTCCGTCTTTCTCAATAACGATTTTGCCTGCTTTGTATAGACCACCGATGGTCTTTTTGAACGTGCCTTTACTCGTGCGAAATGCGTCAAAAATCGCTTCTGGAGAAGATTTATCGTTAAGAGGCAAGAATCCGCCCTTCTTCTCTAGTAGCTCAACGATCTTGCTAGATAGGTCATCCATCTTAGCGACACCAACTTTTTGTAGCGCTAAGTCAATCTTACCGTCTTCACGAATTTGCTTAATGTAACCTTTTAGCTTTTTACCGATAAACAGCTTTCCGAATACATCAGATGGGAAGATCATGCCCCAGTGCTCGCCGTTCACAATCGCCTTGTAACCAAGTTGGCTGCGTTCTGCGATGATGAGGTTAACTTCTTCGTTTACTTGATAGTTTGCTGGCGTTTTATCTAGCCACTTATTGAACTTGGTTGTACCTACGATACGACCAGATGCTTTGTCTGTGTATACGTAAACCAGAATGTTTTGACCAGCAGTAAAGCGAGCACGTTGCTCACTAAACGGGATAAGAAGATCTTTTTCTTTAATACCCCAATTAACGAATGCACCAGTGCTGCTCACACCTTCAACTTGCATTAGGCCCCACTCGCCAACTTGAGCGATGGGTTTATCAATGGTCGCAGCTAGCTGACTTTCTGAATCAAAGTAAAGAAATACGTCAATATGATCGCCTACGTTTGTACCCTCTGGTACATATTTATTAGGCAGCATGACAGAGCCGTAATCATCACCATCCAAAAATACGCCAAAATCAGCCGTTTTAGTGACTTCTAAGCTGTTAATTTGACCAATTTTAATCATTGAGTTTGTCTCTTTTTAAATTTACTGGGAATTATACCCAAACTAACAAGAAAATCAGAGAGAAAACCAAACCTCTCTGTTATGCTGTGCTCGTTCAACAATTTATCCTAGCCCGCCCTTAAGTTATTTCAATGAACGGACGCTTTTGGATATAGGATGCTTTAGCAAAATCAGGAGCTTTCCTTGGTCACTGTCGACAAACAAGACTCGGTAACTTTAAAAATTAGCCATGCATTGGCAAAGAGTAAAACGCTCGACCTTGATATCTATGTTTTCGTACCCGGAGAGTTGGGTTTAAATTCCGACATCATTAGCGAATCCGAGTTCTACTACACTTCAATCACGCAAAAACGTTCTTACTACAGTACAGAGGTGCTTTTGCCTTTGGTGCACAGCCGTCTTGCTAAACGTGGTCGTCTGTCCAATCGCCAGTACCGCGTCAGTTTGAGTTTGTTTGCGTATCAATACGTTATTGCGCTTGATAAAGCCGTCGCTGCGTTAAATAAACATGATAGTGACAGCGTAACAGCAGAAGAAGTGGATGAGGTTATTGAATTGACGCTCGACATTCTGAAGCGTCTGCGTCGTTCGATCCCTTACGAAGAAAACCTCAAGCGTTACTACGTTAACATCGATAATTACTTGTCTTGGTACACCGAGCAAAAGTTCCTATCCCTTGTCGCTCACCTTCCCCGTGAAGGTGATTACAGTACGATCAAAGAGCGTTTGATTACTCTGTGTGAAAAAGAACAAGCGCATCGTAAGTTGAATAACTACAACTCAGCGAGCGTCGTTGAGGACGTGACACGTTTGTCGAACAAAATGCGCTTATTGAGACGTTTGATTGAGCACCCAATTGTTTTGCGTGAAAAAACGATGTCGATGGGTAACAACATCAAACGTGCAATCAAAGGTATCGCGACGGGCTTAGTTATGGTCGTTGTGACAAGTACCGTTATCCTTGCGCGAGATTACCTAGGTGAGATTTCTGCGCCTTTCATTATTGCGATGTCCTTTATCTATGCGCTACGTGAAATCTTTAAAGACGACTTGCGTGACGCAATGTGGCGTTGGATTCGTAAGGGTAAGCCAAAGTGGCGTAAAAAGTACATGGATCCGACGACGAAGAAAGTCGTTGGCCGTAAACTGGAATGGCTAGACTATCGTTCGCTTTCAAGTTTGCCGGATCGTATTCAAAACATTCGTAAGAAGCGTGTGGTTCAGCGTGAAGAACAAATCCTGCATTACCATGCTAAGACTGAGATGGCGACGTCGTTGTTTTTGAGTGGTTACGAGCAAACGCGCGAAACGTTGAACATTAGTTTGCGCCCTATTATTCGTTTAATGGATAAGAGCTCGAACCGAGTCTATCGTTTGAATGATGGGCAAGTAAGTAAAGAGTCGGTAGAGAAACGCCACCTTCTCAATGTGATTGTCAAAGAAGACAACCACACTGATGAGCCCGTTTATTACCGTTGGAAGGTCGTGCTTAATCGTTCAAAGATCGTCTCTCTTGAGAAAATCGAACTGGTTTAAGCCCACAATATGAATTCTGAAATTAAGCAGCTTGTTTTTTAGCTGCTTTTTTAATGGAAAGCGTAAGAGAAAACTCGGCCATAGGTTCATTACCATTAATGCTCGGACACAAGGCGGTGATCTTCACATCTCGATTGATACGTTCACCGGTTTCTAATGTCATTCGCAACATTTCATCAATCAATGGACCATCGTGACACACAAAATGCACGTCGCCTTCAGGACGTTTTAGAAACTCAGCTGTCACGCCTTTAAAAGCAAGAGAGATACGCTCTCCCTGCTCTTCTGCTTTACTCATAGCAAGAAAGCCACCAGCGACATCGGCACCAACAGCAAGCGCACCAAAATACATACTATTGAGATGGTTCTTCGTTCTTCGCTTTAATGGAATTTTAACTTCAACGTGTTGATCATCGATGGCAAGGATCTTTGGTCTACACAACCAGATAAGTGGAACTTTAGAAAAGCCAAAAAGGTTTAAGTAAAGATTTGCACGGCGAACAGCAGATAACATCTTGGTCTCCTTACCAGACTAGTCAGACCAGTTAATCAATGAAGCGCTAAAATGTCAAAGAAATGTTAACAAGAAATCGATCTACGTAGGCAATTTAGCAATCGGTTTCTTTCCTGTAAGGTTTTACGTTGAATATGAAACACCCACCACACCTAGCTCTAACGCTTAAAATGCCAAATTTGCGTGTTACTAAATAGAAAAACTAGTTATAAATTCAAACGACTATGTATTGATCTCTGCCGCCGTTTTTGTCATTTATACATAACTATCATTTATGATAAGCCACAGCATTACATACATTTCGGTATTTACTAGATAAGAATCCCGTGAAACGGTTTATTCCTAACTATAATTCCGTTATCTTTACCGCTTCGCAATAGAGAATAAAGCTATAACATGCCTATTAAAACAGATGAATTGAGAACCCAACCTTTGGGTCCAATGCCGACACCCGCAGAGCTAGGTAGCGTACATCCAATCACTGATGATGTAGCAGACCGTATTGCTCAATCTCGTCGACAAATTGAGAAGATTTTGACTGGTGAGGATGACCGTATCCTTGCTATCGTTGGCCCATGTTCAGTGCACGACACTGAAGCGGCAATTGACTACGCAACTCGTCTTGCGGACATTCAAGATAAGTACAAAGATGAACTGTTCATTGTTATGCGTACTTACTTTGAGAAGCCTCGTACCGTTGTTGGTTGGAAAGGTCTTATCACCGACCCTAACCTAGATGGTTCATACGCACTTGAAGCTGGCCTTCACAAAGCTCGTAAACTGCTACTGGATATCAACAAGCTTGGTCTTGCAACGGCTACTGAGTTTCTTGATATGATCACAGGCCAGTACATTGCTGATCTGATTACGTGGGGCGCGATTGGCGCTCGTACAACAGAGTCACAAATTCACCGTGAAATGGCGTCTGCCCTATCTTGTCCAGTTGGCTTCAAGAACGGTACAAACGGTAACGTGAAAATTGCGATTGATGCGATTCGTGCGTCTAAAGCATCACATTACTTCTACTCGCCAGATAAGAATGGTCGTATGACAGTTTACCGCACAAGTGGTAACCCATATGGTCACATCATTCTTCGTGGTGGTGAGAAAGGTCCAAACTTTGATGAAGCGTCAGTGAAACAAGCGTGTGAAGCGCTTGCAGAATTCGACTTGCCACAACGTTTGATTGTAGACTTCAGCCACGCAAACTGTCAGAAGCAGCACCGCAAGCAAATTGAAGTTGCACAAGACATTTGTGAACAAATTAAATCAGGCAGTACTCGCATTGCGGGTATCATGGCAGAGAGCTTCATTAAAGAAGGCAATCAGCCAATGACTGATATTCAAAACCTAACTTACGGCCAGTCGATTACTGACCCATGTCTAGGTTGGGATGATACTGTGACTATGCTAGATATGCTGGCAGAAGCAGTAAAATCCAGTAAGTAATTTCCCTATAACAAGATAATCAAGGAATCTTCATGCCATCGTTTGATATTGTTTCAGAAATCGATACCGTTGAACTACGTAACGCGGTTGATAACGCTAACCGTGAACTGTCTACTCGTTTCGATTTCCGCAATGTGAATGCGAGCTTTGAGCTAGTAGAAGAAAATGTAAAAGTGTCAGCAGAAGGCGAGTTCCAGCTTAAGCAAATGCGTGACATCCTACGTAGCCACTTGGCAAAGCGTAACATTGACGCGAACGCTATGGATGCAAAAAATCCAGAAGCGACGGGTAAGAACTGGCACCAAAACGTTGCTTTCCGCCAAGGTATTGATACGCCAACAGCGAAAAAGCTAGTTAAACTAATCAAAGACGCGAAGCTTAAAGTTCAAACGTCTATCCAAGGCGACAAACTGCGCGTAACGGGTAAGAAACGTGACGACCTGCAAGCGACGATTGCAACGATCCGTGAAGCAGAGATGGGTATCCCATTTCAGTACAACAACTTCCGTGATTAATTGCGCTCTCCTATTCTCTTAATATAGAGAACGGGAACAGTGGAATAAAAAACGCCGACGAAATGTTCGTCGGCGTTTTTGTATGTCTGTTTTGAAACCCTATCTATTGCAAGAAGCTATGAAGGTGTACTTCTTATCAGATTACAAGGTCCTGTCCTTGTAGTAGAGAAAACTCACTTGTTCCTTGAGGAATGAAGACACAAACACGAAGTTTCTCTTCTTTGGCCTTTCTAAGCATGTCAGAGAGTTCAGTCGCGCTAGAAAATGCCTCACGTTCCGCATCTCTTCTTACCAGTTCCATTACATCTGCTTCGCATTTGGTTGAGTAAAGTGCCAACTCTGCTTGCTGCATGTATCGTACAGCCTTAATCGGCAGCATCTCTACATCTTTACCCACTTGAATCCAAGTGCAGCTTCCCGTTTCATCCAATGGCTTTACCATGGTTTCTTGATAGATGGTTTCAAGCTCACGATTATCTCGCGCGTTTTCTACTTCAGGATGAGAGAAATAGTTCTCCCAAAACTTACGGCGTAGATCGACGCTTGGTAGCGCTTCTTTAATCGAGTTACGTTTTGAATTAGCAAACTCCGCCATCAATCCCATATTTTGCGGCAGAATCGCTTCTAACTTTTCTCGAATATTACGGATCAATACAGGAGACGCACCGCCACTCGAGATAGCGATTTGAATACGTCCGCGATTAATCATTGAAGGCGTAATGAAATCACAGTAAGGCTTGTCGTCTACGACGTTGACTAAGATGCCCAACTCTTTTGCGTCTTTATAGACCTGATGATTCAGTTCTGGGTTATCTGTGGTTGCCCACACTTGAATGAAAGAGTTTGTGACAAGGTCACTTGAATAAAAACGTTGAATCCAATGCACTTGCTGCTCTTGAGCAAGTTTATCAAGAAAGTCGACAAGACTTGGGGAGACAATGGTGATATCTGCGCCAGCTTTAAGTAACGCCTCAACTTTGCGGCTCGCTACTTCACCGCCACCGACAACCAACACGGGTTTATTCACTAAATCTAAGAATAGAGGAAAATATCGCATTTCAATCCATGATCACTTCAAATAACTATCGAAATTCATGCTACCAAAAATGGGGCAATCACTTCACCTTGTTTCGACTTCACAAATAATATTTGTTCAAATTTTTGGCTTACATAGCCACCCTACACTAATGACACTTTTAATAACAAATTATTATCCTCTTGTTTTAATCCATCTTTTGTTGATTGTTCTGATGCACCAATCTGACAATTAGTTGCACTATTTACAAACAATTAACATTTCGTCATTCTAAATCGCAAGGAACGTTGTGACTTCTCTCCAAAACTCTTTTTAAATTATATATTTGAGAATTAGCAGATCCTTTCCTACGCTTATAACTGATTGATTTGACGATGACCGTTTCTTCTAAAATCAATCACGTAGGACGAAAACACAAATGAACAGGACACGTTGTATCAGGTCGCTCCTGATTTAACATGGATCATACAGGAAGGATACAAATGGCAAATAAACTCACAGTTCTTGCTTCCGTCGTAGCGGCTTCTACTGCCATGATGGCTACTTCAGCTCAAGCAGCAGACACTACTCTGGACAAAGTCACAAAACAAGGCTTTATTACTTGTGGCGTTAGTACCGGTCTACCTGGTTTCTCAAACCCTAACTCAAAAGGTGAATGGGAAGGTATCGACGTAGAATATTGCCAAGCACTGGCTGCAGCCGTTCTTGGGGATAAAACGAAAGTTAAGTATGTACCCCTAACCGCGAAAGAACGATTCACTGCACTACAATCGGGTGAAATCGATGTGCTTTCACGTAACACCACCTGGACACTACACCGTGATACGGCTCTTGGTCTGAACTTTGTCGGCGTGAACTACTACGACGGTCAAGGTTTCATGGTTAAGAAAGACCTTGGTGTTTCAAGTGCAAAAGAGCTTGATGGCGCATCAGTATGTGTTCAATCAGGTACAACAACCGAGCTAAACCTTGCAGACTACTTCCGTAACCAAGGCATGGCATACAAACCAGTGGTATTTGATACTGCTGCGCAAACTTCTAAAGGTTTTGATGCTGGCCGCTGTGACGTACTAACTACTGACCAATCTGGTCTGTACGCGCTACGTCTGAATTTGAAAGACCCTTCTTCTGCTACCGTTCTTCCTGAGATCATCTCTAAGGAACCACTAGGTCCTGTTGTACGTCAAGGCGACGACCAATGGTTCAATATCGCGAAGTGGACTCTATTTGCGATGGTGAACGCAGAAGAGTACGGCATTACCTCTAAGAACGCAGATGAGATGTTGAAATCGAAAGATCCAAACATCAAACGTATTCTTGGTGTGGACGGTCCTAAAGGTAAAGGTCTAGGTATCCGTGACGATTGGGGCTACCAAGTTATCAAGCAAGTCGGTAACTACGGTGAGAGCTTCGAGCGCACGGTTGGTACAGGTTCGCCTCTGAAAATTTCTCGTGGTGTAAACGCACTATGGAATGCAGGCGGCTTCATGTACGCGCCACCAATCCGCTAATACAACGATTATCACAGGGCGGTTTATGCCGCCCTTTTTCGTGAGTGAATCTATAAATAAGGGTTTGAGGTTATCGCTGTATGAAACCGACGAATGATGCATCGCCAAGTACGATGTCCAAACCAAGCGGAAGTAAGAGCCTGATTTACAATCCAGCCTTTCGCTCCGCACTTTTCCAGATCATTGCCGTAGCCGCACTGGTATTTTTCTTTTACACAATCATCAACAATGCACTGACCAATCTCGATGCGCGTGGTATCGCAACAGGTTTTGGTTTCCTTAATCAAGAAGCAGGCTTTGGGATCGGCCTGACTCTTATCGAATACGACGAAACATTCTCTTATGGACGTACCTTTGTCGTTGGTCTTCTTAATACCGCACTGGTTTCTGTGCTTGGTATTATCCTCGCAACCGTTATTGGTTTTGTTATGGGTATCGCGCGTCTCTCCTCCAACTGGCTGGTGAGTCGATTAGCGGCGGTATACATTGAAACGTTCCGAAATATCCCACTACTTCTACAAATCTTTTTCTGGTATTTCGCGGTTCTTCAAGCGCTCCCATCACCAAGACAAAGTATGAGCCTTGGTGAAGCGATCTTCTTGAACGTTCGTGGATTGTATTTCCCAGCTCCTGTGATGGAAGCAGGAAGCGGCTTGGTTATTGCTGCACTTATCTTTGGCGTCATTGCGACGGTTTTGATTAACGTGTGGGCAAACAACAAGCAACGTTTAACAGGTCAACAAACGCCAATGGGCCGAATTGCGCTTGGATTAATTGTTGGGCTTCCTTTGATTGTTTACTTCATCGCAGGTATGCCGATCTCTTTGCAGTATCCAGAGTTAAAAGGCTTTAACTTCCGAGGTGGCATCAGCATCATTCCTGAGCTAGCTGCACTTCTATTGGCATTGAGTGTCTATACCGCGTCGTTCATTGCTGAGATTGTTCGCTCTGGTATTAACGCTGTAAGTCATGGCCAAACTGAAGCAGCAATGTCGCTTGGTTTACCACGCACAAAAACGCTTAAGCTGGTCGTGATTCCTCAGGCATTACGTATCATCATCCCTCCTCTTACTAGCCAATACTTGAACCTCACCAAGAACTCCTCGCTGGCAATGGCGATTGGTTACCCAGATCTGGTTTCTGTATTCGCCGGTACCACGTTGAACCAGACCGGACAAGCGATTGAAATCATCGCAATGACCATGGGCGTTTACTTGACGTTGAGTTTGATTACTTCAGCGTTGATGAACTTGTACAACCGTAAAGTGGCACTGGTGGAGAGATAATATGAGTACACATCAATTTCAGCCAGATCTCCCGCCGCCAGCAAACACGGTTGGTGTCGTAGGTTGGCTACGCAAAAATCTATTCAATGGACCAATCAACTCGATTGTGACGCTGATTCTGGCTTACATCGTATTCTCAGCACTCTGGAATATCGTCGATTGGGCATTCATCAATGCTGATTGGGTCGGGACAACAAGAGATGATTGTACACGCGAAGGCGCATGTTGGGTTTTTATCAGCGTCCGTTGGGAACAGTTCATGTATGGATTCTATCCAGAAGCTGAACTCTGGCGCCCTCGTCTGTTCTACATAACATTGGCAATCTTTACGGTGCTACTTGCTTACGAGAAAACGCCGAAACGTATTTGGATTTGGTTGTTCTTCGTAAACATTTACCCATTCATTATTGCTGCATTGCTTTACGGTGGCGTATTTGGTCTCGAAGTCGTTGAGACACACAAATGGGGTGGTCTACTAGTTACGTTGATCATCGCGCTTGTTGGTATCGTGGTTTCACTTCCAATTGGTGTGGCGTTAGCACTTGGCCGACGTTCAGATATGCCGATCATCCGCAGTATCTGTACTGTTTACATTGAAGTGTGGCGTGGTGTTCCGCTTATTACCGTTCTGTTTATGGCCTCGGTAATGCTGCCTCTGTTCTTGGCTCAAGGCTCAGAAACTGACAAGCTCATCCGTGCGCTAATCGGTGTGGTCATGTTCAGTGCGGCTTATATGGCAGAGGTGGTACGTGGTGGTTTGCAGGCGATTCCGAAAGGCCAGTACGAAGCCGCAGATGCACTCGGCCTTACCTACTGGAAAAAGATGGGACTGATCATTTTGCCTCAGGCGCTGAAGATCACTATCCCTTCTATCGTGAACACGTTTATCGGTCTCTTTAAAGACACCAGTCTTGTGCTTATTATTGGTATGTTTGACGTACTGGGCATTGGACAAGCTGCGAATACCGACCCTGAGTGGTTAGGCTTCGCAACAGAAAGTTATGTATTTGTCGCGTTAGTGTTTTGGGTATTTTGTTTTGGCATGTCGCGTTACTCGATATGGCTTGAAAACAAACTGCATACCGGTCACAAACGATAACTCACTAAGATCAAGGACGTATTATGACGCAACAACAAGATTACATGATCCAGTTGAAGGACATGAATAAGTGGTATGGTGAGTTTCACGTACTAAAGAACATCAACCTAGACGTAAAGAAAGGCGAAAAAATCGTTATCTGTGGACCATCGGGCTCAGGTAAATCGACCATGATTCGCTGTATCAACCGTCTCGAAGAGCATCAAGCTGGCAGCATTTATGTATCGGGCACTGAACTTACAGAGGACCTGAAAAACATTGAAGCGGTTCGTCGTGAAGTGGGCATGTGTTTTCAGCACTTTAACCTCTTCCCTCATCTAACGGTTTTGGAGAATTGTACGCTTGCCCCTATCTGGGTGAAGAAAATGCCAAAAGAAGAAGCCGAAGCCATCGCAATGCAGTATTTAGAGCGTGTTAAGATCCCCGATCAAGCCGACAAGTATCCAGGCCAGCTCTCCGGTGGCCAGCAACAACGTGTGGCAATTGCCCGCTCTCTTTGTATGAGCCCTAAAGTGATGCTGTTTGATGAGCCGACATCGGCACTCGACCCTGAGATGGTGCGTGAGGTTCTTGATGTAATGGTCGAACTGGCAGAAGAAGGCATGACCATGTTGTGTGTAACGCACGAAATGGGCTTTGCTAAAGAAGTGGCTGACCGAGTTATCTTTATGGATGCGGGTGAAATCATCGAAGAGAATAACCCTGTCGACTTCTTCGAGAATCCGCAATCGGATCGAACCCAGAACTTCTTAGCTCAAATCCTTCACCATTAAAACGGATTAAGTACATAGCTAAAATTGTAAAGCGCTGACATCAAAATCAGCGCTTTTTCTTTGTTTAAACGGTTGCTACTCACTCATGTTACGAAAATCCAGTTGATTCAAGATGTTGTAAATTCGCGCAATCTTGAAACCTACTTCGTGAGCTGCGCTTCAGAGCTTTGAATAGTAAGCCTTTCTTCGCTATGCAAGGCGGTAATATTGTGTTACAAGTTGCCACATACATAACACATTATTTCTATTATTATTTTGTTCTAGATATACATGTGGCGGGCTTGATTTTTTGAGCTATCGGGCCCATATATGTCTATATATTAAAGATAAGACAGTCCCTTATAGAGGAAGATTATGAACAGTCCTATGTTTTCTCGCACTACTACTCAAGAGAGTGCTCTACAAACCAACAAAGTACTGCGTAATACATATGCACTACTTTCTATGACTCTACTATGGTCAGCTCTTGTGGCTGGCGTGTCTATGGCATTTAACCTACCGCGTCCAGGTATCATCCTGATGTTGGTTGGTTTCTACGGTCTATTATTCCTGACTGAGAAAAACCGCAACAACAGCATGGGCCTAGTGTTTACATTCCTATTCACAGGCTTCTTGGGTTACACCATTGGTCCAATTCTAAACATGTACATCGGCGCTGGTATGGGCGACGTTGTTCTAACAGCACTAGGCGGTACCGCTCTGTCATTCATGGCAGCTTCTGCTTACGCTCTAACAACTAAGCGCGACCTATCTATGATGGGCGGCCTTATGTTGTCACTATTTGTCGTTCTAGTTGTAGGTATGATTGCGAGCATCTTCATCCAATCAACTATTCTGCATCTAGCACTTAGCAGCTTGTTCATTGTGTTCTCTACCATGGCAATTCTGATGACTACTCAAGGCATCATCCGTGGCGGCGAAACAAACTACATCTCTGCAACGATTACGCTATACGTTTCAATCTACAACATCTTCATCAGCCTACTAAGCATCCTAGGCATCATGAACGACGATTAATTCGTTAGATTGAACTAAAAATCAAAAGCCCGAAGTTCTACTTCGGGCTTTTTTATATCCCTCGCCTGTTACATTATCCCTATCTGCCTCTTTCTATTTGCATCCCCCTCAAGAGACGTTACGTCCAAAACCAAACAATAAGTATAAAACTATGTGCATATTTTGAATTTTCTACTATCGTTGGTTACGGCAACTATCTTATAAAATACAACACAAAAGGAAGAATCAACGTCATGAGATTATCGGCACCAGATAGGCATGAAAGCCGGAGTGATTGGGGCGGCGCTGCTTTGGGACATTCGGCTTATTCTATTTACCAAGCATTACTCAAAGATCAGGCTCACTTTCAAGGGCAAAACATGAAGTACCTTCAGGTTATCAACGACATTAGAGAGTTATATCATCGTGCAACGTTGAGAACGGAAGGTGGCTCTATCGTGTTTAAAGGCGGTCATGTTGAAGTTGAAGATAACAAGATGTTTTATCGCTATTGGCGCTCTATTTTACAACAAGGCCAGGCTCGCGGTGGCTCTAGAACTGGGAAGTCATCCCACCAAAGTGATGACGAACAATTTGAAATCTTATTCCCTAACCGTTGGGGAAATGTACTATTTGGTACAAGAAACGGTGGTACGTGGTTCCAAACTGAAGCGTATGGATTCACCGAATCTGCAAAAACATGGAACGGTATGAAAGACACTATTGGACATGCGAGTACAACAGTCCAATATTATGGTTCTTTTAAAACCAGACAAGTGGGCACGGCTGGCTACTCAAAATATACCGAAGCGTCGCCACTACACTTGATTGCTAACCTAGTTCCTGATGAACCGACATAAACTTAAAAGAGGCTGACGCTAACGGAACACTTGGCGTCAGCCATTCAAATGAAAGAATATTCATGCAAAAACTAAAATACTCACCCCGATAATTTTCTAACAAGATGAATAAATTTACATTTTTGTGAATAATCAAAGTAATCAACCTCTTCTACCGTCACTTTCTTTATCTGGTATTAATTGTGTAAATTTACTTCGCTCAGAAGGCTGCAAAGATTCTTTTGTTGAGTCTAAGCTTCGCTCTACGCTACCCTATACGTATCAATGGTTACTTAGCGGAAACAAAGCTATGTTCGTTTACAACGGCAAAGAAATTGAAACCGACGCTCAAGGCTACCTACTTGACCACACTCAGTGGGAAGAAGGCATGATTGAGCTTCTAGCAAAAGATGAAGAGATCGAGCTTACCGATGCGCACTTAGAAGTGGTTCACTTCGTACGTGACTTTTATGAGGAGTTCAACACCTCTCCTGCGGTAAGAATGCTTGTGAAAGCGATGGAAAAGGCGCACGGCCCTGAGAAAGGTAACAGCAAGTACCTGTTTAAATTGTTTAAGAAAGGCCCAGCGAAACAGGCAACCAAATTGGCTGGCCTTCCTAAACCAGCGAAATGTTTGTAAGGCTCTGGTTTAAAAATACCACTTACAAAATGACAGCTTATAAAGCTATAAGATCTTAAATCCGCGGAAAGGTTTGTAAGACACACTTTCCTGAGTGACACTGTCCACACTCGCTGTCCGCGGTCCTTCTTTTAACCACTTCGAAAACGCTGCAATTTGCTCTTCAGTGCCACAGGCAATCACTTCAACATCTCCGTTGTTTAAGTTCTTCGCGTACCCCGTTAAACCGAGCTTCAATCCTTGATGCGATGTGTGGTATCGAAATCCTACCCCTTGTACGTGACCTACTATCAGAAACTTCTCACACTTTAGTACCATCCGTATACCGCTCCCTATATTTGAGTGATATATTAATTGCGTCTATTTACCCCACTAAGGATAGTGGGTTTTTATATGGTTATAATAATTATGAAAGAAATTCCCTTCCGTTGGATTGATAAGTATCTCATCCATTTAAAAATTCAAGAAAAGTTCTATTTACTCTTCTTCCTTCCTCTTCTTGCATTAGTCATTCTCACTTTAGTCCTGAATAGTGCCGCTGACGCTATGATTTCTGGCTTATATCAGGAAGAGTTGATGTTAATGAAGGGGCTTATTGAGGCTGGCAACCTTTCGCAATCTCAAGTTGCAAACCTTATTGCTGGCTCAGAGACAATTAGCCTTGGTACTGGCCCAGACTCCGTTTCTGTATTGAATGGCGCATTTAGCCTAGTTGCAAACCATGAGCAGTCTTTATGGACCGCACTTTCTACAACGCAAGTCAGTATTATTCTTGTGACTCTGTTCATTATCGCGATTGGTGTTTACTACATCATGACTTTCATCGGTGGTGCGATGTTTACGATGAACAAAGCGCTCAACACGCTGGCAGATGGTGATCTAACAGCGCGTATGAATTTCTTCCGTGTTCGTGACGAGTTCAGCGAAATCGCGATTACTATCGACAAAGTAGCGGATCGCGAACAAAAGATGGTTCAGTCGATTCAAGAATCTGTAGCGCTGATGCAGCAAATCAGCTCTGAC
This sequence comes from Vibrio sp. CUB2, assembly GCF_001557945.1. NCBI lineage: Bacteria > Pseudomonadati > Pseudomonadota > Gammaproteobacteria > Vibrionales > Vibrionaceae > Vibrio > Vibrio sp. CUB2. Next base: position 262,896 of record NZ_LNRB01000005.1, on the reverse strand, counting down.
CTTAACCTTTCGATTCACAACAGCTCTGAGATCTCAAACACTCAACAAGAGCACCTTAACTCACTGGCAAGTGCAACAGAACAGATGGCTTCCACGATTCGTGAAGTGGCAACGTTGGCTCATGACTCAAGCACACAAACTGATGATGCTCGAAGCGTCGCGCAATCAGGTCAGGTGAAAGTGGAGAATACCCTTCACTCTATCTCGAACCTTTCTACTGAGATCCAATCGGCATCTCAAGCAGTTGAAGAGTTAGATGCAAACGCAGCGCAGATCGATGAAGTGGTCACAACCATCAACGGTATCTCTGAGCAAACTAACCTACTTGCCTTGAACGCTGCAATTGAAGCGGCTCGTGCAGGCGAACAAGGTCGTGGCTTTGCGGTTGTTGCTGATGAAGTTCGTGCTCTTGCAGGCCGCACTCAACAAGCGACAGTTGAGATTCAAGCAATGATTGAAGCGCTACAACGTAACAGCCAATCACTGACTAAACTGATGGAAGTCACGGTTCACAATGCGAACGAAGGCCAAACTCTGATGGCTGAAGTGAACCACGAAATCGGCTCACTAGCAGACAAGAACCAAACTATCTCAGACAGCAGCATTCAAATTGCGACAGCCGCTGAAGAGCAAGGCGTGGTGGCAGACAATATTGCATCAAGCGTTGAAGAGATTCGCATACAAGCAAACAATGTATGTACGATGATCAGCACAACGTCGCAAAACGTCGAGCAGCTTCGAGCTCAAAGTGACACCATGGAGTCGCTACTGACTGGCTTGAAAGCGTAATCGCTTAAACGAATAACTAGGGTCACTTCGGTGGCCCTTTTTTGTATCTGGAAAACCCACCCGTTACTCCACTCATCAGTTTATAATTAAAGCCTCTACAAATGATTGGATTGTCGATGGATATTGCTTTTGCGGGCAACATCCCGGACAATACGCCCCTTTCAAAATTCAACAAGAGCTAAAGAAATGACAGCTGCTATCTATTTGGTTAAAGGTCGTGAGAAATCGGTTAAGCGTAAGCACCCTTGGATCTTCTCTCGAGGCATCAGTAAAGTTGAGGGCGAACCTGCTCTTGGCGAAACCGTTGATGTATTCACTCACGACGGAAAATGGCTAGCTAAAGCGGCATATTCTCCAGCTTCTCAAATTCGTGCTCGTATCTGGAGTTTTGAAAAAGAAGAAATCAACAAAGCCTTCTTCGTTAAGCGTTTCAACAACGCTCAGCTTCTTCGTGAAGACATCATCGAGCGCGATGGCCTAACTGGCTACCGTCTTATCGCGGCAGAATCTGATGGTATGCCTGGGGTAACCATCGACCGTTACCAAAACTTCTTTGTGTGCCAGCTTCTAAGTGCGGGCGCAGAATACAACAAGCAAGCGATTGTTGATGCTTTGGTTGAGTGTTTCCCAGACTGCAACGTTTACGAGCGTTCAGACGTCGCGGTACGTAAGAAAGAAGGTTTGAAAGAAACCACTGGCGTACTGCACGGTGAAGAGCCACCAAAATCAGTGGTGATTGAAGAGAACGGCGTAAAAATCAGCGTAGACATCGTTGGTGGCCATAAAACGGGTTTCTACCTAGACCAACGTGACAGCCGCCAACAAGCGATGAAGTACGTCAAAGACAAAGAAGTTCTGAACTGTTTCTCGTACACCGGCGGTTTTGGTCTATACGCACTAAAAGGCGGCGCAAAACGTGTTATCAACGCAGACGTATCACAACCTGCTCTAGACACTGCAAAATTCAACGCAGAGCTGAACGAGTTTGATATCTCGAAAAAACGTGCTGTGTTCCTAAACGCTGACGTGTTCAAACTACTACGCGAATACCGTGACCAAGGTACGAAGTTCGATGTTGTGATCATGGATCCACCGAAGTTCGCAGAAAGTAAAGCACAGCTAAACGGTGCGTGTCGTGGCTACAAAGACATCAACATGTTGGCGATGCAAATTCTAAACTCAGGTGGCACGCTATTGACCTACTCATGCTCAGGCTTAATGGACCAAGTTCTGTTCCAAAAAATCATTGCTGACGCCGCAGTAGATGCAAACCGCCAAGTTAAGTTTGTAGAGCGTTTCGAACAAGCAGCCGACCACCCAACGGATACGGCCTACCCAGAAGGTTTCTACCTAAAAGGATTTGCGTGTAAGGTTCTATAATCGGGCTTAGTCAAAGCCAACGATAAAGAATTGAAACAAAGAAAAAGGGCCTGTTGGCCCTTTTTTGTTAGGAATCTAAATTAACTTTCGTGAGAGCCGATAAGACATCTCTTTCAAAATCCATATTTCCGATGATTAAATCGCTAAACTCGGAAGCTCCTTTTTCAATGACGATCGTTTGGATGGAATTACCCTCGTTGTGGGTGATTTCAAGCGATAGATCTTCGCCGTCAACATTTAGGTCAATACTATTGAGCAGCTCTTCAATGGTGTTATGCCCTGCATCTTCGACAACTTGGTTTAGATCGAGAATGTCGAGGTCTCGTTCAAAGCCACGTACCAAGTCCGTGCCGGAATCTAGTGAGTCATTAACCCATCTAAATATGTCCGCTTCGTTGTCATTACCAATTAAAATGTCATGGCTTACATCCACTTCCGCTTCAATGATGTTCGCAGCACCACCGCTCGCCGCGTTTACACCACCATTTTCGTCAATCACAAACTGAAGTGTATTTTCAGATTGGTCACCATCGTTATCGGTAAGCACGTAATCGAAGTCTAACGTTTCTACTGTGTCACCTACCGCACCATAGAAGGCATATGCGCCATCATTCAAATCGACTTCCAACGTGTGCTTACTGTCGATGTAGATAGTGAGCAGCATCGTGATATCGTCAAACGCATGTGAGATGTCGTTGTTGTCTACAACCGTCAGGTCTGTGCCATCAAATGAATAAGTGATACCGTCATGTTCTATTTCGCTGATGTAACCACCATCTGCACCAATACCTGTATCCGGTGATGTGGTGTACATGAGGTTACCGCCAACAGGTTGAATCACGGACTGCAACATAACTGGAGGCAGCTGAGTAACGTCAGGCACGACTACGCCATCAAGGTCTTGGTTCAAGAAACCATCGTAAGCAACACGGTCTAACTGATCAGGCATCAGGTTCACGCCCATGCCATAAGCCAGCGCTGTGATTTGATTATCAGAATCGGTCAAGTGATCTATCCAACTGTTCTCACGAGCATCGTTTATGAATGATGAGGCTGGATTTGGTTGACCATCAGATAAGAAGTAGCTCACGTTTGATGCACTAGGTAACTTACCCGCATCATCCCAAGAGTCCTTCGCTTCATTAATTGCGCGATTGTAGTTAGTTGCACCGCCAGCAGTAAGTGTATCAATGTACGCTTTCGCTTCATCTACGGTTAACCATGTTGCCCCAGCAATAGCGTACGTTGTTGCCGAACCGCTGTATTTGATGATTTGAACCCGAGTCTGGCCAATCGATTCGTACTGATTTAATAACTGAGTTGCCGAGTCCTTCATTATTTGAAGGCGATTACCCGTACGCATCGAGCCTGAAACATCCATAATCAATTGAACGTTAGCGCTCTCTTTTGTTTCCGCGACCACATCATGAACAATGGATGTCGAATCAGGTGAATCATCTTCAATAACAACATTTGCTACCGCAGAGTTCGTCAAGCCAAGTGCATTCGAAACAACGACAGGAACCTCAATGTTTAAAGAGTCCTCGCCAGAAGTATCTGGGTGATCTATTGGACCAAGGAGTTCAGTAAAGATTGCCCCCGTATCATTGACCGAAATCTTAATGACCTCTTCTCCATCCGCTGAACCAACAAGCAATTGGTCATTGTTGGACAAGGCCCATGTGATTGCCTCACCGTTACTGGTTAGGTTCGCAGTTGGGACATTCAGTGCGACCGAGTCAACCGTTTGACCAAGTGTTAACTGATCTATATCTAACGTTGAATCTGTGGTGTCCATAAAACCATTCAGCGCGAAGTCATCGGCAATGGCATTACCCAAACCCTCTTCAGAAACATTAAGCGTGACGCCTTCAACAATCGGAGGCGCATATGGATTAACCGCAAAATTCCCCGCTTTACTGTCACCATCGTTATCGGTAATCGTGTAACTGAAGTCGATATCACCATCACCACTTGGAGAGGTCAAAGGTACGTACTGGAAGAATTCCCACTTCCCGGTGCTTGGCGTTAATTGAACTTCAAACGCCAACTCGCCGTTCGCTTCACCGACTAATCTGTTTGGGTTTTGAGGATCAGTCCCAACACTAATCGCCTCGCCATCAAGTGTTTCTAGACCACTCTCTGCACCATTAAGAACGATACTTCCTGGGCCATCAGCACCATAGAGTGCGCCTAAATTCCCCTCTGCTGTTGCAATTGGAATGGCGGAGTCAGCACCAGTAAAGGTGATAGATTTGACGGTAAAGTCACTGTTGTCTGCGGTGTTTGGCCCATTACCATTACCTGTGGCTTCAAGAATAACCTTATCAAAACCACCCTGTTGAACACTGAAGTTAGCCGCATAATCACCACTTGCCGCATCAGAGTTAAAGGCTTGCTGTGCGATCAAAACACCATCACGATAGAAAGAAGCAAGACCTTCTTCTAACTCACCACCAAACATTTTCTCGAATTCGATTTCAGCACCAAAGGCAATCTTATCGCCCAAGTCGATGATCAACTGCTCTGAGACACCAGTATCATTGGCAAAACGATAGTCCACTTCATTAGCAAGCGGATAGCCGTTATTACCGACACTTTTCACGCCAATACCTGATGAGGTTTGATTAATCTCCGCGGCGCCAAGATCGGTAGACTCATTAAACAAAAATCCCAAAGCAGTCACTTCGACATCTCCGAAAGTTCGGCTGAATGCATCGGATTCATTACCCACAAAGCTAATATTGCCAGTGAGAATTTCGGGAATATCTGCCAGCGACACATCTACGGCTTGAGAAGACATTGGAACATGTGGACAGTCATCCTCGACAACCACGTTCATACTTTGGGAGCTCGTGGTTTGACCATCACTCACTGAGATCTGCAAATCAAAGTCGATCAAATCTTCAACGTCATTAACAGGATGATCGATTGGCTCAAAGAGTGTGATGGTGTAACCCCATGTTCCTTGCCCTGCGGCATTTGGTTCTGTCAACACGACTGTTGCTACACTAGCAATACTTGCCGTCGATGCGGTGAGTATTTGAGTATTGGCGTTCCAAGACCAAGTAACAGGTTCACCTCCAGATGCCAATCCATTGGGGCCGGAAAGTACAACGCTGACGTTCGTCGTATCAGGGTCACTGACTGTGAATGAGCCAACAAAGCTCGCCGAGTTCGTGGAGTCTGAAGGAGTTCCCATAGTATCGGCGATACCATCAGGTAACCCTTCTTCAGAAACAATCGCATCAACCACATTGCCGACGGCCGGAGGCGCGTCGTTATCTAAAATCGTACCAGTACCTTGCACTGGCGTATTTTGGGTAGAGGTTGCCCCAGCAAGCGTGAAGGTTTCGGAACTCTCAAAGACAGTATCATTGATGGTGTTTACAGTAACGCTGTAAGACGTGTCGTTCGCAGGAACAGTAACGTCAAAAGTACCATCTGGATTCACAGCCAGCACTTGAGTTGAGTTATCTGCATACGTGATAGTCACAGAGGTGTCTGTGTAGTCCACACCTCCGTCGGCAGTACCATCAGCAAGTGTCATACTCACAACCGTATCAGTCGTACTTGGGTTACTTAACGTGACATCTAATGTGGCTGGGTCACCTTCATTGACTGTCGCGCTGCTAATTGCAGCAACCACTGGACGGTCATCATCTGGGTCAGGCCCCGGACCACTGCCATCATCAACAATCGTACCCGTGCCTTGCGCGGGAGTATTTTGAGTTGATGTTGCGCCAGACAATGTAAAGGTTTCAGGACCTTCGAACACATCATCACCGGTGGTATTCACCGTAACGCTGTAAGTTGTATCGTTCGCTGGAACAGTAACATCAAACGTACCATCCGGATTCACAGCTACGACTAGGGTTGAGTTATCTGCATAAGTGATAGTGACCGAGGTGTCGGTGTAATCCACACCTCCCTCTGCTGTACCATCAGCGAGTGTCATGCTCACAACTGTATCGGTCGTGCTGGGATTGCTCAAGGTGACATCTAATGTGGCAGGATCACCTTCATTGACTGTTGCGTTGCTAATTGAAGCAACAACTGGACGATCGTCATCTGGATCAGGACCTGAGCCAGTACCATCATCGACAATAGTACCTGTACCTTGTGCTGGAGTATTTTGAGTCGATGTTGCGCCGGACAATGTGAAGGTCTCAGGACCTTCGAAGACATCGTCATCGGTCGTACTAACGGTGACGCTGTAAGTCGTGTCATTCGCAGGAACAGTTACGTCAAATGTGCCATCCGGATTTACTGCTACAACTTGGGTTGAATTGTCCGCATAAGTGATGGTCACAGAGGTGTCAGTGTAGTCCACGCCACCGTCGGCAGTACCATCAGCGAGTGTCATGCTCACAACCGTATCGGTCGTACTTGGGTTACTTAACGTGACATCTAATGTGTCAGGGTCACCTTCATTGACTGTCGCGCTGCTAATTGCAGCAACCATTGGACGGTCATCATCTGGTTCTGGGCCTGGTCCACTACCATCATCAGCAATAGTACCTGTACCTTGGGCAGGAATATTCTGAGTTGAAGTGGAACCTGACAATGTGAAGGTTTCAGGACCTTCGAACACATCGTCATCGGTCGTACTAACGGTGACGCTGTAAGTGGTGTCATTCGCAGGCACAGTCACATCAAACGAGCCATCTGGATTTACAGCCACAACTTGGGTTGAGTTATCCGCATAAGTAATGATGACTGAGGTGTCGGTGTAGTCCACACCGCCCTCGGCTGTGCCATCAGCAAGTGTCATGCTCACAACTGTATCGGTCGTGCTTGGATTGCTTAGTGTGACATCTAATGTCGCAGGATCACCTTCATTGACTGTCGTGCTGCTAATTGCAGCAACTACTGGACGATCGTCATCTGGCTCAGGCCCCGGACCACTGCCATCATCAACAATGGTACCTGTTCCTTGTACCGGAGTATTTTGAGTTGATGTTGCGCCGGACAATGTGAAGGTCTCAGGACCTTCGAAGACATCGTCATTGGTAGTATTCACAGTAACGCTATAAGAGGTGTCGTTCGCAGGTACAGTAACATCAAAGGTACCATCTGGATTCACAGCCACCACTTGGGTTGAGTTATCTGCATAAGTGATCGTCACAGAGGTGTCTGTGTAATCTACGCCACCGTCAGCAGTACCATCAGCAAGCGTCATACTCACAACGGTGTCTGTCGTGCTTGGATTGCTCAGGGTAACGTCTAACGTTGCCGGATCACCTTCGTTGACTGTCGCGTTGCTAATTGCAGCAACAACTGGACGATCATCATCTGGCTCAGGACCTGGGCCAGTACCATCATCAACAATGGTACCCGTGCCTTGTGCTGGTGTGCTTTGTGTCGATGTTGTGCCAGTCAGCGTGAAAGTCTCCGCACCTTCCAAAATATCGTCATCGAAGGTATCGCTCGTAACACTGAAAGTCGTTGTGTTTTCGGGTACATTTACCTCAAACGTACCGTCTGGATTCAGTAACACGACTTCGCTGGTATTATCTGAAAACGTGATCGTGACGGTTGTGTCCGAAAAATCCACACCACTTGTCGCAGTATCACCTGCAAGTTGCATGGTGACTACAGTGCTCGTTGTACTCGGGTTACTGAGATTTACGACGAGCGTAGCCGCCTCGCCCTCATTTACTGTTGTATTCGTAATAGATGCAACATTAGGTCGATCATCGTCTGGGTTTTGCCCCGGACCATCACCATCATCGCTTATGGTTGCTGTTCCTTCTGCGGGCTCTTCTTGAGTAGGTGTACTTGCAGTGAGCGTAAACGTTTCATCCCCTTCAAGTATTTCATCATCGTTCGTTACGACCGTGATAGAAAAGTCAGTATCATTTGCAGGAACCATCACTGTGAAAGAACCGTCCTCTGCAACGCTTACAGATTGCGACGTACCGTCTGAGAAGGTAACCAAAACAGATGTGTTATCGAAGTCACTCCCTCCTATTGCACTGCCGTCGGCAAGTGTAAGAGTGACAGATGTTTCAGATTCACTTTGATTGCTTAAGATGACCTCAAAAACTGCTGGCTCTCCCTCATTAACGGTGACATCTGAGATAGAAAGCACAGTAGGACGATCATCATCAGGATTCTCTCCCGGACCATCCCCATCATCACTGATGGTTGCTGTGCCAGTGACGGGGTCTTGTTGATTTGGTGTTGAACCACTGAGAGTGAAAGTTTCATCACCTTCTAAAAGTTCATCATTAAACGTTTGTACAGTGACAGTAAAAGTGGTCGTCTCGCTTGGTACGACAATAATGAAATCGCCATTCTCATCGACGCTCACCTGCTGCTCTGTGCCATCTTCAAAAGTAATCGTCACCATGTTATCGAGGAAATCAGCGTCACTGTCTTCTTGTCCACCTGACGCACTGCCATCATCCAAAGAAAACACTAACTCGGTCTCGTCGCTTGTTGGTCCATCAAGAGTGACGTCAAAGTTTACGTCTTCACCTTCGTTCACTGTTGGGCTAGATATGTCTTGGATAATGACGTCAGCAATTTGACTCGGTTGTGAGAAAAAGCCTCCGAAATAGAGTTCTAGCAGGGACAAAATTTGTGTTTCAGATAGACCTAGAGATTCAAGACCGATAGTTTCAAAGTCTGTCGCAGCAAGGCGTTCAGCCCCCGTCCGGTCTATAACGCCTGTCGCTTGAGGGCTAGAACCGTCACTTTCACCTGCAGCTGGTTCAAACTCTTCCCCTAATTGCGTTGGGTCACCACCCTGCTCGATGGCTTCGAAGACACTCGCGACATCCTCTGTGATGTTGACTGGATCCGAGTTTTCTTGAGAAACGACCTGTATGGTAGGCTCCGAACTCGCTGATAACTCGTTAATTACTACTTCACCCTGAGCCGGGCTTTCGCCCTGTCCCAACTCTCTTAAGTTACCATCCAATCCGATAACTACGATCTGGCCCATTAATGAGCGCAAGGTTGCATTATCCATAAATACCTCGACTCGAACGCTGTAGCGTCAAAAGTTTGTCACCCTTTCATTTACGACTATAGTTTAGTCAAAATAAACGTATTTATTGCTTGGGTTTTCGGCATTGCGGCTGTGCATTTCCTAGGGGCGGGAAATTGACATCACTTCAAGATGACAACTCTAAAAATTGCTATGATCTTAAAAAATCAGACATTTTTTTCAGCATAATCATTCGAAACATAAGCAAACTTTGTCATATATGCTACGGTGTTATAGGGGATCAAACTGAGAATTAACCTCAAAAGCCTAGGGATAACAGCGAGTTGAGCCTTTGCGTTCAAAATCGCTGTTTAATGTCGACAAGTCTCAATTTTGAGAGCGACAAAAATGAATGGATTTATCTGGGAGAACCGCCGTGAAGTGGAGCCGACTAAGTATAGCGTGCTGCAGTAGCCTAATAGTGTCATTCCCTATTTTCGGCCAAACTTTGGAACAGGCTGTGGCTTTAACGCTTAAAACGAACCCTGATTTGAAAGCGGCATTTAACGAATTTACCAGTAGTCGTTATGTGAACGAGTCTTCATCAGGTGCTTATTTACCACAAATCGACTTAGACGCTGGCATCGGGTATGAAGGCATTGATCCTGCCGACAGTGTAGGCCGTGGGGAAACGGACTTAACTCGTAAAGAAGCAGCGGTAACGTTGACACAGTTGATATGGGATGGTTCTGCTACTCTCAATGATATCGACCGCACCGCAGCGGATGCTGAGTCTTTGCGCTACCAACTGCTTGCCGATGCATCAGACAAAGCGCTTGAAGTCACCAACGTCTATCTAGAAGCCGTGAAAGCATATGAGATACTCACGTTGTCAGAGAACAACCTTGCGGTTCACAAACGCATTTACTCTGACATTAAAAAGCGTGTGAATTCTGGTATCGGTTCAACCGCCGACCTGACGCAGGTAGAAGCTCGTCTTGCAAAAGCTCATGGCAATTTAGCGGCGGCGCAAAACAACCTCTATGATACCCACACTCAGTTTACGCGACTTGTGGGACAGACCCCTCAAGGGCTGATCTTCCCTCGTGCGGATTCTAATTTTATCCCATATACAGTAGATGAAGCCGTCAGTGTTGCATTTGATCAACATCCAGTCATTAAGGTAGCTGTGGCTGATGTTGACTCCGCTAAGTTTCAATACAAACAGTCCAAAGGGGTTAACTATCCAACCCTTTCTGTCGAAGCTTCGCAGACATGGCGTGACGATGCTGATGGAATCGAAGGACGCAGCGACGAAACTCTCGCAATGCTTAGACTAAGGTACAACCTTTACAACGGCGGTAGCGACGCAGCAAACTCTGAAAACTTTGCTTATCAACTCAACAAAGCTAAGGATTTGCGCTCTTCTGCATATAAAAACGTTGAAGAAGGTTTAAGACTCTCTTGGAGTGCGTTGGATCTGACACTGCAACAAAAAGAGTTCCTTTCTGACCACGTGGATTCAGCAGCTCAAACCGTTATCGCTTATGAAAAGCAATACCGCATTGGTAAACGAACCTTACTTGATTTGCTCAACACTGAAAATGAATTGTTCGAAGCTCGTAAGGATTATTTGGACGCCAAGTACGCAGAACAATACGCGAAATACCGCGTGATGAATGCGACTGGACAACTGCTTAACTCTTTGCGAGTCGATATTCCGCAAGAGTGGCTAGAGAAAGTGGAGTATTAATATGAAAGTAATACCTATTTTTTTCATGGCTTGCCTAATTTCAGCGTGCAGTTCGAATTCCAATACCGAAACCGGTGATGAGTACGAGTACATTGAAACCCCGACTTCAGATCAAATTGCTGATTTGCTGGACGATGACCGTGATGGCGTCATTAATGCGCGAGATTTGTGTCCTGGAACACCACAGGGTTCGGAGATTGATAATGATGGCTGTGGTGAATATCTAAAAACATCGCAAGAAATGCAGATTCGAGTATTGTTTGCTAATGACTCGGATGAGATCAACCCTGTTTTCACTCAGCAACTTAGCGAACTCTCTGAGTTCTTGGAAGAGTACCCGAGTACATCAATTGAACTTCAAGGCTACGCAAGTCGAACCGGTACTGCCGAACACAACTTAGATTTGTCTAAACGTCGCGCTGAAAATGTACGACGCGTCTTGCTACAAAACGGCATTAGTCCAAATCGTGTCACCATTGTTGGTTACGGAGACACTGTGCTCGCATCAACCGGTACCGATGAAACAAGCCATGCGTTAAACCGACGAGTAACCGCAACAGTTGTGGGTTACAAGGGCGAAGTTAAGAAAGAATGGACGATTTTCACAACCCTACCTAAGAGTTAGTTGTCTTGTTCTACTCAATAATAAAAGGTCTAGCATTTGCTAGACCTTTTTACTTGGTGCTCCAGAGCGGAAGGAGCATACTCGCCCCTTCCTTAAATCGACTAACTCATATCGTTGTTGATTTTCAGTAGATCGTTAAGAATGGCGCTACCATCTGCCGATGATAAAGAACCATCACTTAAGAATTCACTGTATTGGCTAGAGCCGCCTTCAATCACCACTTTTTGACTTGCAGAACCATCCGATTCAGATATGGTCAGAATCAAGTTATCACCATCTGCTTCAAGACCAATCTCGTTATTTGCAAGCAAACTATCAATCGAGTCTGTGTCGTCAGTATGAAGTAAGTCAGAGATATCGATCTTATCTTCACCTTTCGTGAAGTCCTTGATTGTATCTATCTCGCCATCACGAATACCTGAGCCGCCATCGATGAACTTGAAGGTATCTTCACCAGAACCACCAATCAGGATATCGTCACCTGAACCACCGACCAAAATGTCATTTCCACCGTGGCCAAACAGGATGTCATCGCCTTGCTGACCATACAGAGTATCAGCTTTATCACCTTGATGGTTTTGATTAAATTCATCGATATTGTCTTTGACATAGTCATGAATCGCCTCAGCATCAACCGTCGAGATATCCTGTCCTGTTCCTTGCGCGACATGAGATTGGATAGCACTGATTCCCTGCTCGTTGCCACCAAACTCAATCAAATCACCAAGAAGAATGTCATCGCCATCTCCACCGTGGATAGTATCAGCACCCTGCTTCAATGGTACGTCTTGACCTAGTATTGTTTCAGCCAGTTTAGTGACATCAATTTCAGACTCTACCACACCGTCAGTATCGTATTGTTGTAGCGTACTCTCTGATACACCACTGCCAAGACCTATCGCTTCAACGCTTGATAGCAAGGCAAGCACTTGATACATATGCTGAGCCTGAACAGAGCTGCCTCCTTCATCGTCATACTTAAGCTTGCCATTGTGACGATCAATATCACCGATTTTCTGCCCCGTTAATGGCGAGAAAATATGCCCATAGCTGTTGATTAAGACATTGCCTTTATAGCTAACGGTTTGCCCATAACTGTAGTTGTTATCATTAACAACATCCTGCAAGGTAACAAGCTGTCCGTCACCACTTACATCAAGTATGACTTTAGAGAACTCAGGACGCTTTATATTGTCGAGGTTATCGTATGTATTTGGCTGACCGTCGGTAATAAAGTATGTGATATTTTCTCCATTGACGTTTGGCTGACTACCAAACCAATCGACTGCCGATTGCAAACCAGATTCATAGTTCGTATTACCACTACCGTAATCACCGATCTTATTGAGTTCCTCGACAAAATCAGTTCTTGCAGTTACTGAACTCAGATCCACTTCAATCACCTTCGTCGCCCCAGTAGCAAACTCAGAAAGCATGATGTTTACGGTTCCCGGTTCAACGCCTTGGTTTACTGAGTCCAACAACTCATCAAACACGTCAAGAATCTCATCTTTCGCGTTACCAACCCAGCTTCCCATACTACCCGAGGTATCAAGTACAAATGCAATGTTGTAGTCCTGACCAGCAATGATCTCTAAGCCCTGAACATCACCAACAATAAGGTCATGGTCAGCACTGCCAGAGATGGTGTCATCACCATGCGATCCCGACTCTAACTCAAAGTCACGAGCGCTTAAATCAGCAGACTCCGTTGTACTCGCTGAATCATCGTTTGAAGATTCAATTGCTGTTGCAGTAACACTGATTGGGAAATCAAGGCTGCCGTCATAATCGAATGGCACTTTGATCTCAAATGATGCCTGCCCTTGAGCATCGGTATCAATGAGATATCCTCCTGACACCTCTTGCGCTACCACCTGACCATTAACGTGCAACTCAACCCCGTCTGGTAATCCATCTACCAATACCGTTTGCCCTACCATTTCACTGCCATCAGTATCGACCAAGTCAACATCGACATCGACAGGAATCCAACGATCTTGCAGTACCTGGTAGGTACCGTCAGGGTTAAGTTCAACGACTTTATCTGCAAAAACAACACGTTCAATTTCGTACAAATGATCGCCTCGGTCTTCTTGACCTGTGTTGTCATTCACTGAGTCTATCGAGCGTTTATCCAAGAAGATCCAATATGGAACGTCTCCACCGTGGTTATTCTTAAACGTGAATTCGTAATCGCTAAAGTTGCCTGTCAGATAAACCGTATCTGTGCCGTCATGCTCCGTGTTGGTTGAAGCATCATCACCATAGAATGAATCATTCTGCCCACCTCCGACAAAGACATCGTCACCGCCACCACCATAGAAGGTATCGTTGTAGTCCGTACCTACAAATAGGCTATCTGTATCCGATGTGTCATTGTTGTTACCCAATGAGACGTTAGCTGAAGGGTTGTCTTCTTGGTAGACGCTGTCTAGGCCTAAACCAGAAGCAATAACATCATTCTGCGCTGAAGTATTTTCAGTAACATCTGAAACTGAAGCATGGTTTGAATCGACAGCGTCAGTCTTAGACAGCTCCCCAACCGAAATCGTAACTTTCGGCGCGTCTGCGACAGCAACGACCTCAATATCCAATGTCTCTGTTGCGCCGGTGTTCGTGGTGTATGTAATCGATGGAACATTACCAGACCAATGTTCAACCGGTTCGAACTTGTAGCTACCGTCTTGGTTTACCACCAATGAACCATTATCTAGCGAGACCGTTTCACCAACAGCGTAGTCTGTATTGTTAACTGTAATATGGTCGATCAATAGGACATTATCGCCATCAGTATCATTCAATAAAACGTTACCCTGTAGCGACGCATCTTCATTCGTGATGCCAACATCACGAGTTGTGTTTGTCGCTAGATTTTCATGCACGACGACATTAATCGTGGCATGTGAGTCTTCAGTATCACCATTCGAGCTTTCTGTACTTGTCGCCGTTACCGCAATGGTAAAGTCATCGTGCGATCCCGCTGGTGGTGTCACCGTCAAAGAATCAAGTGACCATCCTGTAACATCCAGTGCTTCGTTCACTGTCGCTACCGTAATAGAATTCACTCCATCAGAGAGCACCGCTCCAATTGGCAAACCTTTTAATGTCACTGCAAGTGATTCAGAGCCATCAGTATCAGTCAGACTTGCTCTAATTTCTGAAATTGGAATAGCGGTATCTTGCAACCCTTCATTAACTTCATAATTCTCGTAGAACTGAACGCCGTCTACTTCTTTTAACTCAGAAGTTCTTACATCGACTGCGTCCAAAGCAGCTGAGTCACTCACCACATACAAGTTGCTGTTACTTAAATCAACTGGCGTTTGGCCGTTGATAGAGACATCTACATTAAAATTGCCAGGCCCACTCTGGTTATGATGGTAGATTTCGATTGGGTAAAATCCGGAAGATGTAGGTACAAACGCATCTCCCTTAATATCACCCCTACCATTACCCCAACGAGCTTCATCAACCAGTGTTCCACCAATTTTGATCGCTAAGCTGTCATCTGCTCGTCCAGTAAAATCATAACTGGTTCCCGCTTCCAAGTAGACTAGCGCTGTCACTAATACGGCTTCATCCGCTGCTGTTGCCCCTGACGCGGTATCCTGAACATTGGTGGTGGTCGATTGGCTGCCATCTTCTAAATCTAAAGCTTCAATAGCATCAATCAAAACTTGTCCCGCAACACCTTGACCGTTATCAGAACCAACAATGACATTTGTCCAAGAAGTCACGTTGAAATCTTGTTGAGGAAGAGATAACCCTGGAGTCACTGTAACCAAATTCGGCGCATCTGCATCTGGGGTGACATCAATCGTCAATACGGATTCTTGCCCCGTATCTTCCCCATCCGTTGGTTTAAAGCCAATTTGCGCATAGTTCCCTTCTTGGTTACCAACCCCATTTCCAGTGAAGCTGTCATCACCAGATTCGTTTACCTCTGGAGTGAAACGTACACCATCGGCATCAAACTGCGATTTACTCAGTACTTGGTCTGTTTGAACCGCCTGCCAATTTCCTTGCTCATCTTTGTACTCAAGTGCACCGTCGCTAGGAAGCGATGTAATTTGGACAGACAGCGTCGATGTTTCTGAGTCGACATCCGTGACGCCAAATGATGCCCAATCCAGAGTAACTTGGGAATCTTCTAGAGTGGTAACTGACGAAGGCGAAGCTTCTGGTGCATCATTAACATTTACAAGTGAAACATTAACCTCTGCAGTGTCTACGCCACCCGTACCATCGGCAACCTTCACCTGCAGTGTATAGTCGCCTAAGTCAACATCATCAATAGTCTTGTTGAGTGAAACCTCACCCGTCGATGGGTCGATATCAAATAGACCGTTCGTTGTTGTTCCATCGGCAAAACTGTAAGTAAGTTCATCGTTATCTAGATCTTCAGCAACAAGCGTACCCACAACAGTGCCACTAACACTGTTTTCATTTACGGTGCCAAAGTCATAAACATCATTGTTTGCTGCATCGCCAGGAAGATCACCGTCAGAAATAAACTCCGGAGCATGCTGAGCGTCTGCGATAGAAACAGATGCCTCTTTAGAAGCAGTATTCAGCGAAGAGTCTGCACCACTCGTTTCAGTTAGTGTCACTGTCAGATCTTCAGCACCTTCATAGATACCGTCATCCAGCGTCTTAATATCAAGGGCGACTGAAGTTTGACCCGCAGGAATGGTCACAGTGTAAGTATTTGGCGCGGTGTAATCATCACTATTAACATCACCACCAATCGTGAATGTCACTACGACATCTTCATCCGCTTTCTGGTCGATACTTACAGTAAAGTTCGCATCACCACCTTCAGCGGTAGAGCCTGTGTCAGCAACAATGCTGACTTTCGGTGCTTGCTGGGCGTCATTGATAGTCACGCTCGCACTGTTGTTTGTAGAAGCTGTTGCATCTGCACCTTCTACATCTTTAATCGTGACAGTAAATGACTCTGCACCTTCGTAAGTGCCGTCAGTAAGCGTAGTGATGTCGAGGTCGACAGAAGACTGGCCTGCCAGTACTTCAATGCTTGCTACGCCAGTAAAGTCAGTACCATCGTGAGCAGTACCAGAGTATTCGAACTCAACCGTTACTTTCTCATCAGCGATTTGATCCAAGCTCACAGTAAAGCCTGCGGTTTGACCTTCATTTACGCTATCTTGGTCGGCAACAATGCTGACTTTCGGTGCTTGCTGAGCGTCATTGATAGTCACACTAGCACTGTTGTTCGTAGAAGCCGTTGCGTCTGCACCTTCTACATCTTTGATTGTGACAGTAAATGACTCTGCACCTTCGTACGTGCCGTCAGTAAGCGTAGTGATATCTAGGTCGACAGAAGACTGACCGGCCGGTACTTCAATGCTTGCAACACCAGTAAAGTCAGAGCCATCTTGGGCAACACCTGAGTACTCGAACTCAACCGTCACTTTCTCATCAGCGATTTGATCTAAGCTCACAGTGAAGCCTGCGGTTTGACCTTCGTTGACGCTGTCTTGGTCAGCAACGATGCTGACTTTCGGTGCTTGTTGGGCGTCATTAATTGTCATGCTCGCACTGTTATTTGTCGAAGCCGTGGCGTCTGCACCTGCCACATCTTTAATGGTAACAGTAAATGACTCTGCACCTTCGTATGTGCCATCAGTAAGCGTAATGATATCGAGGTCGACAGAAGACTGACCTGCCGGCACTTCAATACTTGCCACGCCAGTAAAGTCAGTACCATCTTGAGCAACACCTGAGTATTCGAACTCAACCGTCACTTTCTCATCAGCGACTTGGTCCAAGCTCACAGTAAAGCCCGCAGTTTGACCTTCATTGACGCTGTCTTGGTCGGCGACAATACTTACTTTTGGTGCACTTTCTGCGTCTAAAATTGTTGCCTGGCCAGTCGCTTGACCATTAGTTGTCACCCCATTACTTTCTGTCACAGTGAGGCCAAACGTTTCATTTCCCTCGTAGATATGATCTTCGTTAGTCGGCACAGTAACCGTAATATCCTGTATTCCCGCAGGTATTGTTACATTCCCATTTCCATCAACATTCAATGATTGTGTTTGACCATTAGTGTCTACATAAGTCACAACTAAATCGCCAAGGTCATTATCCTCTGTTGAATAGTTTCCGTCCGTCTCTACCGATAGGTTAACAACAACAGCACTTTCAGTTTGATTTGATAACGAAACCGTAAAGACTGCATTTTCACCTTCATTGCCATTCCCGCCACCATCTACGGTTAGCGCAGGCTTGTCGTTGTCTGGTGTTGTCGGCCCCACAACAGAGCCGTCATCTTTTATGTTCGCTTGGCCAACGGCAGAACCATTTGAAGTGATGCCAGCAGACTCCGTCGCGACTAGACCAAAGCTCTCAGAGCCTTCGTAAACATCATCCTGAGTCGTAGGAACAGATACTTCGATTGCAGTAATACCTGCAGGAATAGTGACATCACCATTGTCTGAAACGGTTAGTGATTTCGTTTCGCCTTCACTGTCTTTGTAGGTTACGACAAAATCTTTAATGTCAGAGTTTTCTGCTGTATATGCGCCGCTCGTGCTCGTGGCCAAATTGATAACGACTGGTGACTCTGTTTGATTAGACAAAGAAACAACAAATATTGCTTCCTCCCCTTCATTAATATCACCACCACCGCTGATAGATAGCAGCGGTTTATCGTTATCTGGCGTTGTTGGACCGACAGCTGAGCCATCATCCTTTATCACTGCCTCACCACTCGCCACGCCGTTCGATGTAATACCGCCAGATTCGGTCACCACCAAGCCAAAAGACTCTGCACCTTCGTAAACGTCGTCTTGTTTCGTTGTTATTGTTACCGTGATATCAGTAACTCCGGCAGGAATAGTAACGTCTCCACTTGGACTAACATCCAGAGTCTGCTCTTGGCCTTCTCCGTCAATATAAGTCACCGTCATGTTACCAAGATCTTCATCTTCAGCGGTGTAGTTGCCATCTGTCTTTGGACTTAGATTGACGACAACAGGACTTTGAACTTCGTTAGACAGCGAGACCGTGAATACTGCGTCAGAACCTTCACTCACGTCGCCAGCATTACTCACTGAAAGTGACGTACTATCATTGTCTAAGATTGTTGATGAGCCCGACTCGCTACCGATTTCAACTTTCATCGTCTCGTCATTTTCAACAACAAGATCATCAATCGTTGGCACAATGATTTCGAAGCTACTAACACCAGCAGGAACAATCAGGTAGCCCCCGGCAAAAACAACACCATTCGTGTAGGTTGCATTAGATAGGTTGACGTCTGAATCATCTGCCGATGAGCCTGGAGCCAATGTAGTTATTGGATACTTAACCGCCGTTTCTGTCGCCTCATCCAGTACCACAGAAAACGTAACGTCTTCTCCTTCTGTAACAGTGTTCCCTGTTAAAGATAGATCCGGACCGTTCTCCGACACGTTGCCGTCTAGAATCTGATTGGCAATTGTAACCGTTGCAGGGTCACTTTCAGCGTTACCAGAATCAACTACAACGTAGTCAAAACTATCTTCAGGTGGGAAGCCCTCTACATAACGCAATTCCCAATTCCCAGATGTTTTGGTTGAGAAGTCTAATTGAGTAATTACCGCCCCTTCAGGTAGAGGGTAATCCTTACCGAAGCCAATACTAGTCTCCTGGAATAGCATGTTGTTGCCTTCTGGCTTCAAGAACTCAATAACTTGAGTTTGCTCTGTGCCGTTAGCATCAAGGTATGTCACCGTGATAAGAGCAGCATTGTTGTCGCCGTGCTCAAACAAGCCTCCTAGGCCATCCAGACCAAGATTCACGCTGCCAACAGGGTTCTCAGACAAATCAATGCTGATGGTTTCGCCGCGCTGAATGCCTTGCCCATCGTTATCAGCAATACCATGACCAATATGTGAGACTTCTCGGTTGTATTGAGCTAGCACACCACTATCAGAGGAGATATCAATAGACGCTCCATTTACTAGATATTCGGTTCGACTGTGTGACTCACCACCGTCTGCACTTAAACCCCAGTTGTAGAAATCCGTCGTTGACTCTTCTCCATTTGGAGAATTAGGTCTGTCTTTAATACCAAGCAAGAATCCGACATTATCCGCTTCGTAGTAGATGCTGTCTTTGTTGTACAACGAGCCATCGGCCGATGTAATTTCTTGAAGATCGCCATTTTCATCTTTGAAGTACAAGGTGCCAGATGTAGGTAGCTCTGTTATTCGGATCTGAAGATCATCACCATTTAAGTCATCCTCAACGTCAGAAATATGGTCACTTTCTGAGCCTTGGTCCAAAGGCTTATCATCAGTATCAAAAACTACGTTAGTTATAAGTTCGTCAGCGCTGTGGTCAAAGTCTTCATTAAGTGGCTTGTCGTTAACAGGCGTGACGTTCAGCGTAACTGTTGTGGTTTCAGTGACACCGCCAGAGGTGACCGTGTAAGTGAACTCATCAGCACCGTTGTAATCTTGGTTTGGCGTGTAAGTGATCGTGCCGTCGTTGTTCACAACCACAGTGCCGTTTGCAGGGCCATTGCCCGCTTCGACTGATACAACTGGCGACTGACCTTCAAAGCTGTCGTTATCCAGCACATCCAAAATTGTTGGCGTATCTTCAACGATATCTGCACTATCTGCGACAATGTCGGCAACGGCGTTAACAGTGAAATCAACTGTTTGGCTGACCTCTAACCCGCGTGGATCTTTTGCAATGAACGTGAGCTCTTCAGAACCGTTCCAATCTGCTGTTGGGGTGATAGTTGCGATGCCATCAACAATCGAAACTTGAATGTTGCTGTTACCAGAAACGCTAAATGTCAATTCACTGTCTGCGTTATCAACATCGCTAAACGCGTCATTTAAATCGATGGTATAAGGCGTAAAGTCCTCAGATAGAACTTGGTCAGCAATAGTGTTTTCTACCACTGGTTTATCGTTGACTGGCGTTACGTTTAGCGTAACCGTCGTAGTCTCAGTGACACCACCAGAGGTAACTGTGTAAGTGAACTCGTCAGCACCGTTGTAATCTTGGTTAGGTGTGTAAGTGATCGTGCCATCATCGTTAACGACCACACTCCCGTTAGTCGGACCGTCTCCAGATTCGACAGATACAACAGGTGATTGACCTTCAAAGCTATCGTTGTCCAACACATCCAAAATGGTTGGTGTGTCTTCAACGATATTCGCGCTGTCCGAAACGATATCGGCTACGGCATTGACTGTGAAATCAACCGTCTGGCTAATACTTTCACCATCAAGATCTGTGGCGGTAAACGTAAGCTCTTCTGAGCCATTCCAGTCTGCAGTTGGTGTGATCGTCGCAATACCATTAACAATCGATACTTGAATATTGCTGTTACCAGAAACAGCAAACTTCAGCTCGCTATCTGCGTTATCAACATCACTAAACGCGTCATTTAAATCGATGGTATAAGGCGTAAAGTCCTCAGATAGAACTTGGTCAGCAATGGTATTCTCAACCACCGGCTTATCGTTTACAGGAGTAACGTTCAGCTTAACTGTTGTGGTTTCGGTCACACCGCCAGACGTAACTGTGTAAGTGAATTCATCAGCACCGTTGTAATCTTGGTCTGGTGTGTAGGTAATGGTGCCATCATCGTTAACAACCACACTGCCATTCGCAGGGCCATTGCCTGCCTCTACTGACACAACTGGCGACTGCCCTTCGAAGCTGTCGTTGTCTAACACATCCAAAATTGTTGGCGTATCTTCAACGATATCTGCACTGTCAGCGACAATGTCGGCGACAGCGTTGACTTTGAAATCAACTGCCTGACTCACTGCCAAACCACTTTGATCTGTCGCGGTAAACGTTAGCTCTTCAGAACCATTCCAGTCTGCAGTTGGTGTGATCGTCGCAATACCATCAACAATCGATACTTGGATATTGCTGTTACCAGAAACACTAAACGTCAGCTCGCTGTCTGCATCGTCAACATCGCTAAACGCGTCATTTAAATCGATGGTATAAGGCGTAAAGTCCTCAGGTAGAACTTGGTCTGCAATGGTATTCTCAACCACTGGCTTATCGTTTACAGGAGTAACGTTCAGCGTAACTGTTGTGGTTTCAGTGACACCACCAGAGGTGACTGTGTAAGTGAACTCATCAGCGCCGTTGTAATCTTGATTAGGCGTATAGGTGATTGTTCCGTCGTTGTTCACAACAACAATGCCGTTAGTTGGGCCATCTCCAGATTCAACTGTAACAACTGGTGATTGGCCTTCGAAGGTGTCGTTGCCTAACACATTCAAAACGGTCGGCGTATCTTCAACGATATCTGCACTGTCAGCGACAATATCGGCAACAGCATTGACTGTGAAATCAACTTTCTGACTCACTTCCAAACCGCTTAGGTCTGTCGCGGTAAACGTCAGCTCTTCAGAACCATTCCAGTCTGCTGTTGGTGTAATCGTCGCGATGCCATCGACAATCGAAACTTGAATATTGCTGTTACCAGAAACGCTAAACGTCAGTTCGCTGTCTGCGTCATCAACATCGCTAAACGCGTCATTCAAGTTAATCGTGTATTCAGCAAAATCTTCTTGTAGAACTTGGTCAGCAATGGTGTTTTCTACCACTGGTTTATCGTTGACTGGAGTAACGTTTAGCGTGACCGTCGTAGTCTCAGTGACGCCGCCAGACGTGACTGTGTAGGTGAATTCATCCGCACCGTTGTAGTCTTGGTTTGGCGTGTAAGTAATTGTTCCATCATCGTTTACAACCACATTACCGTTAGTCGGACCATCTCCAGATTCAACCGTGACAACTGGTGATTGGCCTTCGAAGCTATCGTTGCCCAACACGTTCAAAACGGTTGGTGTATCTTCAACGATATCCGCGCTGTCAGCGACAATATCGGCAACAGCGTTGACTGTGAAATCAACTTTCTGACTCACTTCCAAACCGCTTAGATCTGTCGCGGTAAACGTTAGCTCTTCAGAACCATTCCAGTCTGCAGTTGGTGTGATCGTCGCAATACCATCGACAATCGACACTTGAATATTGCTGTTACCAGAAACGCTGAACGTCAATTCGCTATCTAAGTTATCTACATCATTAAATGCGTCATTCAAGTTGATGGTGTATTCAGCAAAATCTTCCGGTAGAACTTGATCAGCAATGGTGTTTTCAACCACTGGTTTATCGTTCACTGGTGTTACGTTTAGAGATACTGTTGTCGTCTCAGTGACACCGCCAGAGGTGACTGTGTAAGTGAATTCATCAGCACCGTTGTAATCCTGGTTCGGCGTGTAAGTAATGGTGCCATCATCGTTGACAACCACACTCCCGTTAGTCGGACCATCTCCAGATTCGACAGATACAACTGGTGATTGACCTTCGAAGCTATCGTTGTCTAACACATCCAAAATGGTTGGTGTGTCTTCAACGATATCTGCACTATCTGCGACAATGTCTGCAACGGCGTTGACTGTGAAATCAACCGTCTGACTCACTTCCAAACCGCTTGGATCTGTCGCAGTAAACGTTAGCTCTTCAGAACCGTTCCAATCTGCTGTTGGAGTGATAGTTGCAATACCATCAACAATCGACACTTGAATGTTGCTGTTACCAGAAACGGCAAACGTCAATTCGCTATCTGCGTCGTCGACATCACTAAATGCAGCATTTAAGTTAATCGTGTACTCAGCAAAATCTTCCGGTAGAACTTGGTCAGCAATGGTGTTTTCTACCACTGGTTTGTCGTTTACAGGAGTAACATTCAGCGTCACTGTTGTGGATTCAGTGACACCACCGGAGGTAACTGTATAAGTGAACTCATCAGCACCGTTGTAATCTTGGTTTGGTGTGTAGGTGATCGTGCCGTCATCGTTAACAACCACACTGCCATTTGCAGGGCCATTGCCCGCTTCTACGGATACAACTGGTGATTGCTCTTCGAAACTATCATTGTCTAACACATCCAAAATTGTTGGTGTGTCTTCAACGATATCTGCACTATCAGCGACAATATCGGCGACGGCATTAACCGTGAAATCAACTGTCTGGCTCACTTCCAAACCACTTGGGTCTGTCGCGGTAAACGTCAGCTCTTCAGAACCATTCCAGTCTGCAGTTGGTGTAATCGTCGCGATGCCATCGACAATCGAAACTTGAATATTGCTGTTACCAGAAACGCTAAACGTCAGTTCGCTGTCTGCGTCATCAACATCGCTAAACGCGTCATTCAAGTTAATCGTGTATTCAGCAAAATCTTCTTGTAGAACTTGGTCAGCAATGGTGTTTTCTACCACTGGTTTATCGTTGACTGGAGTAACGTTTAGCGTGACCGTCGTAGTCTCAGTGACACCACCAGAGGTGACTGTGTAAGTGAACTCGTCAGCGCCGTTGTAGTCTTGGTTTGGCGTGTAAGTGATCGTGCCATCATCGTTAACAACCACACTGCCATTTGCAGGGCCATTGCCCGCTTCTACGGATACAACTGGTGATTGGCCTTCGAAACTATCGTTGTCTAACACATCCAAAATGGTTGGCGTATCTTCAACGATATCTGCACTATCTAAGACGATATCGGCAACGGCATTAACCGTAAAATCAACCGTCTGGCTAACGCTTTCACCGTCAGAATCTGTCGCGGTAAACGTTAATTCTTCAGAACCATTCCAGTCTGCTGTTGGGGTGATAGTTGCGATACCATCAACAATCGATACTTGGATATTGCTGTTACCAGAAACACTAAACGTCAGATCGCTGTCTGCATCGTCAACATCGCTAAACGCGTCATTCAAATCGATGGTATAAGGCGTAAAGTCCTCAGGTAGAACTTGGTCAGCAATGGCATTCTCAACCACCGGCTTATCGTTTACAGGAGTAACGCTCAGCGTAACTGTTGTGGTCTCGGTCACACCGCCAGAAGTAACTGTGTAAGTGAACTCATCCGCACCGTTGTAATCTTGGTTTGGTATGTAGGTAATGGTGCCGTCGTTGTTAACAACCACACTGCCATTTGTAGGACCATTGCCCGCTTCTACCGATACCACCGACGATTGGCCTTCGAAAGTATCGTTACCCAACACGTTCAAAACGGTTGGAGTGTCTTCAACGATATTCGCGCTGTCCGAAACGATATCGGCTACGGCATTGACTGTGAAATCAACCGTCTGGCTAACACTTTCACCATCAAGATCTGTGGCGGTAAACGTAAGCTCTTCTGAACCGTTCCAGTCTGCGGTTGGCGTGATCGTCGCAATACCATCAACAATCGAAACTTGAATGTTATTGTTGCCAGAAATGCTGAACGTCAGCTCGCTGTCCGCGTTATCAACATCGCTGAATGCGTCATTCAAGTTAATGGTGTATTCAGCAAAATCTTCGGGTAGAACTTGGGATGGGATAGCATTTTCGGTTGTCGGAGCATCATTGAGTGGATTAACTGCTACCGAAACTTCCGCTTCATCTTCTAATGCACCATCAGAAACCGTGTAGCTAATGGTTGCGTCGCCGTTGAAGTTTTCTGCTGGAGTAAATACAAGCTTACCGTCTACGATCTCAACCGTGCCTTGCTCTGCAGGAACAGACGCATTCACTATGGTCAGTGTGTCACCGTCAACATCGATATCGTTTGGTAGCACATCAATGGTGACTGGCGTATCTTCGTCCGTCGTAGTGCTGTCATCATTTGCTATTGGTGCATCATTTACAGGGTTAACAGTAACCGAAACCGTTGCTTCATCTGTTAGTTCACCATCGGTAACAACATAAGTGATAGTTGCTTCACCGTTGAAATCTTCAGCAGGTGTAAATACAAGCTTACCGTCTACGATCTCAACCGTACCTTGCTCTGCAGGAACAGACGCATTCACGATGGTCAGCGTATCACCGTCAACATCGGTATCGTTAGGTAACACATCAATGGTAACAGGCGTATCTTCGTCCGTCGTAGTGCTGTCATTATTTGCTACTGGGGCATCATTTACAGGGTTAACAGTAACCGAAACCGTTGCTTCATCTGTTAGTTCACCATCGCTAACAACATAAGTGATAGTTGCTTCACCGTTGAAATCTTCAGCAGGAGTAAAAACAAGCTTACCGTTTACGATCTCAACCGTGCCTTGCTCTGCAGGAACAGACGCATTCACTATGGTCAGCGTGTCACCGTCAACATCGCTATCGTTTGGTAGCACATCAATGGTAACTGGCGTATCTTCGTCCGTCGTAGTGCTGTCATCATTTGCTACTGGTGCATCATTTACTGGGTTAACAGTAACCGAAACCGTTGCTTCATCTGTTAGTTCACCATCGGTAACAACATAAGTGATGGTTGCTTCGCCGTTGAAATCTTCAGCAGGTGTAAAAACTAACTCACCATCAACGATTGCAACGGTTCCCTGTTCTTCAGGTACCGTGGCTGAATCAATTGTAAGAGAGTCGCTATCTTCATCATCGTCATTGGCTAGGACATCAATGGTAATCGAAACGTCTTCGTCTGTTTGAATGTTGTCATCTTCAGCGACCGGAGCAATTGGCGTGACGGCTGGAGAGGTGTTAGGAAGGTTTAAATACAGCTCAGCAAGAGTTAGGCTTTGAGTTTCGGAAACGCCAAGCGCAGCTAACCCCGTTGTTTCAAACACAGTATCGGCTAGCAATTCTGCTGCCGTTCGCTCTACAGTGCCGCTAGCCTGCAAACTGGAACCATTACTCTCGCCTGCAGCTGGTGCGAATTCTTCGTTGAGTAACGTTGGATCTTGCCCCTCTTGAAGTGCGTCAATAATTTGAGCGACATCGTCAGTGACGTCTTGCACCCCTTCTTCTCTTGCGACTTGAACTTGAAGCTTTTCCGGTTCAGCTTCAGTTCTAGCAACAATAAGTTCACCCGGTAACGGTTGTTCGTTTTGAGCTAATGTCTTTAATTGCCCATCCAAACCTATTACTACGATCTGACCACCAAGTGAAACTAAGGATGTACGATCCATATAAACCCCTGACCTTTAAATACTGTCAACATTTTGACCAATGATACTAATTCGTTATATATTGCCCGAAGATATAACGCAATAACAGAGCTTTAACACCAAAAAACAACTTTTAAGTCACATATTATCCATATGAAGTGCCAAACAAATGTATGAGAACTGGATCACTACGTTTAAGTGCCAAAATAGTTCTAACATCATGAAAATATGATCTTTATTCAAAGATTATACTAATGCCCATACGGTATAGTAAATTTCAACGGTGCACACTTAAGTATAGCAACTAGTTCCATAGTTGATTGTTAATAGCTTTGTGCGTTAGATTATTGACGCCTATAGAGTTATCCCTAATTTATAAGAATAATTTCTCGCCTTCAGACTTGACTAAATCTAGGAGAATTAAAGTGAAGTGGACTCGTGCCAACGCCCTATGTCTTGGTGTGCTTACCGTTAGCCCTGCTTTCGGGCAAACACTAGAGCAAGCAGTAGAAAACACGCTTATCACCAATCCAGACATCAAAAGCGCGTTTAATGAATTCGTAAGTAAGCAGTATGTGAATGAAGCCTCGAGTGGTGCTTACCTCCCTTCAGTCGATCTGGATGCAGGTATCGGTTATGAAGGTATTAACCCTGCCGAAGGTGGCAGAGACTCAACAGACTTAACTCGTAAAGAAGCAACGGTCACCCTAACCCAACTTATATGGGATGGTTCTGCAACGCTAAACGACATTGATAGAACGGCCGCTGACGCTGAGTCTGTTCGTTATCAACTGCTTGCAGATGCTCAAGATACAGCACTTGAAGTGACTAAAGTGTATCTAGATGCAGTAAAAGCCTATGAAGTATTAACGCTTTCAGAAAACAACCTGAAAGTGCACAAAAAGATCTATCAAGACATCAAAAAACGCGTAGATTCAGGAATTGGCTCAACCGCAGACTTAACCCAAGTAGAAGCTCGCCTAGCAAAAGCTCACGGTAATTTGGTCGCGGCACAAAACAATTTGTTTGATAGTCATACCATCTTTACTCGATTAGTAGGGCAAGCTCCACAAGGACTAATCTTCCCTCGAGCTGATCAAAACTTCATTCCATACACAGTGGATGACGCCGTTGACTTGGCATTTGACTCTCACCCAGTGATCAAAATTTCTAAAGCAGACGTTGATTCAGCGAAGTTTCAATACAAGCAATCAAAAGGCAATTATTACCCTACGATCTCGGTAGAAGCAGCACAGACATGGCGTGATGATGCCGCTGGTATCGAAGGAAATAGTGACGAAACGACTGCAATGCTTCGAATGCGTTACAACTTGTACAACGGTGGCAGCGACGCAGCAAATGCCGAGAGTTTTGCTTATCAATTGAACAAAGCTAAAGACTTACGTGAACGCGCATACCGAAATGTTGAAGAAGGCCTTCGTTTGTCATGGAGTGCATTGGATCTTACCCAGCAACAAAAACAATTTTTGTCTGATCACGTAGATTCAGCATCTGAAACTGTTATTGCTTATGAGAAACAGTATCGAATTGGTAAACGTACCTTACTTGATCTGTTGAACACAGAGAATGAATTGTTCGAAGCACGCAAAGATTACTTAGATGCGAAATATGCTGAGCAATACGCAAAATATCGTGTGATGAACGCAACAGGACAACTATTGAATGCCCTACGCGTCGACGTTCCTACAGAATGGAATCAGAAGGTGGAGTACTAAGACATGCAAACAGTAAAGATTCTATTCTCACTTGGATTGATTTTGTCTGTGAACCAAGCATTCGCAGAAGATGAATACGACTACATGGTCACTCCGAATGCACAGCAAATAGCAGATCTTCAAGATGATGACGATGACGGCGTAATTAACGCCAGAGATTTATGCCCGGGAACGCCGCCGACATCAGAGATCGATAACGACGGCTGCGGTGAGTACATTAAATCATCAGAACAAATGCAAGTTCGCGTCTTATTCGCTAATGATTCTGATGAAATTAACCCAGTGTTCCACCGTCAAATCCGTCAGCTGTCTGAGTTTTTGAACGAATACCCTTCCACATCTATTGAGCTGCACGGTTATGCAAGTAAGGTCGGTGGCTCAACCCATAACTTAGACCTATCTAAGCGTCGCGCGAACAACGTCCGTTCTGCACTATTAGGTTACGGTATTGCGGCAAATCGTGTTCGAATCGTAGGTTATGGCGATACTCATTTAGCCCAACAAGGCACGGATGAAGTCAGCCATGCGCTCAACCGCAGAGTGACCGCTTCCGTTGTGGGTTACAAAGGTGAAATCAAGAAAGAGTGGACAATATTTACCACTCTTCCTGAAAATACAATTTAAGGAGCTTCGGCTCCTTTTCTTTTTCAACCTTGCTAAACCGTATTATGCTTTAGGAATCGGCACTTTAGTGGTAATCTACTCGCGTCATAACAATGAGAGTTTTGAAATGAGCAAACTTACATCAGATATCCAAGCAAACCTTGACCTTTTCGTTGCTGAAACCAAAGAAAACCAGTTGGTTTGGGGTCTACGTAATGAAGAAGGTTGGCTATCTTGTGAATCAACTGAATTCGAAAACAGCGAGGTTATGCCTTTCTGGTCTACTAAGGAAGATGCACAAACACACAACGTTGAAGAATGGGCAGATTTCGAAGTACTAGAAATCCCTCTAGATATCTTTGTTGAAGATTGGCTTCTAACTCTTGCAGAAGATGGCGTGCTTGTTGGTACAAACTGGAACGCTCAGCTAGAAGGTAAAGAGGTTGAACCTCAAGATCTAGCTAAACTGTACGTAGGCTAATTCCTAAAGACCTCAGCATCGTGCTGGGGTCTGCTTTATTGTTACTTACCTTTTCGATGTAAAGCTCGACCGAGCGCATAATTTTCTTCATTCCATTATCTATACCCTTCGGCTTTTGTCACAATGAACTGTACCTAATTGGTATATCATTCTGAGCAAACAATATAAAAATAACATAAGGTTACATCACTATGCGTACCCTGCTTTCTTTGCTTGCGTCACTTCTAATCGGCGGTCAGGCAAACGCAAGTGACACTCAAAATATCACCCAATGGCATGCTGTCTATCAAGCTACGATGAAAACAAACGCTAAGTCTGCGCTCAGCATGCTACAAGATCGGTATCATAGCGCCGATTCTAATAGCGAAAAGTTGTACGTTAGCGGCTTGATTTACGAATACATGTCTAACATTGATCAACCGTATTATGGAAGCAGTCAAATATTAGAAAACCGCTTTGCCAAGCTTGAGTCCAAATACATTCTTGCACTGACAGAACGAAAAAATGGCAACTACGATACGTCGGTAAACGTTTTTACTTCCTTACTCCAAAGTGCAAAACAGCGAAGTGATGAAGAAACTAAAGCATTGATAAACTATCAGCTTTGCTACACGTTGAATCAACAGGGCCAGTACCACAAAGCGAGTTTCTTTTGTTCATCATTGAACAATCATTTATCGGGCGCTCATCAACAAAATATCCCTTCGGATCTTGCTTTACGTGTTATCGCGAACAACTTTGACTTTCGCGGTGAGTATGAAATTGCACTGAATTTGTACCGTCGATTGCTGACAGAAATGCCGACTCAGAGTGACCCAACCGGTGTTTACAATGACGTCGGTAACTTACTGAGCGAGTTAGGTCAGTTTGAGCAATCCGAACAATACTTAATACAGGCATTGTTGGCACGCCAACTTGAATCAACACCGCTAGAAGTAGCGCAGGTCGAACATAGCTTGGCGGCGATGTATAGCAAGTCTATGGATTATGAAAAAGCGGTCAGCCACTACAAGAATGCATTGACGCTTCTTGAGGATCTTAACTACCCCTACGGTCAAGGGTTAACTTATCTTGGACTTGGTTCCGCTTATGTTGATTCTGGCGATTTGAAAAGTGCAGTACCTTACATTAAAAGTGCGCTTGCATTGGGTAAGCAATACGAAAATAAGCGTTTGCAAACTGAAAGCCATCTTACGGCAGGCTTTGCTTATTTGAAGCACGATTCTCTGCGTGAGGCTTTGGAACACGCGCAAGCGGCGTTAGAACTCGCCAATAAAAATTCCACATCAGCACTACAAGCCAAAGCTCAGCTGTTGTTGTCGCAGATTTATCAAAAGCAGAATGATTTTTCTAACGCCCTCTCACACTATCAAAAATACGCAAAGCTCGAACTTGCTAGCCGTGATGCCAACAACGTAAAAGCAATTGAGGCGTTGGATCTAACAAAAAGCGAGTACGAATATGAACTTCAACTGGTCAAAATAGACAACGAGCGAAACCTTAAGCTCTTGGAACTTGAGAAGTTAGGTGAACAGCAACGTGCTTATAACTTTGTGATTTTCTGTTTGCTTACTATTTTACTGGTCGTGCTATTTGTATTACGCAATACCAAGATCAAATCACGCTTAGATAGACTTACCGGTTCGTTAAACCGAAGTACTATCATAGAAAAAATCAGAAATCAGACCGTCAGTGCCCCAGAAGATATGCGTTATGTATTAGCCCTGATCGACTTAGACAACTTTAAACTGCTCAATGACAAGCACGGACACCCAACTGGCGACTTGGTGTTGAAGCACGTGTGTAAAGCGATTCAAGTTAAATTGAACAAAGGCGAATACCTTGGTCGTTTGGGAGGCGAAGAGTTTATCTTGCTGTTGAAGAACGTGGATGAGATTGATGTGCCATTTCGTATCCAGAGCTTACACAAAACTATCTCTGAAAAACAAATTAAGAGCACTAACGACGAAACTCTCAATGTGACAGCAAGCTTGGCCTACCTCTCAACGTCTAAGCCACTCAGTAACTTCGATGAGTTGTATTCGATACTAGACCAAGCTTTGTATCAATCTAAAAAGAACGGACATAATGCCGTGATTGATGCGTATAACGAGCCTATTGATCTTCCGTCTTCTGCTTTTGAATCAACGACTGCATAACGGCGTCTTTGTTGTTTAGATAGTCATCTAAGCCCGCTTTGCGCAGGTCGCAAGACGGGCAATCACCACAACCATCACCGATGATGCCGTTGTAACACGTTAGCGTGCTTTCACGAACTAGTTGCAGCGCATCATATTGATCTGCCAATGCCCACGTTTCTGCTTTGTTCAACCACATTAGCGGAGTTTTGATTTCAAACTGACGATCCATACCCTTAACCAAGGCACTGTTCATCGCTTTCACGAAATCATCACGACAATCTGGATAACCACTAAAATCTGTTTCACAAACACCAGTAATAACGGTTTCTGCGCCAATTTGGTAAGCGTAGATGCCAGCAAGCGTTAGGAACAAAATGTTGCGACCAGGAACAAATGAGTTCGGCAAACCGTTTTCTTGAAGTTCATGAGAAACAGGAATGTCGTCACGCGTCAGAGAGCTAATGGCCAGTTCATTCAGTAAGCCAACATCCATCACTTTGTGTGCAGCAACGCTAAGATCTTTTGCAACTTTCTCAGCCACTTCAATCTCCAGCTTATGACGCTGACCGTAATCGAATGTGATGGCATGTACTTCGTCAAACTCTTTTAAAGCTTGAACCAGACATGTTGTAGAGTCCTGTCCACCACTGAAAACAACGACTGCTTTTTTCATCTTTCTCTCCGAGCTTAAGCAATACTTAGGTATTTATGAGTTTGAACCGACAAACGCCAGTTGCGAGCGACACAGGTATCAATACACAGTTGCGTAGCGCGAGGCTTCTGACTGATAGGCTGAAGTGCGATTACCGTCTTCTCAGCAATGTCTGCTGTGGCCAACAATGCATCAAGCTGATCGATGTCTTTTTGGGTGCCTACAGGATGTTTGATCTCATTTGCGCGTTCTAATGCACTTTTGAGTACTGGTAGCTTCCCTTTCATTGCGACTTTAGGTGACACCGTCACCCATGTACTTTCTGAAGTCACTACTTCTGAAGTACCACTGGTTTCGATTTGGCATTGGCAACCCATTTCTTCAAATGCAGCCGTCAACGCACGTAAATCATAAATGCATGGTTCGCCACCAGTGATCACAATATGCTTCGCATTGAAGCCCTGCTTTTTGTATTCAGCTACGATGTCTTCTGCCGAGGCGAAACACCATGTTGGAGAATCTTCTGTTTTCACCAAGATATCACCGATCTGGCGCTGGTCTTCTTCTTCTGCGTACCAAGTCTGTTTAGTATCGCACCAAGAACACCCAACCGGACATACTTGCAAACGCACAAAAACCGCTGGCACACCAGTGAAAACCCCTTCCCCTTGGATGGTTTCAAACATCTCATTTAGCTTATACAACGTAGAACTCACTCAACTCATTATACTTCGAGGCGAAGACCTTAATGGAGAGGCGCACTCAGGTCAATTTAAACCAAAAATAAATTGTTAAAATAGGTCGTTTTGTAGTTTCATACGCAGGTTCCCCATTTTTTAAGGTAAGTAAAGATGTACAAGCTGATCGCCCTAGACATGGACGGCACGTTGCTAAACAGCGACAAAGTAATTTCTGAAGAGAACAAGCAAGCCATTGCAAAAGCACGCGAAGCGGGTGTTACCGTTGTCCTTGCTTCTGGCCGCCCTCTTGAGGGAATGCAAGACAAGCTAGACGAGTTAAACATCAACTCTGACAAAGACTTTGTTTTGTACTACAACGGTTCTATGGTGAAAAACATTGGCACCAATGAAATCATCCACCAGCAGATCATTGATGGCGAAGCTGCGAAGAAAATTGCACGCAAAGCACGCGAGCTTGGCGCTTATGTTCACGCATTCAGCCAAGAGCATGGTCTGATCACAGAAGAAAACAACCCTTACACCGACATCGAAGCAAAAATCAATGGCGTAGCAGTCACTGAGATGAACTTTGATGCGCTAGAAGATGATCACGCGATCATTAAAGCAATGATGGTTGCAGAGCCAAGCAAACTAACTGAAGTTATCTCAGCACTACCAGCAGAGCTAAAACAAGAGTTTACCGTTGTGCAAAGTGCGCCTTTCTTCTTGGAATTTTTGAATCCATCAAGTAACAAAGGCGTCGGCGTTTCGGCCATCGCAGAATACTTAGGCATCAAAGCTGAAGAAGTGATTTGTATGGGTGATGCCGAAAACGACCACCACATGCTTGAATACGCAGGTCTTGGTATCGCAATGGCGAACGCAATGGAAGAAACCAAACAAATCGCAGACTACATCACAGTCAGCAACGACGAGCACGGTGTAGCAAAATCGATCGAGAAATTTGTGCTTAACGCGTAATCCTCTGAATCGAACTGAATTGATGTAAAAAAGCCTCGCATTTGAGCGAGGCTTTTTGTTATCCATTTTCTAGCTAAGCGCCTTGTTTCGCACGCTTTCCACACGTCAGTTTTCTAGCTAACGTAATAAAAGTCAGCATTAGCAACGGATAATGGAACGTATTAAAGACCAGAGACCAGAACCCACTGAACGAAACCGTTGTTCCCAAGTAGAGATAGAGTTGATCAACCAACAACAAGGCCAAAATAACGAACAACATCTGCTGGCGCTCAAATCGAATATCCGACTCTTTAAATGTCATAACCAGTGCAGACGCTGTAATTAAAATCGCTAACCAACTGGTGAACACAGGCAATGGCCAGATAACAGAAATCACCGCCGTAATTGCTGTCATGGTGAACCAAACCCCTTTCGAGGTGAGCAGTCTATCGACATCGATTTCTGGATTATCTTCCAAACGTAAAACATGCCATGCCACTAGAACGCCCAGCAACGCACCAACAGACATATCCAGAATAAACGCAGTCCCTAAGAAGAACTTGCAGAACATTACGGTTAAAGTGACCAAGCCCGTCAACAAAGTGACTCGATTTAAACCAAAGCTCTTCGTTCTTTGGAATAAGAAGGTCATCACACAGAACCAAATCGCGATCGGCAAGCTTGGGAAACTAAAGCCAAAGCTATGCGTTAACTCTGTGATCGGCATATAAACGTGCGGCCTTGGTAGCGAGAACCCCTGTTGCGCAACCAATACCATTAGAGAAGTCGCAGTGATAGAGAAAAATAGACGGTAAACGAAACGGCTATCAAACTTCATCATGACAAACGGGAACAAGAACAGCAGAAACGTTGGATTACTGATGCTCGTTACCAATTTCGCAACTTCACAGGTTGTTTCACGGCTTGCTGACGAAAATGACGCGATCCAGCTTTGTAGATCAACCATCCAAGAAAGCTCAAGTTGACGAAACCCCGGTGCGGAATCTATCAACTGGTCAACATAAACGACTGATTGATTTGTCGCTCGCGAATAAAATTCAGCCACCTCTTTCCACTGCGCGGGATAACGGTAAAGAGACGCTGACATGTTGCTCGGGTTTGCAATCATTGCAGAGGCGACTTCTACGCCATAATGCGGCGCAAACCAAATTGGAAGCTCGTTCCCATCTAAAGTGTTGGTCATCGAAAACGCAATCACTTCTGAATCAGAGACACAATCATAGAATACAGCTGTATCCGTTCTACCTAGCTCCTCGCCAACGGTGACAACTAAGCCAGTTTCTTCCCAAGTTTCTCGCTGAGCAGCGAGCTTTGGTGACTCACCTTCAATAACAGTGCCACCAGGAAGAGAAATCTTATTGGTTAATATTTCATGGATTAAAACCAGTTTGTCATCTGCGCGGACAATACAAAGCGCCCCTTTAACGTCTTCAGGAAGAGGATTCGCGGCAGATGTAGGAGATACAAACAAAGAAATGGAATACAGGATGAGAAAAAACAGCTGTCTCAGCACAAAATACGACCTTTAACAAAAAAGAAGAATCACTCAGCTATGATGGCAGGATTACCAATATTTTTCGACATAAATTAAGTAACCAGTTGTACATTTAGCACACATGTCAAAAAACGCTTTGCGACACTCTTCAAAATAGTTCTGACAAAAATCAGACATAACTCGAAATATTGGCTGCGATTTTGCCAGTTATATTAAGTTAACGTCAGAGGAATTTACGTGGATTTTACGCCTTCTCAGAATTGAAACAAGAAAGAGAGCTTATTGTCGACAACAAATAAACTCTCTTTATGGTTCACTTATGCTTTTACAGCTTTAACCATGCATCTGTCCAAGCTGAGCCCACACCCGGCTCATAAGCACTTGGAGTTGAGCCACACCACAAACTGTTTGGCCAAGGCTTACATTGGTAACTTGCACCATTATTCGTCACTACATCCCCTGCAGAGTAATTCGTACCCGCTTGGTAAGCATCACCTGAAGATGGCGGCGTTGGTGGCGTAGGCTCTGTTGGAGGATTAGTCCCAGAACAATCTGAACTGCCTATTGACTGCCATACTCCCCACGGACCAGATTCTGATGGGTTATCGCCTTGAGTCCACCATTGTGCTTGCCATAATTGACCAGCCCAAGTAACGGTTTCACCCGTGTTGTATACACCACTCGCTTTCCATTCATTGTCACAACTACCAGAAGGCGGTGTCGTTGTTCTAGTGGCGGAAGCTGTAGCCACTGCTTGGTATGTAGTACTCGTTTTATCGATACCAAAAGCCAAAGCGACGCTCGCCTCACCTGCTTGAGAAGCGCCAAACTCCACATCGACACGACATGAGCCGCCTGCATTGAGTGTCGATTGTGAACATTGGTCTCTGGTGATCATCACAGATTTCGTGACGCCAGAACTTTGCAATCCCACACTTTCGACAGTAAACGCAACATTACCGATATTTTGAATACTGAAACTGTGCTGCTTCAGCTCACCCACTTTAAAAGAACTTAAAGTCTGATTTGCCGTGTAACCAACAGAAACATTATCTGTCGGAGGCGTTGTCGTACCTATTACACCATCAACAAAACTACGCAACGCTGCAATGTCACTGTACACACCGTACTTACCCGGTCTGGCACAACCTATACCCCAACTGACGATACCTAGCTGAGTGACAAGACCGTTGTTCTTAACAACGATGGGACCGCCGCTGTCTCCCTGACAAGAATCAATGCCACCTTGCGGAACACCCGCACAGAATGATACGGAGCCAACTGTGGTGTAATTGCCGCCAGCTTGTCGACAAGTCGCATCAGAGACCAGAGGAACATCCACTTCTTGCAGCGCGATTGGTGAACTGCCCCCCTCCGAAGTTCGGCCTAAGCCAGCGACGGTTAACCAATCACCGACGCCTGCATATTGCGAGACACTGCCTGCTGCTATATCCACTTTCGCAACACCAGAAGGAATTGAAGTGAGCTTAAGCAATGCGATGTCGTTAGAAAGCGTAGAAGCATTATAAGAAGGATGAATATAGATCTGGCTGACATTGGAACGTACGCCATCAGTGCCGTTATAAATCACACCACCAATTTTTACCGCTATTTGATTTGGTGTGTCACCGTCAACACAGTGGGCAGCAGTAAGTACGAAACCGCCCCCAATATAACTCGCCCCGCAAAAAGAACGATTACCATTGCGGCTGACTATCTGCGTATAAAATTTCCAGTCATTGGGGTTTGCCGTGATACCACCCACGATATCCGGCTGAATTTCATTGTTTTGTGTCTGCGTGACTTGATCTGCACTTGCCAACATTGGCAATAACGCCGTTGCAAGTAAGGTTTTTGATAGATTCAATGTTATTTTCCTCTTGTTTTATGAGGCACTATTCATGTGCCACTTACAAAACAAGCAAACAAAAACAACATCACCAATTTGGATGAGAATGAGTCGCCGCACATTGCGACGAAACTAATA
Source organism: Vibrio sp. CUB2 (assembly GCF_001557945.1). Taxonomy (NCBI): domain Bacteria; kingdom Pseudomonadati; phylum Pseudomonadota; class Gammaproteobacteria; order Vibrionales; family Vibrionaceae; genus Vibrio; species Vibrio sp. CUB2. The sequence goes on along the minus strand of NZ_LNRB01000005.1, from coordinate 225,726 downwards.
GCAAATACTGACTAGTAGACTCAACTTTTGCATCATCAGCTTACATAAGTCACTAAGTTACCGTCTTAGCTACGCATTAATTAACGTTCAGATAACGACTTTCTTAACCAATGAATATGATGCCCAAAACCTTGGTTCTCATAGAGAGAAATCGCTGTCTGGTTAAAGTCCCAAACCTCAACAAACATCTGTTTCACTCCGTAATCGACGAATGTCGCCTCTATCTTTTCAATCAAAGCCTTCGCAGTGCCTTGCTTGCGATACTCGGGTAAAACGTATAGCTCATCAACGCTCCCCATCATCACAGGTTTACTAACCGTAGAAATAAGCTCGCAGAAATGCCCTGATACAAAGCCGATGATCTCATCCTCTACTCTAGCGACATACACCAAACATTCAGGATTATCGAGATAACGAGCAATGCTCTTTTCTTGTTCGATTTCTTCTGCGGTTTTAAACAGCTCTGGGGATTGGATATGGTGCTCATCATGTAGCTCGAACATCAAATCATTGAGTTGTTCAAGATCGTCAAAAAGCGCTGGTTTGATTACAAAAGTAGACATAGGAAAAGAAGCCAAAAACAGGAATCCATATAGTGTGTGTTTTAACACAAGATTAAGCAAGCAGGAATGCAAAAGCCTCTTGCCGACAAAGCAAGAGGCTCCGGTGTTTGTGCTTGCTCATAGATAACCTAAGGGCGCACTTAATTAAGATCTTACTTAGCTAGCCACGTTTAAGCACTCGTTCGATTTCGCCAAGACTGGATGGGTCATCAATAGTTGATGGCACCACGTATTGCTCGCCATCGGCTATTTGACGAATGGTCCTGCGTAAGATTTTACCTGAGCGGGTCTTTGGCAAACGGTCAACAACCAGTGCATGTTTAAAGCAAGCCACAGCGCCAATCTCGTTGCGCACTTTACCCACCAACTCACCTTCTAGCGTTAGATCATCAATCTTCACACCATCTTTAAGAACCACGAAACCAAGCGGTAGCTGACCCTTTAACTCATCATGGATACCGACTACCGCACATTCCGCAATTGCTGGGTGACCGCCAACGATTTCTTCCATTTCACCAGTAGATAGACGGTGACCTGCGACGTTAATTACGTCATCAATACGACCCATGATAAACAGGTAACCATCTTCATCTAGGTAACCGCCATCTCCCGATACGTAGTAACCCGGGAATTGACTGAGATAACCTGTTTCAAAGCGATCATGGTTGCGCCAGACAGTCGGTAGGCAGCTTGGTGGTAATGGGCGTTTCAATGCCACAAAACCTTGCTGATTTGCACCTACTGGCATGCCCATTTCGTTGAGAATTTCGACCTGATAGCCAGGTATCGGCTTGGTAGCAGAGCCTGCTTTTACCGGCATTACCTCGATACCGGTCGGATTGCCCGCGATCGCCCATCCAGTCTCGGTTTGCCACCAGTGATCAATGACCGGTTTATCTGCTTTGCTTTCTACCCATTCTAGTGTTGGTGGGTCAAGGCGTTCGCCCGCCATAAAGATAGAGTCGAGATTGGACAAGTCGTATTGCTTAATGAACTCGCCTTCTGGGTCTTCTTTCTTAATTGCACGGAAAGCGGTTGGCGCGGAGAAAAGCACATCCACTTTGTATTCGTCACAAACACGCCAGAATGCACCCGGGTCCGGTGTTCTCACCGGTTTGCCTTCGAATAGAATAGTTGTACAGCCATGAATCAGCGGCGCGTACACAATGTAAGAGTGACCAACAACCCACCCAACATCCGATGCCGCCCAGAACACACCATCTTGAGGGATGTTATAAATCGACGTCATCGAATATTTCATCGCTACGGCATGGCCACCATTGTCACGTACCACGCCTTTAGGTTTACCTGTTGTGCCAGAGGTATACAGAATATAAAGAGGATCTGTCGCTAGCACAGGGACACACGCATGAGGCAAAGCTTGCGCGTATTCTTGCTGCCAATCTAAATCACGCTCAAGATTAAGTTCGGCTTCGCACTGTGGGCGCTGAAGAACAAAGACTTTCTCTGGCTTCCAACGACTGTCCATAATGGCTTTGTCGACCATGGGTTTGTATGGAATCACCTTATTAATTTCGATGCCACAAGATGCCGTCATAATGACTTTGGGTTCCGCATCTTCAATTCGAACGGCGAGCTCATTCGGGGCAAAACCGCCAAACACGACCGAGTGAATCGCCCCCAATCGAGCACACGCCAGCATCGCCATTGCCGCTTCTGGGATCATCGGCATGTAGATGACCACACGATCGCCTTTGGTTACGCCTTGGTTAGAAAGCATACCCGCGATCTTTGCCACTTGGTCGCGCAAAGCTTGATAGCTGTATGTTTGTTTTTGCCCCGTCACTGGCGAATCATAAATCAGGGCGGTTTTATCGCCTCTTCCTTGCTCGCAATGATAATCCAACGCGAGCCATGACGTGTTCAATACGCCATCAGGAAACCAACGTTCAATCCCATGTTCGTCAGCTTGTAAGATGGTGTTTGGCGCTTCAAACCAATCGATGTTTTCAGCTTGAGCACGCCAAAAGTTTTCCGGTTCATTTTGCGCCCAAAGGTATTCTTTTTGATATGCAGACATATTGCTTCCTCCAGTATGTCCTGACATTGCTTTTCTTAAGTATCACTACCATGCAATTGTGTTATTCAAAGACATTGGAGGGAACACGCACAAAGCCCTCCATCAGTATTCTCGCGCTGCGGCTCATAATGGCTTTCTCAACCACCCAACCTTGTTCTGTTTGTTTGGCTTTCGCCCCCACCTTAAGCGTTCCTGATGGATGCCCAAACGTCACAGACTCTTTCTCTCCGCCACCAGCTGCCAAGTTGACTAAAGTACCTGGGACGCATGCCGCCGAGGCAATGGCGACCGCTGCGGTTCCCATCATGGCATGGTGAAGCTTGCCCATAGATAAAGCTCGAACGAGAATATCGACCTCACCAGCCTCTACTGCTTTACCACTCGACGATAAATAGGATTTAGGCTGAGAAACAAACGCAATCTTAGGCGTGTGTTGACGTGTTTGAGCCTCTTCGAGCGAATCAATAAGCCCCATTTTTAACGCGCCATGAGCACGAATGAACTCGAACCTCGCAAGGGCTGATTCATCGTTATTGATGTCATCTTGAAGCTCAGTGCCTTGGTAACCGAGCGCTTCTGCGTCTACGAAGATCGTCGGTATGCCTGCGTTGATAAAGGTGGCATTGAACGTCCCAACATCTGGCACGACCAAATCGTCGACTAGATTACCGGTTGGAAACATGCTGCCTTCACCATCAGCAGGGTCGACAAAATCAACTTGGATTTCAGCTGCAGGGAACGTCACACCATCAAGCTCAAACTCCCCTGTTTCTTGAACGAAACCATTTACGATTGGCACATGAATCAATATGGTTTTGCCAATATTCACCTGCCATACACGAACGGTAACGATGCCGTTTTGAGGAATACGATCTTGGTCGATCAACCCTGCATGAATGGCGAAAGGTCCGACTGCGGCAGAAAGGTTGCCGCAGTTACCACTCCAATCGACAAACGGCTTATCTATCGATACTTGCCCGAACAGGTAATCAACGTCGTGATCGACTCGCTGACTGCGCGACACAATCACAGTTTTACTGGTGCTGGAAGTCGCACCACCCATGCCATCAATTTGTTTGGCATACGGGTCAGGGCTACCAATCACACGAAGTAGCAGCTTGTCTCTTGCCTCACCTGCAACTTGCGCTGGCTGTGGCAAATCTTCAAGGTTGAAGAACACACCTTTGCTCGTACCGCCGCGCATGTAAGTCGCTGGGACTTTGATTTGGCTTTGCATCTTGCTATCCATATCTTGCTCCGTTATTGCGCTATCTATTGCGAGAGGAAATCTTGAGCAAAGCGCTGTAATACACCGCCCGCTTTGTACACGTGAACTTCATCTTCGGTATCGAGTCGACAAGTCACCGGCACATCAACCTTGTCGCCATTTGCACGGGTAATCACCAACGCCAAATCAGCACCTGGAGTGATATCGCCGATAACGTCATAAAGCTCAGTGCCATCTAATTCGAGCGTATTTCGGTTCACGCCATCTTTAAATTGCAGAGGAAGTACACCCATGCCAACTAAATTGGTACGGTGAATACGCTCAAACCCTTCAGCAACAATGGCTTCTACACCCGCCAAGCGAACGCCTTTCGCCGCCCAATCTCGGGACGATCCTTGACCATAATCCGCACCTGCGACCACGATAAGCGGCTGCTTGCGATTCATGTAAGTCTCAATCGCTTCCCACATGCGTGTCACTTTGCCTTCAGGTTCGACTCTTGCCAGCGATCCTTGCACGACTTCGCCGTTTTCCTTGACCATTTCGTTGAACAGTTTCGGGTTAGCGAAAGTAGCGCGCTGCGCGGTTAAGTGCTCGCCTCGGTGAGTCGCGTATGAGTTAAAGTCTTCTTCTGGCACGCCCATCTTCGCGAGGTACTCACCTGCTGCGCTGCTTGCCAAAATTGCGTTCGATGGCGACAAATGGTCGGTCGTAATGTTGTCGCCTAAAACGGCGAGAGGACGCATTGAAGACAGAGTTCGCTCACCAGCTAAAGCACCTTCCCCCTCTTTTTGCCAGTAGGGCGGTCGACGGATATACGTACTCATCGGACGCCAATCGTAGAGTGGATTCGGGTTACGAGCCTCATCATTCAGTTTGAACATTTGAATGTAGACTTGATTAAATTGCTCAGGCTTAACGTACTCACCCACCACAGCATCAATTTCTTCATCCGTTGGCCACAAGTCATTGAGGTAAACCGGCTTGCCGTCTTTGTCTGTGCCTAAAGAATCACGTTCGATATCAAAACGAATCGTACCGGCTAACGCGTATGCAACGACCAAAGGTGGCGATGCTAAGAATGCTTGTTTTGCGTAAGGATGAATTCGACCATCAAAGTTGCGGTTCCCAGAAAGTACCGCCGTTGAATACAGATCTCGGTCGATGATTTCTTGTTGGATTTTCGGGTCAAGTGCGCCACTCATACCGTTACAGGTTGTACACGCATAAGCCACGATACCAAAACCAAGCTTCTCCAATTCAGGGAGTAAGCCAGATTCTTCAAGGTAGAGTCGAGCAACTTTAGAACCCGGAGCAAATGAAGACTTCACCCAAGGTTTGCGCACCAATCCAAGCTCATTCGCTTTCTTAGCGACCAGACCCGCTGCAACAACGTTTCTTGGGTTACTGGTATTGGTACAAGAAGTAATCGCCGCGATGATAACCGCGCCATCTGGAAGTTCGCCTTCCTTCTCTTGCCACTCGCCAGAAACACCACGTTCAGCAAGATCTGAGGTAGGTAAACGACGATGAGGATTAGATGGACCTGCCAGATTGCGGCCGACTTGGGACAAATCAAACTCAAGTACGCGTTCGTAAACGGCAGTATCTAAATCATCTGCCCATAGGCCGGTTTGCTTAGCGTACTTCTCGACCAAGTCGACCTGTTGATCATCGCGCCCCGTAAGTTTGAGGTAATTAATGGTCTGTTCATCAATGTAGAACATCCCAGCGGTTGCGCCGTATTCTGGCGTCATGTTTGAGATGGTCGCGCGGTCACCAATGGTTAGATCTCGCGCCCCTTCGCCAAAGAATTCGAGATAGGATGAAACCACGCGTTCATTGCGTAGAACCTCGGTAATCGCCAACACGATATCGGTAGCGGTAATACCCGGTTGACGCTTACCAGTCAGCTTCACCCCAACAATGTCTGGCAAACGCATCATCGACGGACGACCAAGCATAACCGTCTCCGCCTCTAAACCGCCGACACCAATCGCAATAACGCCAAGTGAATCAACGTGAGGAGTGTGACTGTCCGTGCCGACACAGGTATCTGGGTAAGCAATGCCTTGCTTGGCTTGCACCACTGGAGACATCTTCTCCAAGTTGATTTGGTGCATGATGCCGTTACCCGCAGGAATAACACTGCCGTTCTCAAACGCCGTCTTACACCATTCAATAAAATGGAATCGGTCTTCGTTTCTACGCTCTTCTATCGCGCGGTTTTTCTCAAACGCCTCTGGGTCAAAGCCTGCATGTTCAACCGCAAGTGAATGGTCAACGATCAACTGCGTTTCAACCACAGGATTTACTTTCGCTGGGTCACCGCCTTGTTCGGCAATCGCATCACGTAGACCAGCGAGGTCGACTAATGCCGTTTGTCCAAGGATGTCATGACAAACTACGCGCGCCGGATACCAAGGAAAATCAAGATCACGCTTGCGTTCAATCAACTGTTTTAAGCTATCAGTGAGCGTATTTGGGTCGCAGCGACGAACCAACTGCTCTGCTAAAACGCGTGAGGTGTAAGGGAGCTTTTCATAGGCTCCAGGAGAAATATCGTTAACTGCTTCTCGGGTATCAAAATAATCGAGTTGGGTTCCCGGGAGCGGCTTACGATATTGAGTATTTATATTTGTGGTGATGCTCATGGGCTTGCTTCCGCTTTAGTGTACATCTTGTGCCTGAACGCACCGCGATACTGTTTTTGAAATGGATTCGCGGTGAAAGAGACGCCCCTTGTGAATGCCATGAAAGACGAAGCTCACAAAGAGGCGTCACGCGCTAGCGTTGTTCGATTGGCACCCAGTCTTGATGATCCGGTCCGGTATAATCCGCACTTGGGCGAATGATTCGGTTGTTCGCGCGTTGTTCATACACGTGCGCCGCCCAGCCTGTCAGTCGGCTCATCACAAAGATTGGCGTAAACAATTTGGTTGGAATATCCATGAAGTGGTAAGCCGAAGCATGGAAGAAGTCGGCATTACAGAACAGACCTTTCTCGCGCTTCATGACGGATTCCACACGCTCAGAGACCGCATAAAGATGTGTGTCACCCACCTCTTTCGATAACGCTTCTGACCAACGCTTGATCAGTGCATTACGAGGATCACTTTCGCGATAAATCGCATGCCCAAAGCCCATGATTTTGTCTTTGTTCTTTAACATCTGAAGAATGTTGGCTTCTGCTTCATCTGGCGTTTGCCAATCTTGAATCATCTCCATCGCCGCTTCGTTTGCACCGCCATGAAGTGGACCACGTAGCGTGCCGATAGCAGCTGTGATACAAGAATGAAGATCAGAAAGCGTAGAAGCACACACGCGCGCCGCAAATGTTGAGGCATTAAACTCATGCTCTGCATAAAGAATCAGAGAACAGTGCATCACCTTTTTGTGCGTTTCGCTTGGTGCTTTATCAGTAAGAAGTTTTAGGAAGTAGCCGCCTATGCAGTCTTCGCTGTTATCGTGCGTTTTGATTCGTACGCCATCGTGGCTGAAGCGATACCAGTAACAAATGATGGCAGGGAAAAGCGCCAGCATTCGCTCAGTAGCATGGAGCTGTTGCTCAAAGTCCATTTCTTGCTCTAAGTTACCCAGCATAGAGCAACCTGTGCGCATAACGTCCATCGGGTGAGCATCAGAAGGGATCAGCTCTAACGCTTGCTTAAGCTCCGCTGGTAAGCCACGCAAGCTCAATAGATGTGTCTTGTAGGCGTCTAGCTCTTGTTGATTAGGTAAGTGACCGCGTAACAGCAAATGCGCGACTTCTTCAAATTGAGCATGATTTGCCAAGTCCGTAATATCGTAACCACGATACGTTAGACCTGTCCCCGTTTTACCGACAGTGCATAAAGCTGTGCTTCCAGCGCTTTGACCGCGTAGACCTGCGCCACCTATCTCAGCTTTCTTTTCTACAGAATGAGGCATTGTTGAACTCCTTTTCTGTCTGATTTGGATCTCTTAATGGGCTCTTTTGAATCAGACAATTTTCACGTTATTGGATTAGAGATTCTTTTCTTGGGCTTCCGTTTGTTTCTTTGTTGACCTTATTTACCCTCCGAAAACAGCTTGTCTAACTTATTCTCGTAGTCGTGGTAATTAAGGTGCTCATACAGCTCTTTTCGTGTCTGCATTGAATCAAGCAACGCTTCTTGGTTGCCAACTTCAAGCAAGTGTTTGTAAACCATCTCAGCCGCTTTGTTCATTGCACGGAATGCGCTCAATGGGTACAAAACCATGTCCACTTTGGATTGGGCTAACTCTTCACAGCCGTATAGCGGCGTTTGTCCAAACTCAGTAATGTTGGCAAGAATTGGAACGTGCTTCCCTGTCTCGTCTTCAAGCGCTGCCGAGAACTGTTGATATTGGTCGAGCTGATTCATTGCCTCAGGGAAGATCATATCTGCGCCCGCTTCCACACATGCAATCGCTCGTTCAATCGCGCTATCCATGCCTTCCACCGCTAACGCATCAGTACGAGCCATAATGACAAAGCTCTCGTCATTACGCGCATCCACCGCCGCTTTCACTCGGTCGACCATTTCTTGTTGGCTAACAATCGCTTTGTTTGGGCGATGACCACAACGCTTCTGCGCCACTTGGTCTTCCATGTGCACTGCCGCCGCACCCGCTTTTTCCATCGCTTTGATAGTGCGTGCAATGTTAAAAGCACCACCAAAGCCCGTATCGATATCAACCAATAACGGCAAATCACACGCGTTGGTGATGCGGTCTACGTCCACCAAAACATCGTTCAATGTTGTGATGCCAAGATCTGGCAAACCGTAAGATGCGTTGGCGATGCCGCCACCCGACAAATAGATGGCTTGGTGACCCAAGTTTTTCGCCATCATGGCGCAGTATGGGTTAATGGTGCCGACGATCTGCAGCGGGTTATTTTGCTCAATGGCGAGTCTGAACTTCGCCCCCGGAGATAAGCTCATGACAATTTCCTTCTAGTCTTGTTCTCTATCTTTATTTTCAGAATGTAGAATCTGTAATTCGATAAGTTTTCGGCTGCCTGAGATGTGCCTTCTCATCAGCATTTCTGCCAACTCTTCATCACGGTTGCGAATCGCTTGCAGAATGAATTTGTGTTCGTTGAGTGCTTCATTAGGACGAGATTGTGCACGCGGTGATTGGTAGCGATACATGCGCAACAAGTGATACAGCTCGTCGCAAAGCAGAGAGATAAGCTTGCTGTTTCTGCTCGCTTGAATGATTCGATAGTGGAAATCGAAGTCACCATGCTGGTGGAAGTAAGACGATCCTTCAACTTCGTCAATATGTTTGGAATGTGTCGACAATAGCATTTCCAAACTCAGTAACTCTTCTTGAGTGATATAGCGAGCCGCGAGCCTTGCAGCCATGCCTTCTAACGCTTCACGGACGGAATACAATTCGATGAGCTTTTCTGGAGAGAAAGTGATCACACGAGCACCAACATGCGGAATGCGTTCAATCAACCCAAGTCCTTCTAGGCGCATCATGGCTTCACGTAAAGGGCCTCTACTCACTTGATATTTCTTGGCTAATTCTGGCTCTGAGATTTTACTACCCGGTTCAATTTCACCACTCACGATCGCTTCCACTAACGATTCGGTCAGCGATTCAGATTTAGTGTGCTCCTTCTCAGAGACAATCACTTTATGACGAGTTTTCAATTCTGTATTCATATTCAAGGCACTCGTATTTAGAAATCAAAGTGTCAACAATTTGTTAACTTGAATATAAAATAGACGATCAGATTGTCGACAATCAAGCAAATTGTCGACAATTTAGACTAAGGTATAGTGTTATTGAGTGATTTGTGAGTGAATAAATAGATAAATTAATGAAAAAATCCAGAAATTGTCGACAATAAAAAATCAATAAATTCAGCAAGTAAAAAGAATTCGGGAGCACAACAGCTCCCTACTTGGGTTTAATTTGCTAACGAACGGTCAGATTTGCCTAGTTGACCAGCTTGTAGGTTAAGTCTTTTTCATCCAACAAACCGGATTCAACGAGGTTTCTCTCCAACATCATATCTTGCAGTTGTTTCAGCGAATTGATGTTGCCGTAACTACGGCGGATCTGGTCAAACGCTTCTTCTAGTTGCGGTAAGTTTTGTGCATTCATCTGATCAGTCGTTGCTTCAGAAGCCGCCAAGAACCACTCCACATCCTTGGTGATTTCTTGCACTTGAATCAAGCTTTCACGCAATTTCGCTTGGTAGTGCTCCACCTCTTTGATAGCAGAAAAGAACTCCGTCCAAGCTTGCATGTTATCGATAGCCGATGTGGAAGACATGGTGGTTTTGTTGAGTTTCACACGGGATTCATTGATCGCCTCTTTGAGCTTGAATAAACGCAAACTGAGCTCATCAGAACGCTTTGGTAACAGCTTCACCTCGTACTTCACGAGTTTACGAATCGCATGAATGTGTTCATCACGCTTACGCGCAGAAAGCGCCAAGAACTCGTGATCGACTTTTCCTACCGAGTTGGTTTTAAGTTGCTTGCGAGCAGATTCAATTTTTTTGTTAAGAAGAGATTTAACGCCTTTCTTTGAGCCTTCTTCCCACGCTTTGCGAGAAGCGGCTTTTAACGCTGCGCCACCTGCGACTTCCAACAGGGCTGCCCCCTCTTTCGAGCCGGGAAATGGAATCATCCCGATACCAGTCCTTACCCCTTTTTGCGCAATATCCATCGCGACCATTTTCTTGTCACGTTTTACCCAGTTCTTGGCAGATTGGTATTTATTACCGAATTTTCTCGCCCAACTTTTGTGATATGACTTACTGTCCTTTTCTACATTTTGCAAAAATTCTTTCGCCATCTTTTTTGCATTTTGACTCGCCATAAAGAACTCCTTTTCTTTTAATAAATCGAATAGCGAATAAGATCTAATACTGCTATTTTTTGAGTAATTTGATTAATAATAGTATTTATATTTAAAATTTTTATTATTGAAAAGTTCAAGCATAAGGATATGCAATGGCTGATAAATACAGCAGTTCGGCTAGTTTGATGTCTGCAAAAGACTCAAGTAATCAAGAACATATCATAAGTAATGCAACAATAAAGCAAGCCTTATCAGAGCCTTTTGAAATCAAAGCAATGCTGGTATCCAGTGGCTTTGACATGCAAGATCAACTAGGTCAGTTCCTTACAATAAACCGTTATTTCAACGAATCTGGCAGTAATACACTCAATCGTTCCTACAATGGAGTTGTGACATTGATCCAACATTTAGGAATGGATTCTAATTTGCAAAATCACCAATACGAAATAACGCTCAAACCGTGGTTTTGGTTATTAAAACACACACATTCTTTCCGGGTTTATCAAAATCAATCCACACAAGAAATTGTCAGTGATATTTTCGATAACGCAGGTTTCAAAGGTAACTATAAAATATCCAGCATGCCTTCGACCAAGCGTGAATATTGTTTGCAATATAACGAATCGGATTTTGACTTCGTTTCTCGCCTGCTCGCTGAAGAAGGCGTTCATTATTATTTTGAGCATGCGAGTGGTTCACACACCATGATTTTGCAAGATGCTCAAACCCCATTTGATAAAGCCAGCACAGCGAAATTTGATATGAAGGAAACGCCGACAGGCTCACTTCCTTTGCTTGAAGATTGGTGCCCTACCGTTGCCTTTCATGGCGCGAGTGTCGAACTATCAAGCTACGATTATTCGCAGACGAAACTCATCACCAGCGGCAGTAAAACCTCCAGCAATACCATTGCCAACAACACTAAACTCGCCAGCACGCGTTACCCGACTTTGGGTATCAGCGGGGACATGACGGATCTCTCAAGCAATCTTGCCAAACGTCGAATCGAGTATGTCGAGCAGGATTACCAAAGTGTCATTGCCAGCGCAAAACATGATCTCTTCGAGCTCGGTACTTACTTCTCGCTCTCAAGCCATCTAGACAAAGATCAACTTGGTGACTTTTCGGTCATCAGTATGGAAGTGGAATACACTGAAAGTGCACAGAGCAGCACCAGACTGAAAGTGATCCCAAAAGATACCCCTCACTACCCGCAACCTCGCTCAAAACAAGTGGTTCAGGGCTTGCAAAGCGCAGTCGTTGCAGGCTCAACCGCGGGTGATATTAATCAGGACGAACAAGGTCGTGTGCGTATTCAGTTCCAATGGGATACAGACGCAACTGGCGACAAAACCAGTTGTTATGTTCGTGTCGCACAAATGCTTGCGGGAAGTGGTTACGGTGCTCAATTTGTGCCGCGTGCCGGACAAGAAGTGCTGGTCTCTTTCATCGATGGCGATCCAGATAGACCTATCATCACGGGCAGCGTTTACAACAGCAAAAATGCCCCGCCTTATGCCGAAGCCAATACAGCAAAGTCTGGCATCAAAACTCAACTTTCTGGACAGAGTAACGAGCTCTACTTCGATGATAAAAAAGACAATGAACTGCTGTACCTTCATGCAGCCAAAGACCTGACGCAAGAAGTTGAAAACAACCAAACCGAAACCATCAAGGGCGAATTGAGCCAGACGGTCACCAAAGCGGTATCAGTGTCGACAGAAGACAACTACTCGCTGAGCGTAACCAAAGCACTTAGCGAAAAAGCCAAGTCGATTTCGATTGAAGCTGACGATTCTATCGAGCTCAAAGTTGGCTCAAGCAAAATAACCCTGTCCTCATCATCCATTGCCATTGAAGCAACCAATATCGACGTCAAAGCCAGCAGCGCGCTGAATTTGGAAGGGACCAACGTCACCAGCAAAGCCACTTCAGCCAACAAGGTTTCAGGTACCACGACGGCGCTTGATGCAACCAGTTCAAACAGCATTTCTGGCCTGAGTATTTCCATCAAAGCGGACACCACGCTCTCTGCTGAAGGCTCTTTGAGTGCGGAGTTTAAATCAGGCCTTAAAGCGACATTCGATGGTGGCGTAATGGGTGAAGTGAAAGGCGCAATTGTAAAGGTTAACTAATGAAATATAAGAAAATTCCATACCAGACGGCTGGGCAAATATTACCGAGATTCAAAGCCAGTGACGAAGCAAAGGCACTACTCGACGAGGAAACCAGCATCAGCGATGCAATTCAATCTCTCACAGACAAAGAGCTCTACAACGATCTCGTACAGTTTTTGACGCACGCTCTGCCCGTCCGTGAAGCCATCTGGTGGGGAGCACTGTGTTTAAATCAACGTAATCAAGAATGGTCACCACTTCAAAAACAAAGTGTCGAAACTTGTATGGCTTGGGTGCGTTCACCCTCCGAAGAATTGCGCCGCAAAGCCGAACATCTCTCTCATCGATTGGAACTGAATTGCGGCCCATCTTGGCTTGCTCAAGCGGTATTTTGGAATGGTTCTGGCAGCATCGTTGCACCAGATATTCCACCCGTTATGCCTGATCCATTTTTGTATGCCAAAGCGACTGCAGGCGCGATAAATCACGCAGCCGCTTTGCCTCAATGGGACAAAACTAAACCTTATTATCAAGCCGCAATCGCGATGGCTCTGAATATTGCTGCGGGCGGTCAAGGTACTTCAGATAGCCAATCACAAACTGCAGTACAAGGAGAAGTACGATGACGTTACCTGCTGCTCGTATCACTGACATGCATGTATGCCCAATGCAGACACCAGCAACCCCACCAATTCCTCATGTGGGTGGTCCGGTCACCGGCCCCGGGGCACCTACTGTGTTGATCGGTAGCTTACCGGCCGCGACAGTAAGTGACGTTTGCGTGTGCGTTGGAACCCCAGATTCTATCGCGATGGGAAGCACGACCGTGCTATTAAGCAATAAGCCTGCCGCCCGAATGGGAGACACCACTTCTCATGGTGGCAGTATTGTTGCCGGTATGCCCACAGTGCTTATAGGGGGATAAAACCTCTTTATAAATCAGGATATTATATTGATAGGTGTATTCCTCCGACCAATTTTTTGGATCGACATCTTAGTTTTTATTAAATAGTTAATTTTTATCGGCTATTTAGGAAAATCCTCACTAGACTGAAGTTTACAAACTATGAAACCAGAGGAACGGAATTATCTCTGGCTTAATAAAACAATAATTCATGGATTGAATATGGTTGATATTGATAGTCTTTTGGCACCGATCACAGATGGATCGCCGAGTGGCGTCTATCTAAAACTCGATAGAAGTGCCTATCGAGCACTGAGAAACAGTTACAATGCGGCGCAATCGTCATTTCGCCAGTTGGTGGAAACGCCCGAAGCATCCAGTGATGAATCCTTACTTGAGAGTAATGATGAAAACTGGACGCAACTGCGTACCGCGACATTTCACGCTCTCACCCAGTCAAGCAAAGACTTGGAGTTACTAGGTTGGTATATCACCAGTCAGTTGTTCACCGACGCACCCTATCGAAACCTTGCCGACGCAACGCAAGTTCTTCTAAGCACCGTGGAGCAGTTTTGGGACTCTCTCAATCCATTCCTTCCTGAAGACAAACTAAAAAGCGCTGAGGAGTCTGGCATAGCGAGAGAACGTGCTGAGTTCCGTATGAAGCCTTTGCTACAGCTTGTTGGCGAAACTCATGATACAACTGCCCTGTATATGCCTTTGCAGTTAATCGGCTTGATTGATGACATCACTTTTGCAGATTACCTACGTGCAGAGCGCAACGGTTCGCTTGGCGAAATCAAAACGAAAGCGCAAAACCTTTTCAGCGCAGACACGCAAGACATCTTAATGGATCTGGCGCAAACGTATAAGAATCTTGATACTACAGAACAAGCCATCGCGAAGCATTGCCAACCAATTAACGCCACGCCAGTAAGTTTCAAATTCATCAAAGAAAACATCGCTGAACTTATAAATGCGATTCGTTACCTCACCGAAGATAATTTTTCCAAGTGGCCGTTAGACGAAAAATTTAGGCTGTTAAAAGATGAACCACAAGACGCTGAGATAGAACTACCAAGCGTAAGTGCTGTTGAGCCGACTGATAACATATTGGAATCAGTTGCTCAAACAACGGGTCAAGCGAGTAAAGAAACGAGCCAAACGTCTTCTACTCAGCAAATCGATTCTGTGCCCCCCACTTCAACCACACAGACTCACCCCCTTATCCAAGCGCCTTCCGTTAGCATCGATGTTCAAGTACACAATCGCGACCACGCCTTTCATGAACTTAGAAAGCTCGCCGACTACTTCAAACAAACCGAGCCACACAGCCCTGTTCCGTTCTTGCTAGAGCGCGCAATTCGTTGGGGTTATCTGAGCTTACCAGAACTACTCCAAGAAATGACTGGTGGCAACAACCAAGTGCTCGACCATATCAATCAACTCACAGGAATGGACAATTTAGAACAAACCATTCTGAAGAGAATTCCTGAACCACAATCAGTGCCAGAGTCGGTTCCGACCGTACCACCTGCGACTGAGGTTCAAACTGCCTCTAATGAGGAGTCTCAAAGTGCAACGTCAATTGAAACAACAACGTCAGAGCAAAGCGACACTCCAAATACAACCAACCAACCAGAAGTAAAAACTACTCAATCGTCGAGCGGTATTACCGATTTCGAGTGGTGAAGCAAAAAATGCTAAAAAGCAAAGGAGAACCAAATGGCTTCTATTTACATGAGAATTGATGGCACCACACCAAAAGGTGCTGCAACGGTAGAAAAGATCGGTGGCAAGGATGGATTTTTTGCTATTGATACAGTGAACTGGAGTGCCGTTCGTGGCGTTGGCATCGACGTCGGTAATGCGAACAACGCAGACCAAGGCATGGTCGCGCTAGGTGAAGTGAACATCTCTCGTGGCTGTGATGGTGCGACACCGTACTTAACGACTTTCCTTTACGCGCCAGGTGGTGAAGGCAAAACCATCGAAATCGTGATGACTAAGCCAAACCGTGAAGGTTCTGGTGCAGATCCATACCTAATCCTGACACTGAGCGCAGCACGTATGTCGAGCTACAACATGGGCGCGTCGGATGGTCACCTGCCAAATGAATCATTCAGCCTGACATACACCGAGATTTCAAAAGCGTACTACATCGAAGGCGAAGGCGGCAAAATCGAGAAAGGTCCTGAAGTGGGCTTTGACGCAACGACAGCGAAAGTTACTTCGACAGCTTCTTAATGGAATAAGGAGATACCATTATGGCACTGAACTCCCAACACAAGCGAGTTAGCAAAAACCGTGTAAGTATTACTTACGATGTCGAGACGAATGGCGCAGTAGAAACCAAAGAACTCCCTTTTGTGGTGGGAGTCATTGGTGATTATTCGGGTCACAAGCAAGACAAAGAAGACGTAGAAGATCGCACCTTCTATAACGTCGACAAAGACAACTTCGATACTGTTATGAAGCGTGTTGGCCCTGAGTTATCACTCAAAGTGGACAACGTTTTGGTTGATGACGACAGCCAAATCGAAGCGAGTCTGAAATTCTCATCAATGAAAGATTTCGAGCCTGAAGCCATCGTTGAGCAAGTTGAACCGCTCAAGAAGCTTGTTGAGACTCGTAACCAACTCAAAGTACTGCTTTCAAAAGCGGACCGTTCTCGTGATCTAGAGAAACTACTCAAGGAAGTGCTGCAAAGCGCAGACACTATCAACGCCCTTTCCGATGAGCTAGGCATCCAGAAAGAAGGAGCAGAATAATGACGACGGAAGTTGAAAACCAACCACAAGCAGAAGCGGCTGAAGCTTCGCTGAGCTTTCTGGATCGTGCAATCGAAGCGACCACACAAACGCCAGCGGACACAACAAAAGAACTGTTCTCAGTGTTGGCAGAGCAAGCGCTAAGCGGCACGGTAACATGGGACAAGAACGTCACCAAAACGATTGAAAACGCCATCGTAGAGATCGACAAAAAGCTTTCTAAACAGCTATCAAAAGTCATGCAAGAAAATGACTTCCAAAAGCTAGAAGGTTCATGGCGTGGTCTGCAAAAACTGGTTAAAGAGAGCGACTTAGGACGCTCACTGAAAATCAAAATGGTCGACTACACCAAAGACGAGCTGCTTGATCAGTTTGAAGATGCACCAGCCATCGACCGTAGCCCACTGTTTAACGCGGTATACCAAGGCGAATACGGCACAGCAGGTGGTGAACCATACGGCACCTTCATCGGTGACTACGAGTTCAGCGCAAAAGATGAAGACGTCGCCCTACTACGCTACATGGGTGAAGTAGCCGCTGCGTGTCACGCTCCGTTCGTTGCCGCAGCAAACGCAGAAATGTTTGAGTTCAATGACTTCACTACCTTTGAAGAAGGTAAACCTGTCGCGGCTGGTTTTGATTCTCCGGCTTACGCTGCATGGAACTCGTTCCGTGAAAGTGACGACGCACGTTACGTAACTCTAACACTACCTCGTACACTGGCTCGCCTTCCTTACGGTGAGAAAGGTCTTGGCACCAAGCTGTTTAGCTACGAAGAGTTAAACACTGACCAAGATGGCAACCCGAATCCATCAAGCAATGATGAGTTGGTTTGGTCAAATGCCGCTTACGAGTTGGGTCTGAAAATGACGCAAGCGTTCACTGCGTACGGTTGGTGTACAGCAATTCGCGGCCTGGATAACGGCGGTAAAGTGGAAAACCTACCAAACCTAACGTACAAAACCGAAGCTGGCGACTTGGTTCAGCAATGTCCAACAGAAGTGAACCTAACCGACGAACGCGAGAAAGAGTTAAGTGACCTAGGCTTCTTGCCACTGGTTCACTACAAGAACTCAAACTACGGTGTGTTCATCGGTGGTCAAACAACACAGCAACCGAAGACGTACACAGATCCAGATGCAACAGCAAACGCAGCGATTTCAGCGCGTCTTCCTTACATCATGGCAAGTGGTCGCATCGCTCACTACTTGAAAGTCATGGGCCGCGACAAGCTAGGTTCAAACCTAGAAGCACCAGACATTCAACGTGAACTTCAGTTGTGGATCGATCAATACACCAACGCTGGTGCAATTGGTAACGATCAACGAGCGAAAACGCCGTTGGCGGAGTCTCGCATAGAAGTGGTTGAACAACCGGGTAAACCGGGCGCGTATTCAGCCGTTGCTCACCTAAGACCTTGGCTACAACTTGAAGAACTGACTACGTCGGTTCGCATGGTAGCGAAGATCCCGGGTTAATACCGATCACAGTAAGTAAGTGGTCAGAGTTAGAGCAGGAATAACGCTTGAGAACAAGGCTAAAATTTTCGGTAAGTAGTTATTCTACAATCAAAATTTTAAACGAAGTTATCGAGCGTTATAACCAGCTAGAATGACCAGTTATTTACTACGATCGGTATACGCATAATAAAGCTTGGTCGGAGTAGGATGCTTCGACCAAGCCAATTCAATTTAGGTCACAAGGATAGTATGAGTAAGATTTATCACTCAGGTTGGCAGACCCAATTTACACAGCTAGACGATAAAGACAGCGACTTTTTACAAGAGGCGCTCTCTTTACTGTCTCAAGTGTCTCGCTCCGCGCTAGACAATTCAGATGCTCTTATCACACATGTTTCGCGCCTAATTGCAGAGATTGACAATAAGCTCTCGAAACAGATGGATACTTTACTGCATCATCCAGAATTTGAGGCACTGCAAACCAATTGGCTAGGGCTTCAAGGCTTAGCCACCCTGCCCGTTAATTACCAACGCACTCAACTCAAGCTACTCAATATGAGTTGGGAAGAAGTGTCTTCCGACGTCAATCAAGCCTACAGCACCAAAACGTCTGAGCTGTACAACAAGATCGGTAACCAAGAGTTAAACACCTTGGGCGGACATCCATTCGGTTGCTTGTTATTCACACAGCCAGTAGCAGCAGATATGGATTTCGAATCTGACTACGATGATTTGTTCACTGTGGAGCTATTAAGCCGCTTGGGAGAAGCGACGTTATGCCCAATGCTATTTGCTCCGAATCGCGATTTCTTTGTCGAATCAGGCGCAGACTGGCTGTCTGACATCAACCGAATCGAGAAGATCCTTGCTAGTCCTGATTACCAATCGTGGCAGTCCTTACGCAGTAAGTCCTCTGCGCGTTTTGTCGGTTTAGTGATGCCAGAAATGTGTATGCGTACACGTTATCAAAACGCCAAAGTGGGATTCATCTACAACGAGAAGCAAAACGGGCTTTGGGGCAATGCGGGCTTTGCGTTTGTATCCACCATTATGCGAGAGCATCAACGTGTAAGTTGGTTTGGCTTCTTAAAATCTCGCTGGAACGACAACAACCAAGGTGCCGTGGTCAATCAAAACCAAAGCGATAGCCATTTTCTGATTCAACCACAAACCAAAGTGACCTTGTTTGGGCAACTGTCGACCTTCTACAGTCGCAGCGGTTTTATCCCTCTAACTAAGAGTCCTTTGAGCGATAAGTTTTACTTCAATGGTAACAATTCGATTTGGCACAACAGCGAGTCTGATAACGAGAAAGTCCTTACTCAAATCCAAACCTCGTTGATGTCTTGTCGTATTGCACATTATCTCAAAGTACAAGTACGCGAAATGATCGGTAGCTTCAAAACAGCTGCTGAGTGTGAGTTATTCCTCTCCCAATGGGTTGAAAAATTCTCTAGCAACGTCGCGTATGCCAACGAAGAAACCCTATCAAAATACCCATTGAGTTTTGCAAAGATCAGCGTGTGCGACTCTGATCATCATCCGGGCAATTTCGTCTGTACTTTGCGCATCGTACCGCAGTATCAATACGACCATTTCAGCGGCGAAGTGGTGCTGACAACAGAATTGGATGAGGTGGCGTAATGAGTTTTTGGCGTACTTTTGTGCAAACTGCCCCTACCACTCGTCAAGATGATATCGAGGACATTAAATATCACCTGACTCGTCTGTTCGATTCGGAAGCCTCACTGATGAGCATTGATGATCGGTTAACCGAAGTGCAGCGCTCTAACTACCGTTTTGGCATCGAGGATGTGCACCTGTTGAGTGCCAGTCTCGACCACCAGCAATTAGCCCTCAAACTAGAAAACTACATTCGACATTTCGAGCCACGCCTTAGCCAAGTCATGGTTGAACTGGTTGAGCGTAAAGCGGGAGAAAACACCATCGCGTTCAATATTGTCGCCAAAGCCAAAACGGCACAGGGCGAAAAAGAGCTGATTTTTGATTCCAAGATTTCATTAAGCGACATGACCACCGATATGAAGGAGGATTTGTATGAGTGATCCTCTACTGCGTTATTACGAGCAAGAACTGACTTTTGTTCGCCGTGCTCTCGGTCAATTTGGCTCTGAACATCCAGAACACGCACAACGTCTCAATATCCATCAGGGACAAATCGAAGACCCGAGTTTAGCCCGCTTATTGGATGGCGTGGCACTACTGAATGCCAACGTCGAAAAACGTCTATCTGAGCAAATCCCTGAAGTTGTCGAAGGATTACTTGGCGTACTCTACCCAAGTTACATTCAAACTGTGCCAAGTGTGGCGTATCTAGAAATGAGCACAGATGCCCCTTCCACTGACAGCACGACGCTTCCCAAAGGCACACGCTTTTCTTCCGAGTCACAAGGCAAAACATGTTTGTTCACCACAACGGACGAGCTCAAAACGACACCATTTGCACTGATTGACACCAAGGCAAGCAGCGCGCCCTTTGACTTCAATCGCCCACAAGGCAGTGAACAAACGACCGCCGTTATTCAGCTCACTCTGTCTACTGGCGATGATGATGTGCACTTTAGTCAATTAGCGTTAGAAGATCTCGACTTCTTCGTTCAAGGTTTCGAGAACAATGCGGATTCCTTGGTTGAACTGCTGCTCAGTGAAGCGCGTGCAATATCGATTTCCGACATCAATGGTGAGAATCACGCTGTCTTGGCGGCGAACCAGCTAAAGAGCCGAATCAGCGATAATCAGTTTCAGTTTCTACCACAAAAAGGCAATCAATTTTCTGGCTACCATTTGATGAACGAATTTTTCTTCTTCAAAGAGAAACGTCAGTTCTTCCGTCTTAAAGGCTTTGGTGAAGCCTGTCAGCAACATGATTGCTCCACTGTGGTATTAAACCTGTTCATGCACTCTTTGCCGATGGAGTTTATCCGCTTATTCGATAACCAAGTGTTTAAGCTCAATGTGGTGCCTGCGGTGAACTTATTCGAACAAACAGGCGAACCAACCAGCTATGACCAACGCAGCCTGACCATTCCCGTTAATGCCGATGCCCATACCGATAATGAAATTCAAGTGGTCGACATTTTGGATGTGTTTGAGATTACGTCGAGCGGTCAAAAACTGCTGACGCCACTGTTTAAAGACAGTTACCAAAGCGACCCACATTGCGATTACTGGCAAAGCCGAAAAGATTCCACAGGTGAACTGCGATTGGCGATCAGCCTGAACGCCAACCAAGAGCTCGAATTCAACAAACTCTATGGCACTCGCCTTCTTTGTACCAATGGCAAACAAGCGTGCACCATAAATGGTGAGATGACATGTTTAGAGCCAATCGATTTACCCGGCGATTTTCATTCGCTCTACCCGCCGTCGGCTCCGATAGAACGGGAATCTGACGCTAATATGCACTGGCAATTTATCGGGCTTCTGAACAGTAACTTCTCGTCACTTTTGCACTCTGAAGATCCGACTCAGCAGCTTAAGCAAATGCTGCAATTGTGTAGTCGTAATCAGTTGGTAAGCGATGAAATTCAGATGATTCAGTCAGTAAAAGTGCGCTCGCAAGTTTCATCGATGCGCATTCTAGACAAGAACGTCTTCTCTCCGGGCACAGAGATTGAAATCACTCTCGACACCTCTGGCAACTATCTGACTTTCACCGATGTGTTGAATCGCTTCTTCCAACAGTTTTGTAGTTTTGATCGCTACATTCAGCTCACAATTCGTCTTTATGGCAAAGATGGTATTGCGAGGCGTTATCCAAAAATCCACGGGAGCCAGCGCTCGATGTAGCGTGGAAGATAGATGATGTCGATGTCACTGATTAACGATTTGAAAGCGAACCCACATGAGTATGACTTTGCTCAAGCAATGCGATTGCTGATGCAAATGGCAAAACAGTCTGGGCATAAGCTGAAGTTAGAGCTCAAAGCGGAAGCCATGCCTCATGGTGATGCCGACGATATTCAATACTTCTCGTTCAGTGACCACAGCGCCAAGGTTCGTATTGCGCAGCAAGCACTATCTGGTGCACAAGGGGTTATCCCAAACTACATCTATGAGGAATTGTTGTTTGCACTGCATAACGACGATCACGCACTCAAGGACTTTTTAGACGTATTCAATCAACGCCATTTTGAACTTGCCGCGCAGCTAGAACTCGCTCCTCACCTCTTGGTTCAGAAAGAGCTGGCGAAAGAAAAAACCGATTTACTCAAACAACTGGCGAACCTGAAACACGAACACGGCGCGCTGTTCCAGTATTCGCTGTTGTTCGCTCAAGGGCATCGTAACTTAGAAACGTTAGAGCAGATCCTTAACGACTACTTCCCTTACCAAATCGATGTGTCGACTAAGAGCCATGAACGTCGTCAGTTACCCGCGAGTTCTCTTACCCGTTTAGGACAGAGAGATGACTATAACAGCGGAATCGGACAAGGCTTCCTCATTGGCAAAACGTGCATGACTTACAACCAACATCTTGTAGTGAGTATCCAACCTGCCAACCGCAAAGAGCTACATCAAATTCATAGAGATACTCAGTTGGCGAGCCACATGCGCCAGCTCATTCAACATTATTTACGAGACGCCACGCCGATTTCTATTTATCTCAACGTTAAGCGTGCTTATCTCGAAAAACCAAGGCTGTCTGCTCAACCAGATCAAGCCGCGAAATTGGGTGAAGTGGATTGCCTCGCCCCAGAACGTAAACCTACAGAGCGGATTCGGATTCTTCTGAAATAGCTAGGTAGACACCGCGACGACAAAGAAGGTTATCGCGCAAAAGACAAGGATAAGGTTATGACACAAGTAACGCTGACAAATTTAGTCGCCAAGTTATCGCCAGAGTTAAAACGCGCATTGGAAGCTTCTGCGGGTGCAGCTATGAACCAAGGCGTTGCTGCCATTGAGCCAGAACATTGGTTGCTCACGCTATTGAATCAGCAAGACGCGCACTTAAAAACTCTGATTGAAAGTCAGAAGATCAACCTAGATCAACTTGCTAGTGAACTGGCAAATCGTATCGAGCGCTTGCCAAAAGTACAAGACAGCCAACCAACGCTCAGCCATGCACTGACTGAACTTCTAAAAGACGCTTGGATGATTGCCTCCGTTAACTATGGACATGGTGAAATCATCAGCTTGCATCTCGTTCAAGCGCTGTTGCAGCAGAACGTCATGGGCGTATCGAGCAACAATCTCGAATCACTACAGAACGTGTCGACCGAGTCCCTGCAAGGTTTAATCAACAAAACGCCGGTTAAGCGAGCAACACAACAAAGCACAGGTGAAGCAAGTTCAGCCGCAAACACAGCAAGCGCGAGCGACGCATTGAGCAAGTACACCATCAACCTGACTCAACAAGCGATTGAAGGCAATATCGACCCGATTTCTGGGCGTAATTCTGAAGTGAGAAAAGCCATCGACATTCTTTGTCGTAAACGCCAAAACAACCCTATTTTCGTTGGTGAGCCGGGCGTGGGTAAAACCGCTGTCGTCGAAGGTTTAGCGCTGAGAATCGCAGCAGATGAAGTGCCAAGTGCGCTGCAAGGCGTCCAACTCCATTCGCTTGATTTAGGTTTGTTACAAGCAGGCGCCAGCGTAAAAGGCGAATTTGAAAATCGCCTGAAAGACGTCATCAACGAAGTGAAAAACAGCGATGTGCCAATCATTGTATTTATTGACGAAGCACACACGCTGATCGGCGCAGGTGGCGCAGCAGGACAAAATGATGCTGCTAACCTATTGAAACCCGCTCTTGCACGTGGTGAATTCAAAACCATTGCCGCAACAACATGGGCAGAGTACAAAAAGTACTTCGAGAAAGATCCTGCCCTGACTCGCCGTTTCCAAATCGTGACTGTAGAAGAGCCAAATGCGGAAGATGCCAAACAAATGCTGCGTGGCATTGCGGCTTCATTGCAAAAGCACCACGGCGCGTTTATCACTGAATCCGCGATCGATGCCGCAGTCAACCTATCCATTCGCTACTTACCTTCTCGCCAATTGCCAGATAAAGCGATCAGCTTGCTCGACACGGCTAGTGCGCGTATTGCATTAACTCAAGGTGCGAAACCAGAAGTGATTGAAGCGTTAGAGCAAACCATTCGTTATCAACAAAACGAGCAGTCTGCTTTGGAGAAAGAGTTTGATTTGTTTGGCACAGGCGCAGAAGAGATCGCCGAATTGAAGCAAGAAATCACCACCAACCAATCTCAATTAGCTGACTACCAAACTCGTTGGGAGCAAGAGATTACCTTGGTTGATGAGATTAAAGCGCTTCAACAAAGCATCACAGAAAGCGAAACGCCGGACGAAGCTCAGCAAACCCAATTGAATGCCCTTCTCGACCAATTGCACGAGCTTCAAGGCGAAGAGCCGTTAGTTAATGCAATGGTGGATGATGCGACCATTGCTCAAGTCACTTCCGGTTGGACAGGCATTCCAATCGGTAACATGATGAGTGACGAAATCGCTCGCCTATTGTCACTAGAATCAGAGCTGGATAAACGCGTTATCGGTCAAAACGTGGCGAAGCAAGAACTGGCAAAAGCGATTCGAATCTCACGCGCAGGCTTGACCGACAATCGCAAACCAATCGGTGTGTTCTTGATGTGTGGTCCAAGTGGTGTCGGTAAAACGGAAACCGCCATGGCACTCGCGGAGCAACTTTACGGAGGCAACAACGATCTCACGGTTATCAACATGACCGAGTTTAAAGAAGAACACAAAATCTCCATGTTACTTGGCTCGCCTGCCGGCTATGTTGGCTTTGGTGAAGGTGGCGTGTTAACCGAGGCGATTCGTCGCAATCCCTACTCTGTCTTGCTTTTGGATGAGATGGAAAAAGCGCATCCGGGCGTTCATGACCTCTTCTATCAAATCTTCGATAAAGGACACATCAAAGACAGTGAAGGTCGCACGGTGGATTTCAAAAACACCTTAATCATCATGACTTCTAACGCCGCAGACCAAGCGATTTGCGATGTGTGTGATGAAAACGCCGAACGCATCAGCAACGATGAGCTGCTCGAAGCAATTCGTCCCGATCTACAACGTTACTTCAAGCCTGCGTTCTTAGGACGTACCACCATCGTGCCTTATTACCCACTCAACGATGATGAACTAGCGAAGATCACCGAAATCGCACTAAACCGCATTCGCAAAAAACTGGCAGAACAGTATCAAGCGAGCTTTACATGGGATGCAGGTTTTGTGGATTTGGTTGTCAGCAAAAACACCGACCCTACGACAGGTGGTCGCGCGGTTGAGCAAATCATTAACCGCTCTTTGATGCCGAAGTTGGCAGAAGAATGCATCGCGCGCCTGAGCGCACAACAACCGATTAGCCAAGTGACGGTCACCGCAGCATCGACGCCACAGGGCTTTGAACTGGATATTCAGTAGTAACGAATCATGATGTTTAGAAGCATACATTCACCCCATCTCGTCACCACCTCAATTCTTGTTCAAGAGGCGGTGGTCAGCTGTGGGGTGAGCTTTTTCCGCAAAATAACCAAGCTGGTTTCATCGCTGTTTATTTTGCTTGGTGCCCTATTCTCGTTTGAAGCATGGGCGCAAGTTTGGATTGGTCCCGACCGATTGCTGCTTGCGACTCACAAATGGGCACCGTACCAAACTCACCAAAATCAAAACATGGATGGGTTTGCGCTCAATCGCGTCAAATGCGCGCTGGGCGAAATGGGACAACCTTACCAACTGACCATGACGGAATGGTCTGACGCACAGCTTCACGTACACAGTGGTCAACAGCATGGCTTTTTCGTCTCGCCGAAAACCAGAGAACATGACAGCTACGCAACGTTGTCTGCTCCCATTACCGAGCAAAAACTGCGTTGGTATTTTGGTCCCGGTGTAGAGCCTAAGCTTGATGATTTGTCAAAGTTGAACCTTAAGTTCTCGGCAGAATTTGGCTCAAGTACATGGTTTTGGCTGAAACGTAATGGATACAACGTCGTTAAGCAGCCACGAGATGCTAAGGTTTTACTAAGGCTTTTAAAACAAAGAGAAATTGACGTCGCACTGGAAGATGAGCGAGTGTTCCACACGGAAATAAGCCAAGCCTCTCTTCCAAGCGATTACTTCTATTCTCAAGTATTCGAAACTAAGCCAATGGGCGTGTATTTCTCTAACCGCTTTTTGGACAAATATTCTGGTTTCTTAACCGCTTTCAACACAGCGTTGGCTAAATGCGAGGGATAACAAGTGGCGATCAGCATACATTTGATTTCTGTACCCTCTGAAGAGGTGGTGACTTCAAGAGTCATCTATCTGCCCGAGTCTGGCGGGCAGTTTGGGCGTTCTGCTTCTTGTGAAGTGGCATTGCCCGATCAATCAAAACGCATCTCGCGTATTCACGGACAAATTCGTCTCACTGAAACAGGTTATTTGGTGAAGAGCACTGGTAAGAACCCGGCTCGCCTCAACGATAAAGCCATGGTGAGAGATAAAGATTACCCACTCAACGATGGCGACATTTTAAAGATCGAAAGCTATTCAATGTTGGTATCAACACTCACGTCGAGCAAAGCGCCTGTCGAAGAGCAATCCGATGACCTCTTTGCGACCAAGTTCGACCTGCAACTGGAAGACAATGTCGATTTTCTCGATGAAGGAGATATCGTCGAACCCGTGAAATCGGAAGTTCATTACTCTCACCAAAATGTAATGAGCGATGACCCCTTCTCCTCCGACCCGTTTGAAGACATCGACGATGACGAACTGGCGGATCACTTTGAAGTGGATGAGGTGTCGAAACAGCAGCAAGCAATGGAGCGTTCTACGGAGATTGAGTATCTTCCGGGAGACCACCTTCCAACGTCAGAGCTGGAAGCCTCCATCGAAAAGCTGATTACGATTACCGAGAAGAATCAACAATACCTTCGCAACCCACCGCTTGCACATGATGCTTTGTTTGATGCGTTGGACAAAACACTCGATCAGTTCCTCAACGAATTCGCGCCGAACCAACTAGAGAATCAATTTAGCGAATTTGTGTCTGGCGGACTGTTCAGTAGCAAAGACAAGAAGTATTGGAAAATCTACCGCAAGCACTTCCAACATCGACAAGACAACGGTGATTTTCGTCGCCAGTTCAAAGCGATGTTTATGGAAAACATGCAAAAGCAAAGCGAGGAAAGCTGATGAAGATTTGGCTTAGTTTACTCGCTTTCGCTTTGGTGGGATGTTCATCTGACCCAACACCGGTTGTGACGCAATATCAATTGGCGGTGAGCGCCGAGAAGACGATTAACCCAAGTGTTAACAACAGTACTAATCCCGTAGTAGTACGCTTGTATCAACTGACCGATGCACAGCAGTTTAAGCAATTGCCGTTTATCGATTTGTACAACGATGACGTGAGCCTATTGGGCGCAAACTTGGTGTCGAAACAAGTTCTGCCCGTGGTGATGCCAGACAGCAATAGCAAACAAACCTTAGACATCAACAAGACCACTCAATACATCGGCGTATTGGTGGAATTTGCCGAATATGATGCAAGCACGGCGACGGTAGTGACAACCACGCCTCAGGAAGAAGAACAATATATCCAGTTAAAGATCAGCGGTAACAAGGCAGCATTGCAAACCGTGACACCAGATTCGCCTTGGTGGGATGTCTTTTAACTCGATTCAGTAGATAGGGAAATCACGTGGACGCATATAAAAAAGTCGTTTGGCAAGAAGGTATGTTCATTGCCCCACAACACTTTCAACAACAAGACAGATACACACAAAACTACGTCAGACAAAACGTCGAAACGCTTGCTGGTTATGCCCCTTACTATGGTGTGACCGACTTGGTGATCAATCACGATCTACTTAAAATTGGCAAGCTTTCCGTCTCTTCAAGCGCGGGTTTGTTCCCAGATGGCACGCATTTCGAACTGAAACGCGAAGTCGCCAGAGATGTGCCGCACGGTACGATTGAGAAAATGGCTTACTTAGCGCTGCCTGTTTCTCTGCAAGGCAATAATGATTACGCCAATGATGAATCGGAACAAAGCCGCTATCTCACACGCACAATCAATGTGTTTGATACTTCAACCTCTGAAAATGCCAGCGTTGAAGTGGACGTCGCGCAGCTCAACATCGCGATAAAACTCGAAGGCGAAGACACTTCGGGCTTTACCCTGATTCCTTTCGCCAAAGTATTGGAATGCAGTGAAACGGGCGAAGTGATGCTAGACCGTTCCTTTATTCCTGCGTGTTTGCATTATGGTGCATCACAGTTATTGGTTGAGCGTTTGAAAGAGATTCATGCCCTCACCTCCAACCGTGCCACCAGCTTGCTCAAACGTATTCAAGCCGGACAAGGGCAAAAGAGTCCACAGTCGATGATGCAGGATTACCTGTGGCTGCAAACACTCAACACTTGGCTTCCGTGGTTTGATTTGTCGTTGTCGAATCCAAAGTTTCAAACCCATCAGCTTTATTTGGAGCTACGTAAGTTTGAAGCGCAAGTCATGGCA
This sequence comes from Vibrio sp. CUB2, assembly GCF_001557945.1. Classification (NCBI taxonomy): domain Bacteria; kingdom Pseudomonadati; phylum Pseudomonadota; class Gammaproteobacteria; order Vibrionales; family Vibrionaceae; genus Vibrio; species Vibrio sp. CUB2. The sequence goes on along the minus strand of NZ_LNRB01000005.1, from coordinate 197,304 downwards.
TCTACACCCGCGATTCCAGAGCCGTGTCAACCGTTGGATTTCCATCGTCTGTATGATTGCTTTAATCCGCTTTTTTCGAATCTGCGCAATATGCTCACGCTGGTTCAACAAGACTCAGTGATTGAGTTTGCGTTCGACACTTCGTTGTTTGAACGACGCCGCTTGCTTCGCACGTTGGTAAAAGATGGTCACAACCTGTCCGATCGCCGATTCGTTCTCAGTGTCCGTTCCAATATCAGCAGCACCGAGCTTAACGAATTGTTCCCTGCCGCTGCCAAACTCAGTAGCAATAACAAAATTGTCGAGATCGTGCGTAATGCCCTTTCTGGCGTGCAACTGACGCCGCTTCCTGTTGCGCCAAGCGAACTAAAACCGATGCAAGGCACAGCGTATTTTGAAGTGGATACGTCAGACCGCAATTGGTTAGAAATGATTGAAAACCGCGATGCACTTGCGCTGCACGTCGATACACGTGTAGGCGACCTAGAAGTGATGCTGTACGCACTGAGGTAGTAAGTTATGAACTATTTGGACGAAGACACCTTAGTTTGGGATAGCAGCGAAAACGACTTCGTGAGTAAAGACACCGACATGCCAGACGTAAAGTGGCATTCGGTCAACGCTGCGCAAGCCAACATAGGGTTCTTACATCATTTCGATAAAGCCGAGAATCAGCTGATCAACATCAGTTCTGAGTTACTGGCTGTCACGCTCAAGATCAACACTTTGCCGGAGCCCGAAGACATCACCACGCTCAGGCATCAACTGGTGGCTTCCATCAATGAGATCAAAACCAAAGGCGCAGAGCTGACCTACCCAGTCGCCGTGATCGACAAGCTGTGTTTCTTGTATGCCGTGGTTTTGGATGAGTTGATTGTCTACACCGATTGGGGTGAGAAACGTGGGTGGGAGAACAAAACCTTACTCAGTGAACTGTTTGGTATGCGCAACGGTGGCGAGCTTTTCTTTACTGTGGCAGAGAAAGCAGCGCGCCAACCGCACAAGCTGATCGACTTATTAGAAGTGGTTTATCTGTTTCTCAATATCGGGTTTAAAGGTCAGTACCGCGAAACGGGCAGCGAACAGCTAAAGAGTTTTACCTACCGCTTAGAGCAGATTTTAAGTCAGTACCGACAAGCCGGTGGAATCTATTGTCATACTAAGGTTTCGGTACCTAAAACACGTAAGCCAACGCGCAAAAAACGTTACCTTGTCACCACACTATTTTTCCTAACTATCATTGGTTTGAGCGTTGCTCTGACCTATTTCTGGTACAACAAAACCAAACCACAGCGAGCGCGAGATTTTGTTCAGCTTGGTGAGTACAGCCAGCGCTATATTGAATCTGGTCGTGCAGAAGACATCGTGTATGTCAGCACTGACGACGATTTAAAAGGCAATAAAGTCGCGGTAAATACCACTCAACCACCTCGTCCAGTCCCGAGCCAACCAAAAGCCGTGACGCCACAAGCGAAAACTTCGACGCCAGAGACAACGAGCAATCCAACGACGAACCCTGCAGCGGACACTGATTGGCTGGTGCAACTTGCGACCTTCTCTAACCTTAAAAACGCCGAGAAGTTTATCGCCCAACTGCCGACATCCAACTATCAACCTGTCGCGGATAACATCAACTCCTACGTTCGCGTCATCGTTCGATGTGACAACTCAGAACAAGCTAAAACCATCAATAATTGGTATCGAGAGAATGCCAACGTCAACGGCTTAGTGGTGCATAACAAAAATAAACAAAGCGAGGTTGAGTCACAATGACGCAAGACAACCCAAATACACCGACAAGAAAAAAGGCAATCATTTGGAGCCTTGTTACCCTTCTGCTTCTGGCAATCTTAGGCGGCCTACTGACTTGGTTTGTTGCGTATCCTGATTTCTTATGGACAGGTGTCATCACGACAACCATTGTGTCATTGCTCTCTGCTGGGCTTTGCTTTTGGTTAATCAATCGCAAGGTGAAAAAGAGTCTTGAGCAAGACCAAGAACGTGCACTAATTATCAAACGCTCCAAGTTACTCGCCTTCCACTTCAAGAAAATGCTCGGCGTACAAAAACGTAAAAAGCGCTTAACCAGCCGTTACGATCAGCCGATTTACCTGTTACTCAGTGACACCCCAAGCAAAGACAAAAGCATCATCACGCAGATGGGTTATGAAGCTTATAAAGTCGATGACTTTGGCAACGACATCGAGTTCCCGATTCTATTTTGGCTCAGTGAACACTCAATTCTGATTTCCGTCAGCATGGGCGACGATCAGCAACCGCTTTACTTAAAAACACTGTGCCAATGCCTTAATAAATGGCGCCCGAGACAAGCGATTAACGGCTTGTTGCTCACCACAGAAATTGAACAGTTAGTTGGCAATAGTGAAACCCTTTCACAAAAAGCCGACCAATTGAAATCGCAAATCAAAGCATTTAATCGTTCATTTGGTTTGAACCTACCTGTCTACAATGTCCTGACCAACATGGGCCAAGTGAGCGATTTCTGTCAGTTCTTTTCTGCGTTTGATGAAGCGAGACGCAATGAAGTGTTCGGCGCCACAAGTCCAGTGCAAAAACACGGTGGCATTGATGCCGATTGGTTCAATGACGAATACGACCACCTCATCGGTCAGTTAATTTCGAACATGAGCAACGCGTTGGGAGCACAGCTCAACCAAGATTTCCGTAATGCCATTTGTGGTGCGCCATACCAATTTGGTCTGCTCAAACAGAATTTGTGGCACTTCTTACAGCGCTTGCATCGAGGTGACCAATACACAGATGGGCTCAACTTCCGCGGCTTCTACTTTACCCACAGTGGCAGTGATTTCGCACAGCATGATTTACTGGCAAACGTGGTCAATCAATCCCTCGGCAATGAGCAATATCAGCAACACCAACAAATGCCCGTTCAACAAACTTTGTTTGCTCAGCATTTGATGTCTCATGTTGTGCTAAATGAAAACACTTTAGTCGGGGTTAACCGCCATAAAGAGAATTGGTTGTGGTTCAGCCAAACCGCCTACACCCTAATTTGGCTCGGTCTACTGGTTGGCACACTGACTATTCTCAAGCTCGACTTCGATTATCAAACCAATCGTGAAGCCAAAGCCGATGGCATGTTAGAGCGTTACAAAGAAGCGATCGCAGCACAGCCATACAGCAAAGAAGATTTGGTGGGTAACATTCCAAACCTGTACACCATGCATCGCATTTACGCGCTATATCAGGAGCCTGAACCTTGGTATACATTGCCATTCCTACCGAATGCGACCATCAAGCCAGAAGTTGAAGCGGCTTACACTAAAGAGCTGCAACAAGTGCTGATCCCTTCTATGGCGCACACCATTGAGAGCGACTTGTATGTGTATGTGAACTTGGAAGATCAAGCCAGAACACTCGAATTGTTGAACGACTATCGACTGTTGTTTGATAAAAATCGCACCAACATTGAAGAGCTCAAAAGCTACTTCCTAGCAAACTTAGAACATCAAGGCGAAGCGGACAAAACCAACGTTGCTCAGCTTAAAGTGCTGCTCGACGATGTGTTTAACCAGCACTTAGTGGCGACAACTGCCAATCAAGAGCTTGAGGGGTTGGCGAAGCAAGTCATCAATCAATCCAATATCGAGACGCTACTCTACCAACACATTTTGAACGATCATGCGTACGAGAAGCGCATTGATGTGCGTAAAGAACTTGGCTCTAACTTCAATCAGATATACCAATTCAAACCTGGCTACGTTGGTTATTTCGTGCCTTACTTGTACACACCGACTGGCTTTAACGAGCTGGATCTTTCGGTGGAATCCCCTCTTCTTATCGAAGCGTTATCCGCTTATGAAGGCATCGCAGGACAAGCCCCAAGTGCACTAGAAATGCACCGAATCAGCCACGACTTGAAGCGCATGTATCAGAACGATTACATCAATTATTGGCGCGATTTTATTAACAGCATCGAGGTGAAAACCATTTCCGGTTCTGAGCAGTTGAATGCCAGCTTGAACGTGCTCAACAATGCCTCAAACAATCCAATGTCTAAGCTGTTTACCACCATCAGCAACTACACTTCGGTTCTTCTACCTGAGCCAAAAGATGCGAAGAAGAAGACCGATGAAGAGATTGCCGATGCTGCGCAAGACAACGAGAAAAAGGAATCAGCTCGCCAAATCACACTGACGTTTAATGATTTCCACAAACAAGTGAAGCCAGACGATCAGGGTAAGAAACCAATAGATTCCGTTCTGGAAGGTTTTGCGAACACGGCCAAATGGCTCGATCAGTTTTACAAATCCAACACGCCAGACAAAGTGGCTTACGAAACGTTATCTGCAGGTTTAAAGGCGCAAAACCCGGTCGCACAGTTGGCGTCATTGACCGATTCCCAGCCACCACTATCCGGTGAAGTGATTGACTATGTGACAGTGCAAACCAATGAGTTGGTGATGAACTTAGCTCACCAATATCTTAATAGTATGTGGAACAGCGAAGTCTACCAGCCTTATGAAAACACCATCGCGGCTTTCTACCCGTTTAAGAAAAGTGCCAACAGCGATGCTAGCACCGCGGATGTTGCTGCCTTCTTTAAAACTGATGGCACATTGGACACCTTCTATCAAACCATGTTGAAAGGCTTCTCAACAGAGCAACGTGCGCCGTTTATGTCCGGCTTACTGCCAAATACTGGCTTTGCGTTAGATCCTGCAATTTGGCTGATGTTTGATAAAGCCAAAGACATTCGCTCTGCCCTGTTTTTAGCTGACCCGAAAAACGTCGCGATTCAATTCCAGATGAAACCAACAGAGATGAGCTCGGCACTGACTGAGTTTTCCATTCGGGCTGAAAAACCGATTTTCACCTATCAACACGGTCCGATGCTGTGGACTCAACAAAGCTGGAAAGGCGATTCTGTCGCGCAAGATGCACTAACGGTGCGTCTACAAAAACAAGCAACGCCGATTGCCAATGAGCAGTTTAAAGGCAGTTGGGCATGGTTCCGCTTGATTGAGCCGCGTGTCACTTCAACCTCTTCGCAAAGTACCCAACTTGAGTTTGATTACAATGGCGATAAGGTTCGCTTAACGATTAAAACTCAAGGTCAGAACAATCCGTTCGTACCGAACTTCTTTGCGGGCTTTGTGTTACCTGCGAGCATTTAGTGATGAACACGTTCGCCAATCAAACCCTGTTTAGAGCCTGTGGCGTTACTTATGTAGCGCCTTTGAGCGAAAACGTATTTCAATGCGAGCACAAGCTTTATGGCACTGTGGTCATCAAGGTAGCGCGCAGTTTAGCTGAGAAACGGGCTTTGATGGCGGAAGCAGACTTTCTATCCAAATACGCGTCGGATTACTGGGCGAACTTTCATGGTTACGGCTCACAGAACCACGTCGACTGGTTAATGAGCCAATATCTGGAAGGCAAAACACTTAACGCAATAGAACCTGATTTATTACCGCAAGATATAATAACCAAGCTTGAATTCGCTTTGCTCAATCTACACAAAACGGGATATCTGCATGGCGATATCAAGCCACATAACGTCATCGTGGCGTCAAACAACCAAGTTCGGCTTATCGACTTTGGCAGTGTGATTCGAGTTGAGGCTAAATACCGAGAGCATACACATACAACCGTTAGCCGAGCCTACAGTGCGACACGCCCCTCTCTGCGTATCGGTCAGGCAAGTAAGAACGATGATTTTTATGCCTTAACAATGACCTTGCTCAGTTGCCACGATCAACATCCCTTTGCCGGTCTCTCGCTACAAGAAGTGGCAGAATTGCTACCTGCCCCAAGCAACATTGATTTACCAACGCGCTACCAAGTTCTGATACAAAAAGAGTGGCAACGAATGCGCCACTCTTTGAAGTTATAGGGATTCAACGCTCTAAGCTCACTGGCTTACGCGTCTGATGATTTCGACTTCAGATACTTCGCAATATCCACCTCATCAACCTGTTCGGTTGGCATAAACTTGTTGGCATATTCACGGTAAACCCCGCTTTCTAAGAACAACAAGAACAAATCCATATCCAAATGCTCGTCCAGTGCCATTTTGTACATGATGTCGACCGCAACGCTCACTGGCTTGGCTTTCTTGTAAGGTCGATCCCCTGCGGTTAACGCTTCAAAAATATCCGCAATCACCAAGATGCGTTCTGGGGTTGATAAATCTTCTGCACTCAACCGACGCGGATAGCCTGTGCCTTTCAGCGTCTCATGGTGTGTCGAAGCGTAACGCGGCACGTTGCTTAACTCCGGAGGGAATGGCAGTGCCCCCAGCATTTTGATGCCACTGATCATGTGCTCGTTAATTTTGAAGCGGTCTTCTGGTGTTAACGTACCGCGAGAAATGGTCAGGTTATACACTTCACCCAAGTTGTATTGGTGTTCTGGCACTTGCACCTTAATGCCATGCTCGGGTGCAAATTCCATTGGGCGAACGCGTTCAATAATATGGTCAGGCTTATCCGCTAAAAGGTTTTCAACCACGGGTAGCGTCACGTCAGATTTTGGCTTAATCATTTCTTCAAATGGAGAAAGACCAAGATGATCATCATAGTGACGCAACCAAGTTTGTTGGGCGATTTGTTTAATGCGCTCAATCTTATCATCACTCATAAACTCGCCACCCACGTTGGCGTTGGCCACAAATCGGAAGTCTTCGTCCAACTGCGCAACTCGCTGGTCGAACTTGGCTCGCGCCTCTTCTTTTGACAGTTCACCAGTAGATATAGACTTCCACATTTCCACTTCAGCATCTCGCCTTAGTACTTCGAAACGAGTACGAATTTCATTGATGCGGTTGTAGTTGGCTTCTAACTTAGTGCCTTTATCAACGATGTGTTCTGGCGTGGTGATCTTGCCACAGTCATGTAACCAAGCCGCGATACGGAATTCACGTCGTTCATCGTCATTGTTGAACTTAAAGTCTTTGAACTTACCGGTGTCGCACTTCTCTACCGCCTCTGCCAACATCAAACCAATTTCTGGAACACGATTACAGTGCCCCGCAGTATAAGGAGACTTGTCATCGATCGCTTGCGCGATAAGGCGAATAAAGGCTTCAACAAACTCTTCTTGCTGTTGCTCGTGATGCTGAATCTCTTGCGTCATTTCAGTGACCGAATCGGACAAATCAGAGACTTCTTTGATTCTCGTCTCAACTGGAACCAAACGATCAAATTGGCGTTCTTTAATCTTTATTGTCTCTCGACGTAACGCCAAGATAGGACGAACGATTGGAGCACCAACCTTCCATGCCAATGGAAACAAAATAAGCATCACAAAAGCGGTAATCACTATCGCTTTCGACAAACGACTGGTTACGGCATCAGTGATAACTTTGCCAGAAACAAGCACCGCAAAGTAATCGTTCGTGCCACGTGTCGACTGCAGCTTTGTAATGTAGAGAAAGCGATCTTCACCCTCGATGTTTACCTTGTTCATCGCATCATGTTTTTCTTCCTGAATCACGAGTTCATAAACTTCAGGATATGGAACAAAACTACCTCGCCACTGGTGAGGCTTAAGCCACTTCTCCTTTAAGGCCATTTTTTGTTCAGGAGTAATAGCAGCAATGGCTTGGTTGATAACCTCGACGACCGCTTTGTCTTTGTTTTTCATAAAAAGTGAATACTCGAGCGGCGGTGCGTCCAGTTTAGCAACATGTACATGAGTGAGTCTGACCAATCGCTTTATTTCAACCATGGTCAAATAGCTATCAACGAGATACTTTATCTCCCCCATATGTAAAGCCCGTTTAGCCAGATCTAAATTGGGTTCCTCAATAATGTTGAGTGTTGGATAGCGTTCAAGTAGCCACTCTTTCATGCCAAAACCAGCGACGACGCCAACCGTTTGATTGCTAAGTTCATTCAAGGACGTAGGCATCGGGTTTTCTGTTTTAGTCGCAATCGCAAGTTGGCCGGTAAAAATTGGAGTGCTCTTTATACCTAAGCCATCAGGTGTTCCGAGTACAGGCTGCAGAATATCGATTTCACTCTGACGGTATTTTCTCACTAGATCTTCAGAGCTGAAACCGTTCACAAATTCTAGAATCATGCCTGTTTTCTGAGAGACTAAGTTGAGCACATCAACTGCGTACCCTCCAGGTTCACCACTTTGCGTATAGTCGTAAGGCCCCCAATCATTTTGATTGGAAATCACAAACTCTCGTTGGTTGAATAATGTTTTTTGCTGTTCATTCAGTGCCAAGAGGGACGAGTCCGGGATCTTAACCTCGTGAAAAACATTAACACTTGAGGCAACCACCTCACCGCGGTCATTGAAAATGAAGGCTTCAACACCATCTTCTTTCTTCATCCCAAGCTCGGTCGCACTAATTTTCTCGCTCAATGATGACAGTACAGTATCAACACCGATTACCGCTCCTTTACTACGGACAGAGTAGGTTTGCCCCGTGATCTTTAAGTGTTGAAACAGATAAGGATTCGTTTTGTAAACGCTATCTCTTGAAGCACTATCAAACCAAGGTCTTCGTGATGGATAAAAGTTACTTTTCTCTTCAGATTGACGAACGAGGTCCAGTCCCTCAGAGTAGTAAAATGTCTGTTTTGAACGCTGCTCACCTTCGCCCGTTACTTTGATAACAACCCAACGTTCTTCATTTGATGCATCGATTTGTCCACGCACAATCGGGGAAGATTCTAAGTTGATGACCTGATAAAAAAACTCTTCATTGTCAGCAAAATAAATACTGTAAAAGACAGGGTTGTCGATCAGAGTTTGGATGAATACCCGTTGAATTTCAGTTTCACTAAACTCGGAATCACTAAAATCCGCCACACTTCGCAAAATTCCCGCGCTACTCGTCGCACTCGCATCAATTTGATGAATATGGTTACTGACGTCTTTGGCTGTCATGGTTAAGTGCGTCAGGATGTGTTCTTCCGACATTTGCTTGCCGAAGTAATACTGCATCCCGAGACCAAGTGATGCAGTCACTGCCGTAGCGATGATAAATAAGCTACCTACCGTAAACTTGATGGAAAACTTGCGAGGAGTACCTGATTTAGTTTTCACGTAATAAAGCCCTCCGATGGCTTCAACAGCAAACTAAGTAACTCTTTTTTAAAATAGAACATCTTGAGTTACATGCACTTCAAGTCTAGTACATATTTTTCATACACTTGCATTGCGTTAGGGCGCAGATCACTTTTACACAATAAAAAGAGCGATACCGAAGTACCGCTCTTTGCTGATGTGTTTGGGAGGGTTAAATCATTGCGACTCAGTGGAAGAGATACTTTTGAATATCAACCTCATCTACTTGCGTTTCTGGCATAAACTTCTTCGCGTATTCGAGGTAAACGCCGCTCTCTAGGAACAACAAGAACAAGTCCATATCCAAGTGCTCATCCAACGCCATCTTATACATAATGTCGATGGCCACACTCACTGGCTTCGCTTTCTTGTAAGGTCGGTCTCCCGCCGTTAATGCCTCAAAAATGTCCGCAATCACTAGGATGCGCTCTGGAATCGACAAGTCATCCGCATTCAACTTACGAGGGTATCCTGTCCCTTTTAGCGTCTCGTGGTGAGTAGACGCATAACGCGGAACATTGCTTAGCTCTGGTGGGAACGGCAAGGCCTCTAGCATCTTAATGCCACTGATCATGTGTTCATTGATTTTGAAGCGATCTTCTGGTGTCAGCGTACCGCGAGAAATCGTCAGGTTATAAACTTCACCCATGTTGTACTGATGCTCCGGTACTTGCATTTGAATGCCATGCTCCGGCGCAAACTCAACAGGGCGAATACGCTTGATGATATGTTCTGGCTTGTCTTCCAACAGTTTTTCCCTAACCGGCAACTGCGTGTTGGAAGTTGGCTTGTTCATTTCTTCAAATGGTGACAAACCTAAGCGGTCATCAAAGTATCGTAACCACGTTTTCTCAGCGATTTGCTTCACGCGCTCGATCTTATCTTCACTCATGAACTCACCACCAATGTTTGCATTGGCGATAAACTCAAAGTCATCGTTGAGCTGACGTACTTTTTCTTCAAACTCGGCTTTTGCGACGTCTTTGTCTACCTCGCCACGCAACAAGGTATTGAGGTATTCTATTTCTAAGTCTCTGCGTAACACTTCAAATCGAGTGCGAATTTCATTGATTCGGTTGTAGTTCGCCTCTAGCTTGGTGCCTTTATCAACGATGTGCTCTGGTGTGGTGATCTTGCCGCAGTCGTGTAGCCAAGCTGCGATGCGGAACTCTCTTCGCTCTGCGTCATTTTGGAAGGCGAAGTTTTTGAATTTACCGCTTTGACACTTTTCAGCCGCTTCCGCCAGCATCATGCCGATTTCTGGAACTCGGTTACAATGCCCCGCGGTATATGGGGATTTGTCATCGATCGCTTGTGCTATAAGGCGAATAAAGGCTTCAACAAACTCTTCTTGCTGCTTCTCGTGTGTCTGAATCTCAGCCACCATTTCCATCATGGCATCTGAGAGTTCATCAATCTCTTTTACTCGCGTCGTCATCGGCCACACTTTATCGAAGCGACGAGCACGGATCTTTCTCGTTCTTGCTTTCAACGCGTAAATTGAGCGCGTCATTGGTGTACCAAGTCGCCAAGCAAGAGGGAAAAGACCTAACATGACCAGCGCAGTAAACAACAGCGAGTTAAACAAGCGTTTTGTTACTGCATCGGTGACGATTTCTTTTGAAATCACTCCCAAAAAGTAGTCATCACCGCCGCTGGAGCTTGAAATTGGCGTGACATAAACAAAGTAGTTTTGCCCTTCAATGCTTCGTCTCACCATGGTGTTGTAGTTAGATGTGTCTTTCGAAAGTTGAAATACTTCAGGGTATGGCACAAACGTTCCACGCCAATGGTTTGATTCCAACCATTTTTGCGTTAATGCTTCTCTTTGCTCCGTTGTAATCGACTCAATAGCAAGATTGAGCACCTCTAACAAACCAGCGTGCTTTTGGTTAATATAAATGTGATAAGGCACTGGTTTCGCATCCAGTTTTCTTACCGTGACGGTCGACGTTTTCTCCAATCCATTCAATTCATCCAACGTCAGATAGGTATCAACCAGATATGGGATCTCGCCTTTCTCTAGCGCTTCTTTTGCATCACTTAAGCTTTCAAATTCAACGATGTTCAGCTTAGGGTAGTTTTCTTGTAACCACTCCTTCATGCCAAATCCGCAAACAACGCCCACTTCATCAGTGAAATTTTTAAGTGAGGTAGGAATGAAGCGTTGGCTTTTCCCAGCTATCGCCAAGTCCGCGATGTACATAGTAGCGCTTTGCTCGCCGTACTCAGGTACTTCACCAGACACGGAATGCAGAACATCAATGGTGCCTCTCAAGTACTTTTTCGACAGCGTGATCGATTCAAAACCATTGATAAAATCGAACTCTAAGCCGGTTTGCTGAGAGAGAATTCTCAACAAATCGACCGCATAACCTTGAGGTTCACCAGCTTGAGAAAAGTCATAAGGTCCCCAGTCGTTTTGGTTCGAAACCAATAATGCCGGTGAGTTCATCACAAGCGCACGTTGAGGCTCAGTCAGCGTCAATGGTTCAGACGGTGGCACTTCGATATCGCGTTCTAGATCAATGTTCGACGCGATCACTTCACCCTTATGGTTGAAGATAAAAGACTCTGCCCCACTTTCTAAACTCATACCCAGTGCGGTTGACGCAATTTTAGAATTCAGTGTCGACAGTTCAATATCGATACCGATAACATCTTTACCACTGCGGATCGCATAGCTCTGACCCGTGACCTTCATATTTTTAAACAGGTAAGGTTCGGTCTTGTAGACGTTTGTTTCTGTCGCACCGATAAACCATGGTCTGCGGGTAGGATAAAATGACGTTTTGCTCGCAACGGTTCGATTCACATTAAAGCTGCTGTCCACGTACGACACGATCATTTGTCTATCCGGACCAATGCCAGTGGCTTTAGCGATAGCCCAGCGATCTACCACATCGGCGCTCATCTTATCGCGAATCGTTACCGAGGTTTTTAGGTTGATGATTTGAAAGAAATCTTCATTCTCGCTACCCACATACAAGCTTTGAATGAACGGGTTTTCATCCAAAACTTGAGCAAACAAGGTGAGAATTTCTTTTTCAGAAAAGTTGTGGTCAGACATAGAAAGAAAGCTCTTGAGCATTCTTGTACTGCTGATCGCATTGCTATCGACTTGGTGAATGTATTCACTTACATCTGCCGCCGCCGTACTCAACCTTGAGATGACGTGCTCCTGCGACATTTTCTGCCCAAAGTAATACTGCATACCCATAGCAAAGATCGCCGTAAGTGCCGTCACTAACATGAACATGCTACTTACAATGAACTTGATTGAATATTTACTTTTTAGCTCAGAACTGCGTTTCATTCTTGCGCCCCGGCATCACCATAAAGTGCCAAAACTGTCGGCTTTACATCACCATTTACTATCAAAATACTAAATAACCCCATACATAAGCGTAGACTTATACAACGTAATATTTGCTATCAATTTTGCAAAACCTATGTTTAAAACGATCCGATAAATAAGATTGTCCTTCACAGAACCAAATTTATTACTTGTTAATTGACTCAAATTGATGGTTAACAGCGATTATTTTTTGATGCATATCGCAAGCAAATCCATTCTTCAAAAGGCATTCACAAAACCAGACAACACCCGCATAGACACCACCTTTCTAATAAGCTCAATGTTTATACTAGTGGGAATCAATACACACTGCTTGTCGTGAAAATAAGAAAAAAGCATCGCTTGTATTTGGATGAGAATAAGCACTGATAGGTTTTATCTGTTGAAACAATCGTTCATCTCAAATTTATCCTGAGCACTTCGCTCGCTACCATGTCGCCTCTTTTGTGTTACACCCCATATATAAGAAATCTCTATGAAACAAAAAGGATTCTCCCTAACAGAAGTGGTGGTTGCGGTTGTAGTACTGGCGATCATTGGACTGTTTTCTGCACCTAAGATGATGCAAATGCAACGCGAGGCTCGAATCAATACCCTAGAAGCATTCGTTGGTGCTTTTCATGCTACCAATGAGGTCGTGATGACCAAGGCCAAAATACAAGGCGTTGAAAAGGAACCGTTGGCAAAACTGTCAGACCATGACATTTATATTCGTATGGGTTCGCTCGCGTTGGATGATTTTAACGTGGCGAATGCAATGGAAATTGACGGGTTCAACCTTGCCAATACAGGCTCTACGGAAACACCCTCATTACTGGTCTATTTAGGTAAGGAAAAATCCTTACAACAGATCCGAGACTCGGGCTGCTTTATCAATATTAATCGCCCCTTCACGGCTTTCGATGGAGAAGGCATCGTGGCCATGGATGAACTGAGAGTGATTAAATTCTACGACTATTGCTAGCTCATCATTTTAGAGACATTAGATTACCGGAAAGCCTCACTGCGCATTGGGCGTATGCTTGCCAACGTCCTGTATGCCTTTGAGGTTTTATTATGATCGTTGTAAGAAAAGCAGACGCCTCTGACGTTGCGAAAATTGCCCCGCTTTACCTGAAGTATCTTGAGTTCTACCAAGTCGATGTTTCAGGTAAAGACCCAGAGGCTTTTATCAAAGCTCGTATTGAGAATGAAGAGTCAGTCGTGTACTACGCAACGGATGAAAGTGGGCGGACGCTCGGTTTTGCGCAGCTTTATCCACTCTTCTGTTCGCTAGAAATGCGTAAGATTTGGCTTCTGTACGATTTGTATGTGGATTCATCACAGAGAAAACGAGGGATTGGTGAACGCTTATTGGAACAAGCGGACCAACTGGCAAAAGAGACCGACTCTGCCTTTGTTATGTTAAGCACTGGTATTGATAATAAAACCGCACAATCCGTGTATGAGAAACACGGTTATGTACGAGATGTCGAGTTTTATAACTATGTTCACATGCTTAAGTAATCAAACGAGCACATGAGCAAAGAGCGAAAAGCCGAGTTAATACTCGGCTTTTTATGGTTCAACTTACGCCACTTTGTACTTGCTGATACACAATCAAAAACAAACCAGCAAATACTGCTACTGTCAGTAATACCTTTAACCAAAGAAACTTCATGATTACCTACTCTTCTGGCGCGTATTGATCAAACACTTCTTGAGCTGTCATTTTCTTGCTGTGCGGCTGCAGATCATAGTACGCAGGCTTCTCATCCGTGAAGATCTCTAAGCTCAATTTGAAATCTGGCTCATTAAATAACCCCGCAGAAAGAATATATTCATCTGTTGTCAACAAGTGGTAATAGATGTTCGTGCCGCATTCAGCACAAAAACCTCGTACTGCCCATTGGGATGATTGATAGCGTTTGGGCTCAGCACCACTAAATGTCACACCGGGGCCGCAATGCACCGCATGCAGAGGTCCACTTGACCACTTTCGGCACATATCACAATGACAAAAGCTCACTTCATTGTGCTGAGGTGCGGTCACTTCAATAGCGCCACATAAACAGGTTCCTTTCATCGCTGTCACTCCCTATTAAACCTCCATTATTATGGCGTTTTAAGGCGCCCAATTGATGTGACCAATCTAGTCTTTTATTAAATCCAGCCTGGACCCCTTTTTCATGAACTTTATGAACAAAACGTCGTTTATGCTCAATATTCTCTTTATCTACGCATTAGAGACATCACGTTAACACCTTATTAACCTTTGGCTCATCACTAGCGAGTCACCCTACCTCGTTAGGAGAACAAATAATAAGGCTCTTCAAAACAAGAGAGTCACCAACATAAGGAACGTGAAACATGTTAAAGGTACTCAAACCAAAGCTCGCCGCATCCATCATTGCAGCCTCATTTTCTTTCCACGCTTTTGCTGCTGATGTTGAAAAGCTCCATTTCCTAATCCCTGGTGGTGCTGGTGGCGGTTGGGATATGACAGCTCGCGGCACAGGTGATGTTCTGGTTAAATCCGACATCGTTGAGAATGTCTCTTTCCAAAACCTCTCTGGTGGCGGTGGTGGTAAAGCCATTGCACACCTCATCGAAACCGCTGAGCGCCAACCTGATACGTTGATGGTGAACTCAACTCCAATCGTTGTTCGTTCACTGACGGGTATCTTCCCGCAATCTTTCCGAGATCTGACGCCAGTAGCCGCAACGATTGCTGATTACGGCGCTATCGTGACTTCCGCGGATTCGAAGTACAACACATGGGAAGATGTGGTCAAAGATTTCGAATCTAACCCACGTAAAGTAAAAATCGCTGGCGGTTCTGCTCGAGGCTCGATGGATCACCTAGTTGTCGCAGCCGCATTTAAAGGCGAAGGTTTTGACGCACGTAAAGTTCGCTACATCGCGTATGATGCTGGCGGCAAAGCAATGGCAGCGCTTCTATCTGGCGAAACACAATTGCTTTCAACCGGTCTTGGCGAAGTATTAGAGATGTCGAAATCTGGTCAGGTAAAAGTACTGGCGATCACGGCACCAAAACGTCTAGACGCTGCACCAAACATCCCTACCCTGAAAGAATATGGCAATGAGACTGTGTTCGCGAACTGGCGTGGCTTCTTTGCCGCTCCTGGCACAAGCCAAGCTAAGCTCGACGAATGGAACGCAGCTCTGACCAAAATGTACAAAACGGACGAATGGCAAGTTGTTCGTGACCGCAATGGTTGGATTGACAACTACAAAGCGGATAAAGAGTTCTTCGCGTTCCTAGAAGAGCAAGAGCAGCAAATGGGCGATCTAATGCGCGAATTAGGTTTCCTTAAGAAGTAATAACTCCCATCCGAGTTTATGGGGTTGGCTATCCCTGGCCCCAGTTGTATTTGCACTCTAATTTCACCGTATATGGGCATTGTCGATAATCGACAAGTAAAAACTCCTTTGTTTATTGGTTCTAAGCACTTCGACTAGCAACGAGATGCTTAATTGTTAATGACTTGACCCTTCTTCATTAACGCCCATATACGGTCTTTTCCTGTTGTTCTAGGAGTTGGATATGTCTCATTCAACCAATATTTTTACCAAAGAGAATTTGCTGTGCCGCGATCGTGTCGGTGCGATGATCTTTTTGTTGTTTTGCCTATGCTATGGCTACCAAACTACGCAAATCCCTCTCTTTCCGGGGGATGAATACGAACCCTTCACGGCTCGCACCTTACCGACCATTCTGACCTACGTCGGGATTGGTTTAGCGCTTATGCTATTGGTCACTGGTCAGCCCGATAAACAAAGCGGCGCTGTGATGTCATTCAACTGGAAACTGCTCATCGCCTTTTTAGTTTTGATGGCGCTTTATGGTCTGGGTTTGACTTACATCGGCTTTGTATTAGCGACAGGATTCTTCCTGATTGCGGGCTTTTACCTTCTTGGCGAACGACGTAAGTCGGTGTTGTTTGGAGCCTCATTCCCGTTCGTTATCGCGTTTTACTTGTTGCTCACTCAAGGTCTGGATATCTACCTTGAGCCTGGTCTGATTTTCACCATCTGGTAGTCAAAAGAAAGGACTGAATTATGTTAGATGGAATTCTGCAAGGTTTATCCACCGCCGTGATGCCAATGAACATCATGATGGTGATTGTTGGCTGTTTTGTTGGTACGTTTATCGGCATGCTACCGGGGCTTGGTCCTATTTCTGCCATCGCTCTGATGATCCCTATCACCTATGGTTTGGATCCGTCGTCGGGTCTGATTCTGATGGCAGGTGTTTACTATGGTGCGGTATTTGGTGGTTCAACTTCTTCTATTCTTATCAACGCGCCGGGTTGTTCTTCAACCGTAGTTACCGCGTTTGATGGCTACCCAATGGCGCAGAAAGGACAAGCAGGTAAAGCACTTGCACTGGCGGCTTACTCTTCTTTCACTGGTGGCACGCTTTCAGCAATAATGCTGCTTGTGGCGGCACCTGTATTGGCTAACGTCTCGTTAAGCTTCCAATCTTCTGACTACTTTGCGCTAATGCTTCTTGGCTTATCCGCAGTGGCTGCGTTCGCTGGCAAAGGACAAGTGATCAAAGCATGGATGATGACTATCCTAGGCTTGATGCTATCTACCGTCGGTATTGATAAAGGCGTCGGTGTTGAACGCTTCACCTTTGGTCTAACGGATTTAATGGACGGCTTCAGCTTCCTATTGTTAGCAATGGCGACCTTTGCGCTTGGTGAAACGTTGATGGGTATTTTGAAGCCTTCCGAGGACACTCGTGATGAAGAACAAGATAAGCTGAGCAACATTGGCTCGATGAAAGTCACCAAGGAAGAAATCAAAGAAGTAGCACCGGTTTCTATTCGCTCTTCAATCCTTGGCTTCTTTACTGGTGTGCTTCCGGGCGCAGGTGCAACCATCGCCGCCTTCTTAAGCTACGGCATGGAACGTAATCTTGCTCCAAAGGATAAAAAAGAACAGTTTGGTAAAGGCAGCATCCGAGGTTTGGTGGCTCCAGAGTCTGCAAACAACGCAGCATCAAGTGGTTCTTTCGTTCCTCTATTGACTCTTGGTATCCCGGGTTCTGGTACAACCGCAATCATGCTAGGTGCTTTAATCGCATACGGTATTCAACCGGGCCCTCGCCTGTTTGTTGAGTACCCGGATGTGTTCTGGTCGGTAATTATCTCCATGTACTTCGGCAACATTGTGTTGGTGATTCTTAACCTACCGTTGATCCCATACATCTCGAAGCTACTTGCAGTACCAAGAACCGTGTTGTTGCCAATGATTCTGTTCTTCTCTATCACCGGTGTGTATCTGGTTTCTTTCAACACCATGGATGTGTTTGTGATGTTACTTGTGGCAATGGCTGCCATCGCACTAAGGCTGGCAAACTTCCCTCTCGCACCGCTGTTGCTTGGCTTTATCCTTGGTGGATTAATGGAAGAAAACCTGCGCCGTGCATTGATGATTTCCGACGGAGAACTGAGCTTCTTATGGGAACGCCCAATCACGCTGACATTCACAGTGCTTGCGGTATTGGTACTTGGCAGCCCCCTGTTTGTAAAACTCTTTCAAAAGCTTAAAGCACAGCCAATGAAAGTTGAGCAATAAGCATTCTATCTCTCCCTCAAGATAGACCTTTGAAACCAAGCCACCCTCTGCGGTGGCTTTTTTCTTGGACTAATCGTTACTTTATTTCTTTGGGTGAGTTGCGTAGTGTTAACCGTTCAGACACAAAAATTATAAGAACAAAAAAGGATTTTTTATGCTGCTGGAATTTGCTCTCTTGTTTGCTGCGGGCGTCGTTGGTGGGATCATGAACTCCGTCGCCGGTGGTGGTAGCTTCATTACCTTCCCTGCATTAATGGCGGTTGGCGTGCCTCCCATCATGGCGAATGCGACGAATACTTATGCTTCTTGCGCAGGTTACATCAGTGGTGCAGTCGGCTTTCGCGAAGAAATCATGAAGAACAAGCAAGAGCTGGCTTTCACTATCTCTTTCAGTTTGATTGGTGGCGCTGTCGGTGCTTATCTTCTGCTGAATACGCCAGAATCTGTTTTTCTTGAAGCGATTCCATGGCTACTGTTATTCGCAACCGTACTCTTTTTGACTGGCTCACGCATGACAGCGTTGATTAAATCTCTGACCAAGGAGACTAAACACGCGGGCATTTTAGGCATAATTGCTTTGAGCCTGCTATTAGTTGGAGTTTCTGCTTACGGTGGTTTCTTTAACGCGGGACTGGGCGTGATCGTGTTGAGTTATTTGGTGGTTGCAGGACACCAAGACATCAACCTAATGAATGGGCTTAAGCTGCTGGTTTCGACCTGTGTATCCTTGATTGCCATCGTGATTTTTGTCGCTAACGGTTCAATCGATTGGACCAAAGGGAGCGTTGTGATGGTTGGCACATTAGTGGGTGGTTACTTGGCAGCGCGTGTATCTCGCCAATTAAATCCCAGTCACGTAAAAGGCTTCGTTGCCCTCTCTTCTATCGCGATTACCATTTACTTCTTCGTAGATGTATATGCCTAACTCAATACCACGATATAACCAAAGCCAAGCACGAATAGCACACAAACAAAAACGCCATCGCATATTACGATGGCGTTTTTATTGGTTCTGACTAGAGATTACTTAATCAAACCTACTTCTTTGTAGTACTTCTCAGCACCTGGGTGAAGTGGCGCAGATAGACCATCTTTCACCATTTCTTCTTTCTTCAAATTGGCGAATGCTGGGTGTAGACGGCGGAAATCGTCAAAGTTTTCGAATACCGCTTTCACTACGTTGTAAACCACTTCGTCTGGCACTGCCGTTGAAGAAACAAACGTTGCACCTACACCAAAGGTTTGTACATCGTTTTCTGAACCGCGGTACATGCCACCCGGTACGTTTGCGATACGGTAGAAGCTGTTATCAGAAACCAACTTCTCAACTTGTGGGCCAGCTACCGTTACGATGTTGCTGTCACAAGAGGTAGTCGCCTCTTTAATCGCACCACTTGGGTGACCTACTGTGTAGATCATCGCATCGATCTTGTTATCACACAGCGCTTTAGACTGCTCTGATGCTTTTAACTCAGATACGAGTTTGAAATCGTCATTCGTCCAGCCGTACTCTTTCATCAGCACTTCCATCGTACCGCGCTGACCAGAGCCAGGGTTACCAATGTTAACGCGTTTACCTTTCAAATCATCAAACGATTTGATGTTCGCGTCTTTACGAGCCACAACGGTGAATGGTTCTGGGTGTACAGAAAACACTGCACGAAGCTCTTTGAATGGTCCTTTATCTTCAAACTTGCTCGTACCGTTATAAGCATGGTACTGCCAGTCTGACTGAGCGATACCTAAATCCAACTCACCTGCACGAATGGTATTGATGTTGTAGATAGAACCACCGGTACTTTCTACTGAACAACGAATACCATGATCAGCACGTGATTTGTTCACCAAACGACAAATAGCACCACCCGTTGGGTAGTACACGCCAGTTACACCGCCCGTACCAATGGTTACGAACGTATCTTTAGCAGAAACTGAAAAACTTGCACTTAGTGCAGCCAGAGAAGCCGCGACAGCAATTTGCTTGAGCTTTAACATTGAACGTCCTTATTTTTTCCTTTGTTTATGGCCAGATAAGTATAGCAACCGTTAACAAGTTGATAACGTTCGAGATCACATCCTGAGAATAATCACGACGCCGCAAAAGGCTTTGATCGGTAAGCAATTATGAACCGCTTAAGCCTTTAGTTTTAATTACATGAAAAAGATCGTGAAGTTTTTCGACTTTTGTTGTTTTAACAAAAGCCTTTTGCCATTACTGCCGTTAATTGCAAATCATCAAAAGAGTAGACTGAGGGTAATTCGAAATAGGAGCTTCTTATGAGCAACGCACTTTTCAACGCATTCAAATTCGGCGATTTTGCTGTAAACAACCGCATCGCAATGGCACCAATGACTCGCTCACGCACTTCACAACCGGGCGACGTGCCAAACGATATGATGGCGACTTATTACCAACAACGCGCCACAGCAGGTTTGATCATTACTGAAGGCGCACCAATTTCAGCAGTAGGTCGCGGCTACTCAATGACACCGGGTATTTACACTCAAGAACACATTGAAGGCTGGAAAAAGACCACCGACGCGGTACATAAGGCTGGCGGTAAAGTCTTTATTCAACTTTGGCATGTTGGTCGTCGCAGCCACGACACGATCGCTGGCGAACAACCTGTATCGGCTTCTGCAATCAAAGAACCAGACATGGTATTTGGCCCTCTTCCAGAAGGCGGGTTTGGTATGATCGAAACATCAATGCCACGCTCAATGAATGAAGATGACATCAAACAAACCACTGCAGATTTTGTGCAAGCGGCAAAAAACGCAATGGAAGCTGGCTTTGATGGCGTTGAGATCCATGGTGCTCATGGTTACTTACTTGATCAGTTTATGCGCAAAGCATCTAACCAACGTGATGACCAATACGGTGGCTCTCAAGAGAATCGTATGCGCTTTATGTTGGAAGTGACCGAAGCGATCGCAAAAGAAATTGGCGGCGATAAAACAGCTATCCGCCTGTCTCCTTTCGTTACCGAAGGTTCAAACATCGTTGATGACGAAATTGTTGAGTTAACAGTGAAGGCACTAGAGAAGCTTGCACCGATGAACCTTGCTTACATTCACTTCAGTGAGAATATCTCTAACTACACTGAAGCAACGGATGCCTTTCGCAAACAAGTTCGCGAGGTGTACCCGAACCCAATCATGGTTGCAGGTAAACTCACCGCAGAAAAAGGCCAAGCGTTGCTAGACTCTGGCTTAGTGGATTTAGTGGCATTCGGCCAACCGTTCATCACTAACCCAGACTTCGTCTACCGCGTGGAAAACGGCATCGAGCTAACGCCAGTTGGTTACGATGCGCATTCCACCTTCTACGGCGGTGATGAAAAAGGTTACACCGATTACCCTTGCGCGACCGCATAAGTGAACATAAAAAGCCCCGAAAACTCGGGGCTTTGTTTTACTGCTTTTTCTGTTGCCTTAAAAGGCGATTTATTTAGAAGAAGCCTAGCGGATTGACGTCGTAGCTAATGAGTAGGTTTTTCGTGTTCTGGTAGTGATCAAGCATCATCTTATGGGTTTCACGGCCGATACCTGATTTCTTGTAACCACCAAACGCAGCGTGTGCAGGATATGCGTGATAGCAGTTAATCCAAATACGCCCTGCTTCGATGTTTCGTCCCATGCGATAAGCAAGGTTTTGGTCTCGCGTCCACACACCTGCACCCAAGCCATATTCCGTGTCATTGGCAATCGCTAGTGCTTCCGCTTCATCTTTAAAGGTGGTCACTGCGATGACCGGGCCAAAGATCTCTTCTTGGAATACGCGCATCTTGTTGTGACCTTGTAACAAAGTCGGTTGAATGTAGTAGCCCTGCTCCAAGTCTTTTTCTTGTTTCGCTACATCGCCACCAAACACTACTTTCGCGCCTTCTTGGCGACCGATTTCTAGGTAGCTCAGGATCTTATCGAACTGCTCTTGCGAGGCTTGAGCCCCAACCTGAGTATCGGTATCGAGTGGGTTACCCTGCTTGATTGTCTGCGCGCGTTCTGCGACTTTAGCGATAAACTTGTCGTACACAGACTCATGCACTAACACACGTGATGGACAGGTACACACCTCGCCTTGGTTGAAGAACGCAAGCAAAGTGCCTTCAATACACTTATCTAGGTATTCGTCTTCATGATCAAACACATCTGGGAAGTAGATATTTGGAGATTTGCCACCAAGCTCAACCGTTGATGGAATAAGGTTCTCTGCGGCACATTTCAGAATATGGTTACCGACTTCCGTTGAACCCGTAAATGCCAACTTAGCGATTCGGTTACTCGTCGCCAGTGCTTGCCCTGCTTCCGAGCCAAAGCCATTGACTACGTTCACCACGCCAGCAGGCAGAAGATCACCGATTTTTTCCATCAGAACGAGAATCGAAGTCGGCGTTTGCTCGGCAGGTTTAAGCACCACGCAACAGCCCGCAGCCAATGCTGGAGCCAACTTCCAAGCTGCCATCAACATTGGGAAGTTCCAAGGGATGATCTGCCCAACAACCCCAATCGGCTCAGGGAAGTGATAACTTGCGGTATGCTCATCTAACTCAGCCGCACTGCCTTCTTGAGCACGGATACAACCTGCGAAGTAACGGAAGTGGTCGACGACCAAAGGCAAGTCTGCTGCTAGCGTTTCACGGACGGGTTTGCCGTTTTCCCATGTTTCTGCCACAGCCAACTCTTCAAGGTGTTGCTCAATGCGATCTGCAATCTTAAGTAGGATGTTCGAACGTTCAGTCACACTGGTTTTCGCCCATTGCGCTCTTACGCCATGTGCAGCATCCAATGCAAGGTTGATGTCTGCTTCTCCGGAACGAGCCACCTTACAATACGCTTTGCCATTGATTGGCGATGTATTGTCGAAGTATTCACCACCCGTTGGTTTTACCCATTCGCCACCGATGTAGTTGTCGTAATGCGATTTGAAATTAACGATGGCATTTTCACTACCTGGCTGTGCATAAATCATAACTCTTCCTTTTGTTCTCGTTCAGTTTTTTGTTTTAAACAACCGAGTGTTCAACTCTGTTGTTTTGTTCACTTCATTACTCAAGTCACATGCCAACAACGCGCGTCTTGTTGTTAATTAAATGTAAAACTATGATTACCAAGCGATAACAAACCAAGTGAGTGACGTTTGAGCGGATGTATGGTGTGAACACCAGTGTTCAAGTGTTCCAAAATGGCACACCCTCACTGTGACAAAATGGTACAGTCATGGAACTTCAACACATTACCAACAGCAATTGGCTTTCCACTTCATGGGACAGAAGTGAGCAAGCCGGTTTAAAACAGCGACGTCGGCCAGACGATATTCGCGTAACTTCCGCGTTTCTTGAAGACAGACGCCACCAGCTCAATTTCTTGATCGATTCGGTAAAACAATTCGCTCTGCCCCTGTTTAACCAGTTGTTTGCGCACAGCGACAGTCGCCTAATATTGACCGATGCGGAGGGCGTGATCATTGGAAGTTGGGGACAACCTAAATTCCGTGAAAAGTTGACAGAGATTGCTCTCAGTTCTGGTGCATGCTGGCAAGAAAAGCTCAAAGGAACGAATGCCATTGGTACAGCATTAGTAGAAGCAACACCGGTCTCTGTGATTGGAGACCAACACTTCATACAACATCACCGTTTCATCAGTTGTTCAGCAAGCCCTATCTTTGATCATTTGGGTAACTTAATTGGGGTTCTGGACATCACCAGTGAACAAAAGAAGCATGACTTTTCAACACAGGTTTTAGTGCAAAACATGGTTCAACAAGTGGAGAATCAACTGCTCAACCAAATTCCTCAAGGGCATATTCGAGTGGATTTAGCCTGTGAGCAAGGTCTACTGAATAGCGGTTGGCAAGGCATCATCATCGCCAATGAAGAGGGTCAGATTCTGGCTCATAACCAAGTCGCCTCACAACTGCTGGATCAAACCAACGTTGTTGGACAACAACTCGCCTCCATACTCGACGATTCTGCCAGTAACCAATCTTTAGTCTTCAAAACTCAGCCACTATCGGAGCGAAAAGCATCATCCCGTGCCATTTCTGCCTCGAATGACCTGCATTACGGCGACACCACCGTCGAGCACAGTTGGCAGCAAGCCAATCGCGTTATCGATAAAGACATTAGCTTGTTGATCCTTGGCGAGACGGGCGTAGGTAAAAATGAGTTCGTTAAAGCTCTGCATAAAAACAGCCAGAGAAAAAACGGCCCCTTGGTTTCCGTGAACTGCGGTGCGCTACCGAAAGACTTGGTCGAATCCGAACTGTTTGGTTATGTCGCAGGTGCCTTCACCGGAGCAAACAACAAAGGCTACCAAGGTAAGATCCGTCAAGCGCACAAAGGCATCTTGTTCTTAGATGAAATCGCAGACTTACCATTAGAAGCGCAAAGCCGACTGCTGCATGTTCTCCAAGACAAAACCGTGTTGCCTGTCGGCTCAAACCAAACCATCCAAGTGGATACACAAATCATCGCCGCAACACACAAAGACTTAGAGCGATTAGTCGAACAAGGTGAATTTCGTCAGGATCTTTATTACCGCCTAAACGGACTCATCGTCGAATTGCCTCGTTTCCAAGAACGTAGCGACAAACAAGCGCTGATTGAGAACATTCATCGTCGTCACGCCGAGTCTGAACAAAGCATTTGCCCTCACCTACTGTCATTAATGTTGGGCTATGGTTGGCCGGGGAATCTGCGTGAGCTCGACAGCTTAATCAAAGTGTCAGCCTTGATGGCGCAAGGAGAAGTGCAACTCGAGCTTAGCCACGTACCGAACCACCTTGCCAAAAAGCTAAGCCAAACAAACGCTATCGAACAAGTGGATATGTCAAAAACCAGAGACATGCGTACGACTGTGGAAGATAAGTTGGTGAAAACCTACCAAGCAAACCAAGGCAACATCAGTAAAACCTCACGCATGCTGGGTCTGAGCCGCAATACCATTTATCGCAAGCTCAAGAGCCTTGGTATGCTGAAATGATAAAATGTGGAAGATAAAAAAAGAGCACCTCTTTGGGTGCTCTTCTCATTTTGAAACCTAGCCTTACAGTCCGCCTTCTTGCTGCGCCTGTTTTACTAATGCCTGACGTTGAGTTTCCGTTTCAGAATTCACTTTCTGTTCCTTGTGCGTTTCCTGATCCATATCTGCCGGAATGAAAACAAAGTACTTGTTAAGAGTCATCGTAAGAACCTCAATTAATAGTGTTAAATCACCTTCTTGGTAAATGTAAACAACACCAGCAAAAACGACTTATGCCGGTTCCTTGTTGTAGGTTTCAAAAAATAGAGGATGTTTGACTACTAAACATCCTCCATATGCAAGCTAATTATAGGAGGAGATCAAGGGCTTACCTAACACTGTTTTTCATCTTTTACGTAATCTTAGTTTCGATATCAGTATTGACACACCATACCCTTACGAGCTAACTCTATGTCACAAAAGAAAAAAATGATGCAGATTTTATTGGAACAGAGGATGAGAGGCGTTGATACTTAAAGCTCAATGTTTTGAGGCGCTTACTTCGTGAAAAATACCATTGATTTAAATTTGTATCGCTTTCTTTACCTGCTCAGCCAGCAAAAAACGCAGGCGAAAGTGTGTCACACCCTCGACATCAGCAAAGCGACTTTTACTCGACAACTCGCCGAATGTCGCCAGCGATTTGATAACGAACTGTTCAATGCGGAGAAAGGGTTCTACACCCCCACTCTCCTTTGCCAGCAGCTATGTGAAGCCATAAGCGAGCCGTTAGAACAACTTGAGCAGATACCGCAACTGGCACAAAGCTACAATGCGAATCAGCATGCTAACGAATACCTATTCAGTATTATCAATCCTCTTTCTGCCATGTTGACGATTCCTTTGGTCACCGCCCTCACAACAGAAGAACAAAAGCCTAAGATCGCCTTTATTGATTGGTCGATTGAAAGCATAGAAAACCCCAAACGTGGTGCTGTCGCGATTGGTATTGGTGGTTTTCCGAATGAACTCAATGAAAGGATGGTAGAACGCAAAGTCAGCTCCGTTCCCATTTTCGCTTACGTCAATGATCAACACCCACTCAGTCAACAGCAAGAAATAGAGCTGAGCGATATGGAGAACCTAGATACTGTGCGCGTCTCAATGGGATCGCTCGATGTGAGCGCTTATTACGAGCGAATGCGTAAGGTAACTGGCGTGAATCTAGAACAAAAACTGACGGTCTCCTCCATGAGTGCTGCGCTAGATTGCGTCAAAGTCAGCCCGTATGTATTTGTCGGTATGTACATCGAAGATCAAGAGTTGCCCGCAGGCATTCGTCGATTACCTTTGAAGTTAGAAGGTAAACCCATGATGTTTGACGTAGGTATTCAGTACCATCGTGCCTTCTACCAACATCCAATCATTGCGCAAGTAGAAGCCTTTATTAAACGAGCGCTTAGCTAATCCACTTAATTCAATTGCCACATCGTCAACGAATACAAAAAAGCCGACCAATAAACAGGTCGGCTTACTTCTTCCGCTTCTAGGACTTAAGCTCTTATCTTATTTAACCTCGGTGATATCACTTGGTTTCCAAGTACCGTCGTACCAAGGTTCTAGTGGACCATATACACGCAAGATGGTGAACCAACCTTTATTGGGTGCGGTTTGAATCCAGTTTGCTTCTTTGCCTTTTGGTGCTTTCGGGCCAAAGTACAAATCTATCGAGCCATCTGAGTTAGCAATCATCTCATCACGTTTGTCGTTCTTACTTGGGAATGGTTGACTCGTTTGTAGCTCCGAACGTGTTTGCGTATCGTAAGCCACCACAGACCAGAAGTTCTTCGCAGGCACATTGGCAGGAATCGTCAGCTTGTAATTCTTGCCGCCATCAAAGTACTCGCCTTGTGCAGACTTATCAACAATCGCGTATTTCGATCCTTTACCAACCATCTTCAATGCCATTGCAGGCGTGTTAACCGTTGCCATGTAGAAGAAATAGGTACGTGCATCTAGGTTTCGTCCACCGTTACCTTCTTCAATTAACCACTGGTAGTCGTTGCCAATAAATGCGGTCTTCCAGTTACGGTCGTTCCAAATATATGCATTCTCGGTGCGTGGGTTAAACATCAGTGCACGTGCCGTTGCATTACCAATAGCAGCACCATCTTCAAGGATCTTTTGCATGCGAGCATCCGGTGCAAATGGTTTGCCCTTCTGAATGCCGATAGTCGCAATCAAACCACGCATTTCTGGGTCGATGAACTCAATCGGCTCTTTGTCGATCACCGTTTTGATTTCATCATAGAAATGGTCGTCGTTCGCATGGATAGTATTGAAAGACTTACCACTACCAGAGATAAACTCCATCTTCGGCTGTTCACCCTTCTTCGCCAGTGGGTAAATCTTCAAACCTGTGTGGTATGAGTTCACTGCGGCATCCGTCTTACCATCTTTCAGGAAGCCACGCGCAATAAACCAGTTGGTATAACTTGTCGATTGCGAAACATGGTAACCCTCAGGTACTGGGCCCTCGTAGTTTGGTGGCAAGATAAGGTATTTACCGCCCTGACCTTTATCTGGACCGACAACGCCCATATCGGTCACGAAACGGAAGAAGGCGTCATTGACTGTAGTTGGCCCCATGCCCGGTGGGATTTCCACAACCGTTGGACCATCACGTTCTAAATCAAGAAACGCCGATGCGTAAACCGTATCCGTGTTTCCCGTTAAAAATAGAGGGTTTGAATCCATCAGATCATCAAACAGCATCACCTGATTTGAATTCGTTAGCCCCATCTTCTCATGCCCGACTCTCAACGCTTCCATAGAGGCCATAGGAATCGCGTTCATAAACACTTCTGTCGCACGCATGGTATCGAGATTGTCGTACAGCATATCCATGGTTTGTTGGCTTGGCACGCCATCCTTGAAATTCAGAGTACCAATGCTGGTTTCAACCTTATCAGGTGTCATGATGCTTGATGGAATGTCAGTGTTGTAAGCGCCTGTGCTTGCCATCACTGATGATGAAACCAATAGGCTGGTAATCAATGCGACACGTTTAAGTTGAGTCTTTAACATAAGAGTTTCCTGCGTTTTCAGTTGGGATGCATTTACTTTAGCCAAAGATAAAAATCATTTTTGACGCTCAACAGAATCAAAAATGCTGTCCAAAACGCTATGCAATGAAACTCACAACAATTGGCTATTAAAAACTGTCTACCAGGTCAATATTTAATCTTTTTTGAGAAATATTTAGCCCACTTTTTGGGCATTTTCTGAGCAAAAAAGAGACAATACAAATGCGGAGTGAAAGCACTCTGGCTCTACCCACTAAGCTCTGGGAGGCGTTATGAAAAGTAAAAAATTAGGTCATGTAATGTCATTCAGCAGAATGTTTTCCTTCATTGCCTTTCTGACAGCCACATTCGCTTGGGTATTAAGTATGTATGCCCTCTTTACGGTTTCCGTTGTGGCACTTTTCGTCAGTGGACTTCTCTACTTGAATGACAGATTCGGCCATCACCCAAAAGGCAATGTAAAAGAAAAGAGCGCTTAGGCGCTCTTTGAGTTACTTCATATCATCCATCCGAATTGGTGCTCATATTCTCTTTGATGAACTTATCGATTCTCTCCAACTCGTGATAGTAACCATACATTCCGAGGCGATTGATTTCTGGTTCTATGCAATATCTTCGTTCTTTCACCATGGCCTCTACAAACATCCCGCTTGAAGCAAGCGTAAAAGGTGGACATGCCGAATAGCCGTTAATCTCTGCGATGTTTTGTAATCGCCCAAACTCAATTAACCTTCCAGGAATAGCAACGAGTAAAGCAATTGCGGTTGCGCAACCTATCCATTTAACAGACATAGCCGAAGATTTAAAAATAACACGAGAGGCCATGAATAACGTTAAAGTAGGCATTAGGATCAAACCACTGATATTCACCATGTGAGATGTACTTAAATATATGACTGAAAAGTTGCTGCCTATTTGATGCTGAAGAGATTCCAACGTGACATACTCATATAAACGATAAAATGAGAACACGCCCAATAAAATAAACATTCCCAAAACCAAAGCCAAATGCACTGGGTGCTTCTGTTCTATCATAAGAAAATCGCCTTGGTGGTAGAACGTTGGAACTGGCTTATCGATTTTCGACTTACAATCTCTTGATTGATACCATCAACTGCTAGTTTGGCACTCTTTTCGAAAGCCCATAAATCAACAAACGCTTTACTGTCTGGAACATAAATATCCAGCTCATTTTCTTTTATATGTTTCAGGCAGCTATCTCTCTGTGCCTTGTTTCTCTTGCTCAAACACTGAAATCTATCGCTTGCCATACTCTTATTCCCAAACCTGATGTTGAGAAGTATTTTAAGGATAGTGATGAAAGGTTCTTCTCCATTTGCGAGAACTGCGTTTGACTTCAAATCATTGTGAAACTGTTGGTTTTAGTAGTATTTCTCTCATGAATTGCAGGTAATAAAAAAGGATGCCACTTGGGCATCCTTTTGCTTTGATCAGCTTACTGACTGCGAATTAAACGTCGTACGTTGTAGACGCTGTGTCGCCGCCTGTACCAGTCCAGTTAGTGTGGAAGAATTCACCACGTGGACGGTCAATACGCTCGTAAGTGTGAGCACCGAAGTAGTCACGTTGAGCTTGAAGCAGGTTCGCTGGTAGACGAGCTGTTGTGTAACCGTCTAGGAAAGATAGCGCAGAAATCGTACATGGCATTGGGATACCAGACTCTAGAGATTTCGCTGCTACTTTACGCCATGCTGCTAGGCTGCCTTGTAGGATGTTTTTGAAGTACTCATCAGAACCTAGGAATGCGATATCTGGGTTCGCTTCGTACGCATCACGGATGTTGCCTAGGAATGCAGAACGGATGATACAACCGCCACGCCACATTAGAGCTACGTTACCGTAGTTTAGGTCCCAACCGTTTTCGTTAGACGCTTCGCGCATTAGCATGAAGCCTTGAGCGTAAGAGATGATCTTAGAAGCTAGTAGCGCTTGACGTAGTGCATCAACCCACTCTTGCTTGTCGCCTTCAACTGGAGTGATTGTCTTACCGAATAGAGATTCAGCTTCAACACGTTGGTCTTTCAGTGCAGATAGACAACGAGAGAACACAGACTCAGAGATAAGCGTTAGTGGAATACCTAGGTCTAGTGCGTTGATACCAGTCCATTTACCAGTACCTTTTTGGCCAGCTGTATCTAGGATCTTCTCAACTAGAGGCTCACCGTCTTCATCTTTGTAGCCAAGGATGTCAGCAGTGATTTCAACAAGGTAGCTGTCTAGCTCAGTCTTATTCCAATCAGCGAATACTGCTTGCATCTCGTCTGCAGACATACCAAGACCGTCTTTCATGAACTGGTAAGCTTCAGTGATAAGCTGCATATCACCGTATTCGATGCCGTTGTGTACCATCTTAACGAAGTGACCAGCACCGTCGTTACCAACCCAGTCACAACATGGCTCGCCAGCGTCAGTTTTTGCAGAGATACCTTGGAAGATTGGCTTAACCGCTTCCCAAGCTTCAGCCGCGCCGCCAGGCATGATTGAAGGACCAAAACGTGCACCTTCTTCACCACCAGATACACCAGTACCGATGAAGTGAATGCCTTTCTCACGGCAATGTGCTACGCGACGGTTTGTATCTGGGTAGTTAGTGTTACCACCGTCGATGATGATGTCGCCTTCGTCTAGAAGCGGAATTAGGTTGTCAATGAACGTGTCAACAACGTCACCTGCACGAACCATAAGCATCACTTTACGTGGTGTTTCTAGCTTCTCTACTAGTTCTTCTAGAGAGTATGCACCGATGATGTTTGTGCCTTTCGCTGGACCTTCCAGGAACTCGTCTACTTTAGCAGCAGTACGGTTGTGAGCCACAACTTTAAAGCCGTGGTCGTTCATGTTTAGGATAAGGTTTTGACCCATTACAGCAAGGCCGATTACACCGATATCACCTTTCATTGTTTCTCTCCAATTGTCTTTTATTCGACCAGCGGCCGCATTAAGCGATTTTTGCCGCTGCGTCTAAATCTAAATACCATTCCGTCAGACCCGCTTTCGCTTGGATCTTCGCTGCCGGATATGGAAGTACGCGTGCTGGTGAGCTGTTAATCTCTTCGATAATGTCTGCTTTACCAGCGCCAAGTACCAAGTAACTGATGCGCTTCGCTGCTTCTAATACGCGTGCCGTTTTCGATACACGAATCTGACCAGACTCAGGATGAGAAGCCAATACTGATAGGTTCTCATCATCGTAGTTTGTCTGACCTGGGAACAGCGATGCGGTATGACCGTCTGCGCCAACACCAAGTAAGATCCAATCAAACACAGGAGTGCCATTTTCAGTTGGAATCACTTCTGCCATCTCTTTCGCAAAGCGTTGTGCTTCAGCTTCTGGCTCGTCTTCACCACGAATGCGGTGGATGTTCTCAGCTGGAATGTTCACTTGGCTAAATAGTAGCGTATTTGCTTCACCGTAGTTGCTTTCTGCGTCATCAGGAGCAACACAGCGCTCATCACCCCACCAGAAGTGTAGGTTTTGCCACTGAATTGACGTCGCGTAAGCTTCTGTTGCCAATAGCTTAAACAGCATTTTAGGTGTGCTGCCGCCAGAAAGAGAGATGTGAACAGGTCGGCCCATTTCGCTAAACGCTTTCATGTCGTTAGCAAGGCTTTCTACTACCTGCTCTGCTGTTTGGTAGATCTTATGGTTGATCATAGTTCGCAGTAGTCCGTATCTGTTAGGTTTTTACAAGGGAAGCGCCATGCGCGGTTAGCTCGCTGTAGCAAGTCGTCCGCTTCTTTCGGTCCCCATGTACCACATGCGTATCCGAATAGCGCTTGTGGGTCTTGCTTGAAATCTAGAATTGGTTGCACGTATTTCCAACACGCTTCAACCGCATCGCTACGAGCAAATAGCGTTGCATCACCGTTTAGGGCATCAAGAAGTAGACGCTCATAAGCAGTTAGCATTTGGGTTTCTTGCAGATCAGCGTAGTGGAAGTTCATTTTCACTTCCTTCGCTTTAAAGCCTGCGCCCGGCTCTTTCAGACCAAAGCTCATTTGGATGCCTTCGTCTGGCTGAATACGAATAATCAGCTTGTTCTCTGGTGCGTTTTGTCCAAACACTGGGTGTGGTGTTTGTTTAAAGTGGATAACCACTTCTGTCACGCGAGTCGGTAGACGCTTACCTGTACGTACGTAGAAAGGCACGCCATTCCAACGCCAGTTGTTGATGTAAGCTTTCAGACCGATGTAAGTCTCAGTACGAGAATCGTCTGCTACGCCGTTCTCTTCACGGTAACCTGGGAGTTGTTGACCACGAACTTCAGACGCCGTGTACTGACCCAATACAAGGTCGTTGCGAAGTGCGTCTTCATCCAGTGGTTTAAGACACTGAAGCACTTTCACGACTTCATCACGCATCGCGTCAGCATTAATTTGTGCAGGCGGCTCCATACCCACCATTGCTAACACTTGTAGCAAGTGGTTTTGGAACATGTCGCGAACCGCACCTGAGCCATCGTAGTAACCGCCACGCTCTTCTACGCCTAAGAATTCTGCGCCTGTGATTTCCACGTAATCAATGAAGTTACGGTTCCACAACGGCTCAAACATCGCGTTAGAGAAGCGAAGAACAAGCAGGTTTTGAACCGTTTCTTTACCTAGGTAGTGGTCGATACGGTAGATTTGGTGCTCTTGGAAGTGCTCGTGAATTTCTTTATCCAACGTACGCGCTGATTCAAGATCGTAACCAAAAGGTTTCTCGATGATCAGGCGTTTCCAACCATCTTCCTCGTTGTTCAGACCGTGTGCTGCAAGGCTTGCAGGGATCACGCTGTAAAGGCTTGGTGGCGTCGCAAGATAGAAAAGCGTATTACGTTGTTCGAATTGGTATTCGTCTGCCAGTTGGTCTAAACGAGTCGCCAACTTGCTGTAATCTTGTGTGTCAGAAGTATTGATTGCTTGGTAATGCAGGTGGTTGATAAATGCATTAAGCGTTTCTGGCTCAGTTTTCTCCATTTCCTGAAGCGATTTTTTCAGCTTTTCGCGGTAAGAATCGTCGCTGTATTCAGTACGACTTACGCCAAGAATGGCAAAATTCTCTGGAAGCTGTTTGTTCGCATAGAGGTGGTATAGAGCAGGAATTAACTTACGGTATGTAAGGTCGCCTGAAGCACCAAAAATAACGATGCTGCTGTTTTCTGGTATTACCATCATCTTTCCCTTAAAAACGAGGTACTTATTGTGTGCCCGGATACGGCTAAAAGGATTGAGCCAACCCTATCAATGGCACCCCAAAATAGAAAATTGGTCTTACCTATTACGTTGATAGGTAAAGCCTATAGTCCCAAATCACTGCAACTGCTGAGCCCCTTAAACGTAGTCTGGATTTCAACATTTGTAGGTCGTTTAGAACGCTTATGTCTCTCGAGTACAACCTTGCACTCTGCGGAGGAGATTTCCGACACGGGGGCGTATTGTCTACGACTATTTGATTTACATCAACACTTGGTGGTGCAAACGTTTAAATAATTTACACGATACGCAACAAAGCATTGAATAATAAGAAGTAATCAATAACCTTTCGAGAGTTATAAAATTTAAGCAAAAACTCTAAATTGAAGAATAAATGTTCAAATTTGCAATCCATTACATAAGTAATGCGATTCAGGTGGAGTTTACTCCTCAATTCGCAACTCGTTGAGAATGATACTTAATGAATTATAACCGAGCGTTCTATCGGAAAGCAGCTAGAGAGGTAGTGGTTAATACTTAGAAATGAAAGGATG
Source organism: Vibrio sp. CUB2 (assembly GCF_001557945.1). Classification (NCBI taxonomy): domain Bacteria; kingdom Pseudomonadati; phylum Pseudomonadota; class Gammaproteobacteria; order Vibrionales; family Vibrionaceae; genus Vibrio; species Vibrio sp. CUB2. The sequence continues at coordinate 163,489 of NZ_LNRB01000005.1, read as the reverse complement.
GCTAGATAAAAGCCACCACTTTATGAGTTAAAACGACAATGATTACCTTATCACTTTTTTATAACTGCGCTCTGGTCGCCCTACGGTTCCGTAGTTTAAGTCGGCTTCCAGTTCACCCGAACTAATGAGGTATTCAAGATAACGTCTGGCCGTTGTTCGGCTGGCACCAATCTGCTCGCCTGCTTCGTCCGCCGTAAACATGCCTTCTCCAACAAACAAAGCACGAATCTTGTCTAGAGTTACGCCATCGATTCCTTTTGGTAAGCGTTGTGGCGCATTGTCTGATCCTGTATTTGATTGCAGCATCTTATCAACCAAATTCTGGTCTAAGCTTTCTGCAACGTTCAGCTGTTGACGTTGAGATATGTACTTTTGCAATGCCGCCTCTAATCGAGGGAACATAACGGGCTTGAGTAGATAATCAACCACCCCGCCTCGCATCGCTTGTTGAAGCGTGTCCACGTCTCTCGCCGCGGTAATTAAAATCACGTCACAAGTTTGATTGTTTGAGCGCAGCGTATTGAGAATCTCCAACCCCGTTCCATCTGGTAGATAAACATCCATCAGTAACAGGTCTGGTTTAAGGATCTCTAACTGCATTTCTGCTTCCATCCGTGTCGTTGCAATGCCCACCACTTCCAAACCGGAGAGTTGGCTCAGATACTTGTGGTGAAGCTCTGCAATGGCAATATCATCCTCGATGATCATGACTCGCGTTGCCGTATTCATACTTGTTCTTCCTTAGGCAAATACACGGTAATTCTCGTTCCATGTCCTGTATTTGGTAGCATCTCAACATAACCGTGATAACGTGTCGCCAGTTGATTCACAAGGTGTAGCCCTACCCCTCGATTCTGACGCGACTTAGTTGAAATGCCCTTTTTCAAGAGCTCTTGTGGCTCAATGTTTTCCGGTAGCCCACAACCTTGGTCGACCACCTCTAAAATCACTTCGTTTCCGTAATCACTGATCGAAACATCAATGCTGCGACGCTCTAACGCAAACGCAGATTCGACACGAATAGCAGACAAAGTTGCGTCAAATGCGTTATCAACAAGGTTGCCAAGAATGGTCACCAAATCTTCGGCGTTGAGCCATTCCGGTAGCGGTTCTAGACGGCTACCTTCTTCGACCACCAGCTGCAAACCAAGCTCCCGGGCTCGTTCTGTCTTGCCTAAAAGCATGCCAGCGATAAGCGGATCTTTAATGGTGTCTCGCAAGAACTCAATCATCGCTTGGTAGTGCGCCGTCTCTTGCCCAATAAGCTGCTGCACCGCTTCTAGCTCACCCATTTGAACCAAGCCACTAATGGTGTTGAGCTTGTTTCTGTGTTCATGCGTTTGTGAGCGAAGCAAATCCGCGTACTCTTTGGTTTGCGAAAGTTGCTCGGTGAGTTCGTTGATTTCATCACGTAAACGGAAACTCGATACGGCGCCGACGATTTTACCATCCACAAAGATCGGGGAGCGGTTTGCGATTAAGCGTTTGTGATTGAGGAAGATCTCGATGTCGTGATCTTCTTGTCCTGTTTCTAACACCGTATACAAGTCGCTATCTCGGAGCGTATCGGTCAAAGGTTTGTTGAGCGCGGTTTCTCGTTCAATACCCAGAATTTGGCATGCGCTACGGTTGATTGAGCGTAATACACCTTGCGCATCAACACTGAGCACCCCTTCTTTAATGGTGCTCATCGTCACATCCAATTCACCGTATAAACGACCAATCTCTTCCGGCTCAAAGCCCATGATCGCTCGTTGGAACTTACGTGACGCATAGTTAGAGACAACAGCATTGGCTGCAACCACAACCAGTGCCATTACAATGAGAAAAGCAAGAAACGGCTCGATGCGGTCTTGCAGGCGCTCTAACAGATAACCGACAGAAACTACCCCAATGATGTTGCCTTGCTGGTCAAAAATCGCCGCTTTACCACGAACGGAATAGCCTAATGAACCTTGAGCCGTTGAGATATAGGACTGTCCTTCCACCAGCGCTCTTTGGTTATCACCGCCTTTCATCGGCTTGCCAATACGTTCGTCGACGGGGTGAATCAGACGCACACCATTTTTATCGCCGATAACAATAAACGCAGCACCTAACGCATCGGTCATTTCACGAAATCGCTGTTGGTATGGCTCAGGGTTTTGAGATTCGATCATCTCGATGACGATGTGGGATGTCGATAAGAAACGCGCAACGCCCAGTGCTTTTTCACCCATCTCTTGTTCTTGATCGAACTTAAGGTAAGTAAAGCCGGCAGCCACAAGGATAAGAAGTTCAATCAAACCCGATAACGTCATAATAATGAGCATGCGCTTACGAAAGCTGATTGAACTCCAACTCATTGATACATCCCTTACCGTTGCGAACATTCCACGTCACTGTGGAGACTTATTCTAAATTAACACTGAGTTAACAATGAGGCTTTTACTAAATGACAAATCTGTGAACGAACGAAATGATCTCGTGTGTTTCCGATTAATAACTAAGCGAGCAGAAGCACAAGCACTTCAAAAGTGAGAAAAAACTTGATGAAATAAGACGCAGAAACAGAAAGATAAGCGGTCAGGCGCTCATGCATCTCACCTGACCTTGTTGGTTTTATCGAGAAGCAAAAACGCGCTCTAAACGCTCCAATGCTTCCTCAATCACTGCAGTCGGACAAGCCACATTCATGCGAATAAAGCCTCGTCCCATTTCGCCAAACATGCTGCCACCTTCTAGAACCAAGTGCGCTTCATCAGCCAATAGATTAAGCAACTCGGCTTCTTCTAACCCAAACTCAGAGAAATCTAGCCACGCCAGATACGTCGCTTCAGGGACATAAAATTGGATTTTTGGAATGCGTTGCTCAATGAAAGACGCCATCAAATCCAAATTCGTGTCGATGACGTTATTGACCTCTTCCACCCACTGCTCTTCTTCATTGAATGCGGCAATCGTCGCGTCCAACGCAAACGGAGAAATGCCCACCTTTCCTGTGTAGTTGTTCAATGTCTCCCTATGCGATGCGTTCTTGATGACCAAGTTCGTAATATGCAGTCCAGCGACGTTAAACGTTTTGTTTACCGCCGTTGCGATGATGGTATTTTCACTGTGTTCCAAGTTAAGGGCAGAAGTAAACGAGCTGCCTTTGCGAATCAAATCCGCGTGTATTTCGTCCGAGAAAAACAGCACATCGTTGTCTGCACAAATCTTGAGAAGAGACTGCGTGACTTCCGCAGACCAAATATTGCCAGTCGGGTTATGAGGGTTACAGTAAATAAAGATCTTGTTGTTCGGGTCTTTACACTTCTCTTCAAAGTCCACCAAATCGATGCTGTATTGGTTGTTCTGATCTTTAATCAGATGGTTACGCACGACTTCACGATTGGTCTCTTGAATCTGCAATTGGAACGGGTAATACACCGGAGGCTGAATAATGACGCCTTCCCCTTCTTTACTGAAGGCCCGAATCACGTTACGAACCGCAGATACGGTTCCGGCACTGTACACAATCCAATCTTGCTCAATCGACATATTATGACGTCGGCCATACCAATTGATGATGCTGTCATAATACGGCTCAGTCTGTTGCGTGTAACCCAGGGTGCCTTGCATCGCTCGGTTAGTCAGTGCGCGAGTGATTGCTGGCGCGCACTCAAAATCCATATCAGCCACCCAGAGGGAAATGGTGTCATCGTAATAATTCACCCCTAAAAAATCTTTAACTATCTGGTGGTTTGTCTTTGCAGCAAAGCTGTTTTTTCGATCTAACGTTGTGGTGAAATTATAAGAATTCGTGGTCATGAAGCTGGTACCTTTAGCGCTTAAAAATGAGAGAAGCGAAGAAATGCAATGGGAATACTTGAGTCTAATCTAGCGACCATCGTTGATTAAAACTCTGACACTCCGCAAAAAACAGCAACGTTTTCAACTTGGTGAAACTGCCCAACTCGGTGTCTTCGTCACTTTGAATCACGGCGCGTTTAACCGCAGTCTCAACGCTCAATTTATAGCCGCCGTGAAATATCAAAAACAAATCATATCGCTAGCAAAATAATGTTGTTATTTATTCAACATCATACATAAATTGCCATCCAAATCTTGAACGTGATCACACCAAATTTAGCGGTTTTTGAGGCGTTTTTAGACTTTCCGTCGTATAATTTTTAGTCAAGAAGCCTCCTAGAGCTTCGAACAAAGAAAGCAGCCAACTGGAAGTCTATTTAACGCTCAGCACTTGCGTCAGAAAGTTTGAAGACACATTGATAAAAATACAAATACTGACTGTAGGACAAACACTTAGACACCATCTGCACTGCAATAACTATAAACAGAGGTGCTTTTATAGTTAGAAGGAACACCAAAACATGGAACGCGATACATTTGGAATTTGCCTGAATAAGGCCATGCTGTCAGAGAATATGTATTCAACGTTTACACACGTCAGGGCTTATGAAAAGAGTGATACTAGCTCCGCCGATCTTAAGGTGCTGCTGTCATTCCCACAGATGAGTGGTAAAGACTTGCTGAATACGATGCGAGGTTCTCGTCAGCTTGAGTGGAGAGCAGAATTTCACTGCCCTTCCATGAAGTGAAACAGTAGAAAATACGTAATAACGCTGCGCCCAACTAAGCCCCACTTAATTGGGCGCAACATTTCTCCAACAATTCTTTTATCCAATCACTTAACACTTTCTAATGAATACTTTATATTAGAGCTAATACTCTAAAGCAAAGTAGCCACTATGAAACAAACCGGAAAGTTCTGGATTTTGGGCCTTCTAAGCAGCTCGATTTCTCTTGCCTGCCACTCGGCTCCCATCACATTCGATGATGCATGGAAAGTGTTGTTAGAAAACAACTATTCCCTTAAAGCGCAACGTGCCAACGTAGAAAGTTATGAATACCAACAAAGCGCGACAGATAACCTCAACTTACCGCAAGTAAGCATCGGCGCAAACTACACGCGTTTAGATACGGACGTCACCTTGTCTGGACAGCAAATTCTCGATAGCACTGGGCAACACATTAGCGTGCCACCTGTTTTCCAACCTATTTTTAGTGCGCTTGCGAATACCACATCGACGATCACTGAACGTGACATCTTCTCCTCTTCTATTCGTGCTATTTGGCCAATCTTTACAGGTGGTCGAATCAATGCCGCTCAATCAGCAGCAGAAGGTAAAACGGATGAGGCGAAAAGCCAGCTCGCGATGGAGCAACAAGCCCGCTTCGAAGACCTGTCCAAGTACTACTTCTCCGTTGTCCTAGCAAAAGAAGTATTAGCAACACGACAAGCGGTAGAAAAAGGCTTAACTAAACACCGTGACTTTGCGATTAAGATGGAAGAACAAGGCCAAATCGCCCACGTTGAACGCCTTCAAGCCGAAGCCTCATTAGACAAGGCCAAAGTCGAAACACGCAAAGCGGCCAGTGATCTGAGTATCGCGCAAGCGGCTCTTGGCAAGATCTTAGCGCAGAACGATTCTGTAGAACCTTCAGAAACGCTGTTTATCAACAATAACCTGCCGCCGTTGAACGCGTTTGTTGATCAAACACTGCTGACCTACCCAGGCTTAGATTTGTTGGATGCCAAACACAAACAAGCATCAAGCTTAATCAAAGCCGAGAAAGGCAAATACTACCCAGAAGTTTACCTATACGGTGATTACAGCCTGTATGAAGATGACTCTCTTGCCAGCCAAATGAAACCGGATTGGTTAGTTGGTGTGGGCGTAAACATCCCGCTGATCGAATCCACTGGTCGCAGCGAAAAAGTAAAAGCGGCGCAAAGCATGGTCACCCAAGTCGATGCACTAAAATCACAAGCGAAGCAAGATTTGTCACTTCTGGTACAAAAGACGTATCTAGAAGCGCAACAAGCCATTGATGAAGTGCAAGGTCTAGAATCGAGCATCGCCCTTGCAGACGAGAACCTGCGCTTGCGCGAAAAAGCCTTCACTCAGGGCTTATCGTCATCTTTGGATGTGGTCGACGCGCAACTGTATGTCGCCAGCGTAGAAACACAGCAATCAGCAGCACGTTTCCGTTATCTGATTTCTTTAACCAAACTATTAGCACTGAGCAGCGAAATGAACAGCTTTGCTCAATACCAACACACTGCTTACGTTCCAACATCAGCATCCAAAGAGGCAAAATAAGTCATGGCAGCAAAATCTCTAAAACCCGCTCTACTATCACTTTGCGCTTTGGGTGTCGCTTCTTGGGTTGGTTACCAGTTCTACCAAGCGTATCAACCAGAACCAGCACGTTTACAAGGGTTGATTGAAGCGCAGCAGTACAGCATCTCTTCTAAAGTCCCAGGTCGTATTGATGAAGTCATGGTACGTAAAGGCGATGATGTCGAAAAAGGTCAGTTGATCTTTACCCTTCACAGCCCAGAAATCGAAGCAAAACTGGAGCAAGCAAAAGCGGGTGAAAAAGCCGCTGGCGCACTGGCATTAGAAGCAGAAAAAGGCGCACGTGAGCAACAAATTCAAGCCGCAAAAGACCAATGGTTGAAAGCGAAAGCGGCTGCAGATTTGATGGAGAAAACCTACCAACGTGTAAACAACCTTTATAAAGATGGTGTAGTCGCAGAGCAAAAACGCGATGAAGCGATGACGCAATGGCAAGCTTCGAAATACACCGAAAGCGCTGCATTCCAAATGTACAACATGGCAAAAGAAGGCGCGCGTAGCGAAACCAAAGTCGCTGCAGCAGAGAAAGCACGCATGGCGGCTGGCGCAGTAGCGGAAGTAGAAGCGTACGCCAAAGACACGCAAATCTTCAGTTGGTTTGATGGTGAAGTCTCTCAAGTTCTATTGCAAAGCGGCGAACTTGCACCTCAAGGCTTCCCGGTTGTGACGGTTATTGATACGCAAGATTCTTGGGCGACACTGAACGTACGCGAAGACTTGCTCAAACACTTTACCAAAGGCACGACCTTTAAAGCGTACCTACCAGCGCTGGATAAAGACGTTGAATTTAAAGTGACTCACGTTGCTGTAATGGGTGATTTTGCTACATGGCGCGCGACTGACGCATCGAAAGGTTTTGATCTTCGCACATTTGAAGTGGAAGCTCGCCCTACCCAGCCAGAGCCTGAGCTACGCATGGGCATGAGCGTTGTGGTTGAGCTGTAATCGCGTTGGCTTAAGACTATGACGATTCAAATCTCACAACGACAAATCCTGCGGCGCGATAAATGGTTGTTATCTTGCCTGACATGGGTGCCGATCTTATTGGCCGTCACTATTTGGGGCGTGTTCTCTGCAGGTATTGCCAGAGATCTCCCGATTGGTGTGGTCGATTTGCAGCACTCGCAATTGTCACGCAAGATGATTCAGTCTCTTGATGCCTCTTCCACTCTTTCTGTTGATTATCACTACACCAGTTCAACAGAAGCGAAGAACGCAATGATCGAGGGTGATATCTACGCTTATGCTGTGATTCCCCCTCAATTTGACCAAGACATTCTTTTGCATCGGCAACCGCAGCTATCGGTCTTCTTCAACAGCCAATACATTTTGGTTGCAAAACTGATCAACTCGGCGATCGCGCAGTCTCAAGGGTATTTTGATGCTCAGCTAGAAACAATGGGTAACCTAGCAAAAGGCAACACCACAACACTTGCTGCTATTGGCCAAGCCGTGCCAATTTCGACTCAGATTACGGCCTTGTTCAACCGTAACACCAACTACGCTCAGTTCTTGGTGACAGCGATTGTTCCTGCGATTTGGCAGATCTGTGTCGTAGTCAGCACCATTTTGATCCTCGCAGCGCATTTTCGTCTTTATGGAAATGGCAACAACAGCTTCGCGTTCTTAGGCGCTCGCCCTTTCACTCGACTAAGCAAAATTCTAAGCCAGTACATTCCTGTCTTTATGGCACAAAGCGCACTGTTCTTAGTCTGGTTCTATGTGGTGCTTGATTGGCCGATGGAAGGTAGTTATTTGGTGATGCTGTTGGCGCAGTTCGTAACGACTATCGCATGCATCATCATGGGGGCGTTGTTCTTCTTCCTATCGATGGACCCAGCACGTGCGATGAGCTTTGCTGGCGCATTTACCGCACCGAGCTTTGCATTTATGGGGATAACCTTCCCGGTTTCCGACATGAACGCGTTAGCGCAAGCATGGCGAGGATTACTGCCAATTACGCATTACATCGAAGTTCAAGTGGACCAAGCAAGCTACGGCGCAAGTGCGGCACAATCTATTGGCTCACTCTGGCCGATGATTGGGTACATTATCCCGCTACTGATGACGGCGGCTTTGTTGGCAAAACATCGCAACACTGCTTTGTTAAATAGCGCCTCTTCAACAGATAGCAAGCAGGAGGCAGTATGACACTGTGGCAACTGATTAAAACAGAACTTCGCTCAGTGATGACCAATCCTGTCGTAGTACTGACTGTCTTTGGTGGCGTGGTGTTTTACTCATTCTTGTACCCGCTTCCATACGCGCAACAAACGCCAAGAGAGCAGCCGATTGCGATTGTAAATCTCGATGGTAGCCAAACCAGTTTAACTCTAGAGCGTATGGTCGATGCGACGCCTCAGGTTAAGGTAGTAACGCGTTTACACACGATTGCCGATGCAAAACAGGCATTCTTAAATCGTGAAATCACCGGCTTTTTGGTGATTCCAGAACACTTCTACAAAGACTTGATGCTTGGCAGCAGCCCGACTCTAGCTTATGCCGCCGACGCTTCCTACTTCTTGGTTTACGGCACCGTGGTAGAAGGTTTAGCAACAGCAGGCGGTACGCTTGGTGCTCAAGTAAAAGTGAGCAAGATGGTGATCGATGGCGTTCCACTGAGTATGGCAAGCCACGACTACTCTGCAATCAAACTCAATATGAAGCCAACCTTCAACCCAACCATGGGCTACATCGAATACGTGGTGCCAGCGGTGTTTGTTCTAATCCTTCAACAAACATTGATCATGGCCGTCGGCTTACAAACGGCTACACAACGTCATGGTCGCGGTTATTGGTCTCAAGTGCCAACGTGCGCTCTGCTACTTGCCAGAACCTTGGTCTTCGTAGCTATCTACTACCTACTCAGCGCCTACTACTTTGGCTTCAGTTTTGAACGCTTGAACGTCAACCATGTTGCCAACGCAGGCGAATTGTTGACCTTGCTGTTGCCGTTCTTGCTCGGCTGTTGTGGCTTAGGTTTGTGGCTTGGGTATTTGCTACCAAGACGCGAGCTAGTGACATTAGTCGTACTGGTTAGCTCAATGCCATTAATCTTCTTAGCAGGTTTTATTTGGCCTGTAGAGTCGATCCCTGCCCCGCTACTTTGGTTTGCAGACTTGAGCCCGAGCACTTGGGCAATCAAAGGCTTTTTAGCACTCAACCAAATGGGCGCAACGTGGCAACAAGTCGCAAAACACTGGACTGCTCTTTGGGTGCTTACCGTACTTTGGGGCGGCGTTGCCTACTGGATTGCCAAACGCAATACCAAACCAGTAGTAACAGAAAGCTTAGGTTAACGACTGTTTATCCAATAAAGAAAGGGGCTCATGTAGCCCCTTTTTGTTTGCGTAGATGTTCTAATGACTGAGTTGGGCTGAAGAATCAATGGCTCGTTTATGGACAAAAGCAGATTAGATATTGCGCACTAAACCGTACAATTGATTAGAGCAATAGCCATATACCACGCAGATAATTAAATCCTACCCCTTTCTAATGAGGCTTTTTCTTACTCAGAGTTTTGTGACAGAGGTCACGCTTTATGAGTAACTTTTATCAGAACGACAAATTACCTGATTTGTCCTCTTTCAGTCCCATATGCATAGTGCACCCATCGAAACAAGAGAGAGTAAAACATCTCTGATGGGTTCGATTAAATAGCTCCTTAACAATTAGGAAAGAAATCAGAGTTTGAAAAAATTTATTAGGTTTTGAGCTTGGTTCTTGATCAAAGTTACTCAATATCTGAGGCGGCACGCTCTCTAGACATCGGTGATACGGCTTTACGACGCTGGGTCGATCAACTAAAGATTGAACTTGGTGGAGAAACGCCAACGGTTAAAGCTCTAACGCCAGAACAGCAGAAGATCCAAGAGTTAGAAGCTAGGATTAATCGCTTAGAAAGAGAAAAATCCATACTAAAAAAAGCTACAGCTCTCTTAATGTCTGACGAACTCGTTAGTTGACCAGTTGAGGGAGTATGAACCGGTCAAAGTTCTTTGTGAGCTATTCGATATGGCGTGTTCCTGTTACTACGAGTTTAAACAACGAAAGCCGGATGCCAACCGCATTCGGTTAACCAGCCGAGTTAAGCAGCTTTTTAACATGAGCCGTGGTTCTGCTGGTAGTCGGACGCTTCAAAGTACGCAAGCTTATGCAAGAAGCTGAGCTGATAAGCAAACAACCTGGCTCACATCGCTATAAGTAGGCTAAGCTAGAGCGCCCAGATATCCCTAATAGGTTGAAGCGTGAGTTCTCAGTTACCACTCCAAATGAGGTTTGGTGTGGCTATATTACTTACATCTGGTCTGGTTCAAAGTGGAGTTATCTGGCTGTTGTACTCGACTTATTTAGCCGCCGTGTAGTGGGTTGGGCGCTATCAGACAAACCCAATGCAGAGTCGACTTGCAAAGCCTTGGATATGGCTTGGGAACAACGAGGACGACCTAGCAACGTGATGTTCCATTCAGACCAAGGAAGCCAATACAGTAGCCTAAAATACCGTCAAAGGCTTTGGCGATATCGCATAACTAAGAACATTAGTCGTCGAGATGACTGATGGGGCAACGCTCCTATGGAAAGGCTATTTAAAAGCCTAAAAACCGAATGGATACCTGCTAATGGGTACCTGACTCAAACTCAAGCAAAGAGAGATATCAGCTATTACTTGATGGACTACTACAATAGGCAACGGCCTCATCAAGCAAATGATGGGCTGTCGCCAGTTACTGCCGAAAATCGGCTTAAGTTAGTGTCCGGAATTTGTTGACGACTACACTATCAGTTAATGAAGTATTAGTTTAATAGATTGAGCACCTAAGTTAGGTGCTCTTTTTATTCCATCACTTAATGCATTTAAGAATGTATTAAGCCATGTAATAACTATTAATCGGAATAACCATGAAAAAATCGATCCTAGCTATATCCATATCTGTTCTTCTTTCCGCTTGTGGTGGAGGTTCAGACGGTGGTTCTAGTGAGCCCGTACAACCTCCTAAGCCAACAATTCCAGAAGAGACAATCCAAGGTATTGCAGATGCTTTAAACTTCGACCCTGCACTTGTGAGTGCTGTTTGTAATGATGTTTCTTTTGAGTGTTCAGTGAACCAAGGAACTAAATCTAGTGAAACAGTTTCTTTGATTGATAAAGAATTTCTTCTAGGTTTTGGTACTAACTCAGATGGTGAGTTTTGGAATGATGGTTTGATCGGTTTTGATAACCATAACCCAATTGATTTAGCTAAGGTTGCTGAGTTTGGTTCTAAGCTAGAGATTAACTTAGTTACATCGGAAACTAACAAGTTTTTCAGTGTAATGATTGCACCTGATTCACTAGAGCTAGATAACGAAAATAATAAGGTACTTGTAGACCTTGATTCATTCATTGATGTTTACACTAACGATATGAACGAGATTCTAACCCTTCTAGGTAACAAGGAAGAGATTAACCTAGTTTCAAATCTAAGCCTTAAAATGTCAGATGGTTCTAACCGTGGGTTTACATACAAACGTGAACTAAGTTCAGAAGGTTTTAAAGCTGCGTTCTCTATGCTTCTGCAAAAGAACGATGAACTTTATAACGAGACAACCGGTCCAGAAATCCCAACACCAGAACCGGATCAACCTCTAATCCCATTAGAACCCTCTAAACCTGTTGCACCAGAAGAACCAGATCAGCCACTAATTCCGCTAGAGCCTAGCAAACCAGTTGAACCAGATCAGCCATTGATTCCACTTGAACCAAGTACACCAATTAACACAGCTCCTACAGTGGATAAGATTAATGAAATACGTGTTCTTGGTGGTTTGAGTCACTTTCATCAAGTTGTAGCGAGTGACAAGGAACAAACAGAACTTTCTTACTCTATATCTGGTAGTGCTGCAAAGTTCTCAACAATTGATAAGTATGGTTATCTGATTATTTCACCATTTGCAGATCAAGCCGGAAACTATGAACTAACTGTAACTGTTTCAGATGGTGAACTATCAACTTCAACTAATGTAATTGTTAAGGTTCTTTTAGAAGCTACTGACCTAGAACCTAGTGAACCAGTGAACCAAGAACCAACACTAGATCTAGTTGGTTACACCCCTATGATGGAAATCGAAGCAGACAAAACAGTTCAGCTTCAAGTGCAAGCAAGCGATCCAGACGGTGACAAGGTAACGGTAGAGCTACAAGACGGTTTAGGCTTTATCACTCTAGAAGATAACATTCTGACTATTGCACCAACTTCTGAGCATGTAGGGGATCATACGTTTGGTTTGAGTGTGTCGGACGGTGAATACAATGCAATGATTGGTTATCCAATTGTCATTAAAAATAAGTCAGCTACCGACCTAGTACCAAGTGAACCAATCCCTCTTAGTGTGTTCGCTGACAAGATAGGCTACACAGGTGATATGAAGCACTTAGAAATGCTATTTGGTTCTCACACTGGTATTGGTTGGAAGCTGAACGAGAACGGTGATCCATTGGTATACATTGGACAGTCTGGTATGTATGCAGAAGGTTTTGAGTTTGACGTTCTTAACTCTACGTTGCGTGTAGGTGGCGCTGATTACGTAGCAGAGGCACCTCTGTATGGTCTGAGTTCAGTAGTGAACAAGGTAACGGTTACAGACGGTTACTCTATCATTATGGATGTTTCAGAGTATGAAACTCTAGAACTGAAACACGTTAAAACTGAGCAAATCGGTGGTGGTTACTACGATTTAGAATATGTGAGTGCAGCCGTTAAGTTTGAATACAATGACGCTATGCTTGAAGCTCTTTTAAAGTCTGGTCAGTTAATTAATGTGATTCTAGGGTTTGATGCAATCAACACAATAACGGACGAAGAAGCATATTTTAATAACTCATATAACGTATACAACACAGGTAACACTTACCTTTCTATCCTGTATGAAGTTCTGATCCCTCATGCAACACCATACAGTGAAGAACTTAGCAAGTTTGCAGACCTAACCGGATCAGCACTATACGATCTAGAACATTTGTCTAAGGTTGCAGGTTTATCTCTAAACGTAGTTGATAATGAAGCAATTGTTACCGTATCCAAATCGTTAGAGGACTTTGTTTCAATCAACCTAACAACAAATGTTGTTACTTATTCAAAGCTACATTCTGACTATTTAGGTCAAATCCCATCGTTTGAGGATTATGACCTAATTTTAGATAATGCTTATGCAAACGGCTATGAGCTAGACTTAACAACAGACCAGAACCATAGTTTTAGCTACATTGTTCACACTGCCGATACAATCCAGATTGAAACCAAACACAGTTATGATGAATCGAACAGCCACAATGTGAGCACCTTAAACTATGACCTTAAAGCGTACTTTGTGGATCACCCACAAGCTAAATATATCACCCCTGTACTGCATTTAGGTGATGTTATTGAGCACAGTTCACTAGAGCAACGTATTTTTCGAGATCTAGTTAATAACTCAGTTAACTAATTAAATATGAGTTGAGCACTCCTAGAAGTGCTCAATTTTCACCTACAAAAAAGGGCATCCAATCGGATGCCCTTCTAGGATAAGTTCAGCTAACTACTGGTTGCGTAATGTCATGGTTATCACATGAAACAGTATTTTCATCAAGCAGTCAGAGGGATGTAACAATGTCGCTTCATCATTGGGTTGTACAAACATCTTGTACTCCATGTCAGTTCTTAGCAACATTGCTTTAGCGCTTTAATTGGCGCTTTTTCTTACATGTGCACAGGGCTTTGCTTTTAACCAGTTTCACCAATGAGTATTTTGTTTGTTTTCCCAGCGCGACATTTAGCATCGCTGCGGATGTTTCTTGCTCTCCGCCAAAAGCTTTTGTGATGGCACCACAAACCTTATTCACAGCATATCTCTCTCCAACCATCCACCTTATCCAAAAATATTCAGCACTCTCGGAATCTAAGAATGTCTATTGGCCGGACATAAATGTCTTCACTGAGCGCTATCCCTATGTATTATTACCTAGCTTACTTACCTTAGATTATATGAACCTTTTTTATCATAAATATTACACCTTATGTGGTTTTGCATTTGAACTTTACGGGTGTAAATACTTACTGGCGTCATCATGACAGCATTCGCCTCTACAGAGGTGTTTAGATGATATCGAAAATTTAAAAACAAGAACCACCGCAATCCCGGTGTCTCTTGTCTATCAGGTTTGAAAAGGTTCTTCAAACCATAAATCGTACGATGAGCCTATCTAACGAAAACTCGGGATAATCGCTGGAATTCCCGGTAATAGACCAACCAACGCCATTACGCTCGTTAGCACAACAAACATAATGCCAGGCAACACCCAGCGGCTCATTTTACTCAGCTCCCCACTACGTTCTTTACAGCCGACTAAGCCTAAGTTATCCAACAGCATAGTGAGCGACCAGCCAAATGCAGGGTTAACGAGCGCTGAAGAAAATACAACAATCGCTGCCGATTGAGTGGTTTTACCCTCACGCGTCATTTCCATTCCTGCTTCTAGTAAAGGCACAAATACCCCTACAATGAGCGCAACACAAAGTACAGGTTGCCAGATCGCTAAGTCCATCGGGTAGCCCCAAACAGCGGCGATGATACAAAACAGCGCCGTCAGCAAAGCTCCAGCAGGAATTGGACGTTTAGCGATAGCCGCCGGAACGATATAAGTGCCCCAAGAAGACGTAAAGTTGGTACCACCGAGCAAAGAACCGAACGTCTGACGAATGGAAGCGGTGGTCATGGTATCGTCGATGTTCATATGTACTTTTTCTGTACGCTCTGGATAGCTGATTTTTTGAAACACTTGATGCCCTAAAAAATCTGGCGACCACATGGCTACGGCCAAAATGGCAAAAGGCAGTACGACCATGAAGTGTTCAATCGTCGGTAGCCCTAGCATCCAGCCTGTATCTTCTCCCCACCAATACATAGGGTTCATGTTGGGTAAGCCGGGCTCGGTTTGAAAAGAAAACGGGGCGCCCATGGCAAAAGCTAACGTGCCGCCTAGCAAGCAACTAAGAGGGACAGCTAGCCAACGCTTACGAAAATGTTCCAGTAATGCATATAAAATAATGGTGCAAAAGATCACGACAAAAGCGATGTGGCTCATCCCTATTCCCTCTGCCCAAGCGAACAGTTTTTTCACTTGAGAGACGGTTCCAACAAAGCCTAAGTAAAGCAGCAAACCGCCACACACACCTTTACTGGTGAGATTTGCCAGCATACTGCCACCTTTACTGATGGCTAACAGTATGCCAAAAGCACCAATCAGCAGACCAAAGGCCATAGGGTGCCCACCAGCAGCAACGACGATAGGAATTAATGGGATGAGCGGACCGTGTGTACCCGCGAGGTTTGCGGTCGGCAGTAGAAAGCCTGAAAAAAGAATAATGAAAACAGAGGCGATAAGTAGTTCATAACGAACGTTTTCTAAAATAAAGCCTTCATTCAGCCCTAGCGCTCCGGCAAAGGTTGCTGCGATTGCTCCCACCATAACGACTTTACCAATGGTCGCGGCCATAGCTGGGATGGTGTCTTCTACCTCGAATCGATAGTCTTTAAACGGCAAATTGGGACGCCAACGTTTAGGCGCCATGATTTGCAACTCGTGCTCTAAATATTGTTCTCGGGACTCAAACTCCGAGCTAGGTTTATGTTGTTGTTCATAAGTGAGTTCATCCTCACCGGCTTTAGGCTTATCTGTTCCAATATGTACGGACTCTAAAGTGCTGCTCATTGTGATTCCTTTCGTTCACACTCTAAGGTGTGTTTTTCCAACCAACGTTGTTTACTCACTAAACGAAGATTAAGCGAGTCGTTGTCTATAAATTCTCTGCTACGAGAACTCGATGACTGATCTTTATGAACTCTTAAAATTCAGTTGCTAGTACCTTATACCAAACGAAAAAATACAAATAGTCTCAGGTGGTTAGACATTAGTCGTAGGGTTCGAGCTTACGGTATGAGCGTTGTGGTGGGATTGGATAGACCTAGCCTAAGGTCTTTGGCGAGAGCGAACGAAAGGTGTGGAAGCGTGGTGAGCCAACAGCAACAGAAGGCTTGGGTTAGCGGCTTTTTATCCAATGAAGAAAGGGGCTCACGTAGCCCCTTTTTTTCCGTTGATTCATTTATCGCAATTGGTCTAACGGCGCATCAACTGGATAACATTTTTCGAAACACTCGCTGCTTCAATGTCTTCCAGCGCACCAGCAACAAACCAATGGCGATTAAGATATAGATGGCTGGCTCTGCTACCTCTGACTTCACCGACCAATAAAAATGAATCGGCGCCAATATCGCAGCTAAGTAAACCCAGTTATGCAGCTTTTGCCATTTAGAACCCATTTTACGTTGAATGGATTGAGTCGACGTCACCGCCAAAAGTAACAAGATGACCCACACTGCTGCACCAACTGTCAAGTAAGGGCGTTTGACGATTTCAGAGGCAAGCAAACTCCAATCTAATCCTAAATCGAGCACAGTAAAAGCAACCAAATGAAGCACTGCCCAGAAAAAGCTGTAGAGCCCAAGTAGTCTCCTAACTCGAACTAACAAACCCTGCTTGGTCCAACGCGCAAGCGGAGAAACCAGCAAGGTAATAAACAGCGTATTCAGCGCGCTAATACCCGTGTAATGAATGATGCCTTGAACAGGGTCGCCACCTAAGTTGTCGGTATTAATCGCAATAACCAGCAGACCTAAGAAACCGAGAGAGACAAGGTGTATCAGGACTTTAAGCGCAATGATGTGTTTTGGCGTCAGCTTTCTCAATAGAACTTCCTCAGATCCATATTCTTATAGAGATGTGCCACCTCTTCTTCGTAGCCGTTGAACATCAATGTTGGCTGTCTGCGAGTGCTGAGCACACTGCCCTCACCGATGAAACGCTCACTTGCTTGGCTCCAGCGTGGGTGATCAACATTTGGGTTTACATTAGCGTAAAAACCGTATTCATTCGGTGCTAAACGATTCCACGTTGTTGGCGGTTCTCGGTCGGTTAAACGAATTCGAACAATAGACTTGATGCTCTTGAAGCCGTACTTCCACGGCACAACTAAGCGAAGTGGCGCACCGTTTTGTGGCGCAAGCGTCTTACCGTATAAACCCACAGAAATCAGCGCGAGCGGGTTCATTGCTTCATCAAGACGAAGCCCTTCGACGTAAGGATATTCTATACTGCTGAACGAGCCTTGAGCTGGGAACTGTTTTGGATCGTAGAGGGTTTCAAAAGCCACGTATTTCGCGCTACTTTTTGGGTCCGCCATTTTGATGATGTCCGCTAAAGGAAAACCAATCCAAGGAATGTTCATAGACCACGCTTCCACACAACGTAAGCGGTAGATACGCTCTTCTAGTGTGAACTTGTTAAAGATGTCGTCGTAGTCGAGCTTAATCGGGTTATTCACCAAGCCATCGATCTCAACCGTCCATGGGTCAGACACAAATTCAGAAGAGTTTTTCGCAGGATCAGACTTATCTGTACCAAACTCATAGAAGTTATTGTATTTCAGAACCTTACTTTCAGGAGTAAGAGAAAGATCCGCTTGGTATTGTTGTGGCTTCGCCGCGCTAAGGTCAATTCGATTGTCAGAGACTGGCTTTTCCTTTGACGAGAAGATATCCAAAATACCCGCTTGTGCATTCGCTGCGAGCGGCATACCGACAACCGCAATGCCAAGCTTTTTCAGTATTTCGCGACGTTCTTTATAGACGGACTCTGGCGTCGCTTCGTTTTCAGATAAAGCCCAGCGATGATTCTTCTTAATCCACATAATCTTCCCCGAATGTGTTCATACTTTAGTAAATAGCGAACTGATAATACGTTGATTAAGACAGACCGTAGCAATGGCAGTTCTATTTCATAGAAAACGAAAAACCGATATGCATGCGAGTTAACGCTTTCCATCTGTGTCCGTTAGCTTTCATTAGAAAACTATTCCCGTTAGTGAGGGAACCTTATTCGCTAGGAAATCATGTCACCTGTTTTGGTTTGTTCGCATCTTTATCTAAGGTTTGAAGAATCAGGCATACACCAATCAATCCAACGCCAATCCAACCAGAGATAGCAATCTTCTCCCCGACAATCCAAACCGCCAGCACCGCCGCAACAACTGGTTCAAACAACGTGAGAAGATTGGCACTGCTAACATCAACGTGCCTTAATCCATACCCATACGCGAGATAACCCAAGCACATTGGAACGATCGCCATATAGACTGAAACAGAAGCGTTCGTGATACCGTTGAATAGGTTCTCTCCGGTAAACACTAAGCTGGGCAATAACAACAGAGCACCACCAGCAAAGATACTACCTAACGCCGCTTGCGATTTGATTCCGCCATCAATCATTCGCTTAGCAACCCACGAATAAATGGCGTAACTTAATCCTGCGATGAGCCCCAAAACAATGCCAAATAGATAAGAGGCTTGGTCTGATTCAACCGCCCCACCCGATTTCGCCATGACTAACATCATGATGCCCACCACACCAAATGCGAAGCTCACCCACCATTGAGCAGAAACGCGCTTAGCTTTGCTAAAAAGACACTGTATCAAAACAGTAAAGAAAGGCGCACTGGCAATTGAGATAACGGTACCAACGGCAACGCCAGAAAGCTTCATCGACGTGTAAAACGCCAAAGGATATACAGCTAATGCAACGCTGCTTATTGCTAACGCTAACTTAAACAGCAAAATCTGATGGAGTTGATGAAGGATGCTACGCCAAGATAACATTGCTTGAATAATACCACCAACGCCCATAGCAAAAGCGCCAATGGCTAACGGACTGACTTGATGAGCAAAATTCGCGGCTGTTCCTGTCGTTCCCCACAACAAAGAAGCAAACAAGATCGCCAATACGCCCGCTTGATATTGACTCGTCGATTGAATCGCAACAGATGACATGCTTTATTTCTCTATACTGATTTTCAATAGAGAAAAGGATACGTTGATTAAGAAGAAAGGACTTTGCAGAAAGGACGCAAGAATCGTTTAATGAGACGTTATTGACGGGCTAACTCGCGTGGCGACAAACCAAAATGAATTGAAAAGCGGCGACTGAACGCAGACAAATCGGTGTACCCGACTCGCTCGGCAATCAGTTGAACTGGTAAGTCGGTATGCGTGAGCAAAGCTTTGGCTTTCTCCATTCGCAACTCAGTAATGTACTGCAATGTGCTGACGCCAAGACTTTCTTTAAATCGCTTTTTAAATTGAGTCGGGCTCAAACAAGCTATCTTAGCCAGCTCATCGATAGACAAAGCCGTATCAATGTTTTCAGCAATATGGCTTTGTACTGCTCGAATCCTCGGGTCAACAGGCTTTGCGTGGGTCTGCTGCTCTAAAAGCATCGAGAACACATTCAAAATCGAACTTTCTAACCCACTATCAACTTGGTGCTGCAACTGTTTTTCTACAAAATGAAGATAGCTTAACAGTGGTGGCGTAACAGAAAACACTGCCAATTGTTCAGTAAGAAAGTGCTCTGGTAAAACGTCCAAATCCGCAACAATAAAACGCGCCATTTCATCGGCTTTGAATCCATGCTCAGAGCCAGCAGGAATCACGACACACTCACCGACGGTGACTTTACCGACAAAGTTTGTCATCTCAATCGCAATATTACCGTGGATTGGCAGCACCAATTGATGATAATCCCCGTGTGAATGGCTCTGTAATTGCTTGGTATAAGCTCGAATACTGAGGCTATTTTTCATATTAGATTAGCTAACGAATACGCTTATTTTCAAAAAGATACGTTGAGTATAACCAGTCGAACACACAACACAAATACGCCGGCTGATTTGGATTATTAACCAAATCTAAAAACTGATTTAGGGATTGGCCCTCTTATCATTAACAATCGCAACTCTATACTGGCACTGTTCCCGAACTTTCGAATCAAGAGCCTTGTGATGATAGCGATTTCCTCGACCTTAAAATCCGTTCTCGAAAAAACACTGCCGTTGACTGTCGGCCTTTTTGCGATCATGTCAGTACAACTTATCGATGCGGTGTTTATCGGTATGCTTGGCGTGAACGAGCTTACTGTGCAAGGTATCACGATGCCGTTTCAAGCTGGCTTTATTGGCATTCAAGTCGGCATTGGTGTTGCGGCAACGTCCATCATCTCGCATGCTTTTGGGGCAAATAATACGCAACGCGCGACAAATACCGCTTCACTTGCGTTACTGGTCGGCAGCGCTTTTATCGCTCTCATCGGAATTGCGTTGTGGTTGATGGAGCAAAGTGTGTTTTCTGCGTTTGTCTCTGTGAAAGACAGCGGCGCACAGTATCAACAGCTCGAAACGTTATTTGGTCAGTTCTGGGGCTTATGGCTGTTGAGCGCACTATCCAGTGCCGTGCTGTATTTGATGACCTGTGTTTACCGCGCGAATGGCGATACTAAAGTCACGGGCTCTGTCTTTGTCATCGCAAGCCTTATCAACCTCGTGCTTGATCCGGTCTTTATGTTCGTTCTAAACATGGGAATTGCGGGTGCTGCATTAGCCTCGATGCTTGGCTTTGCTATCAGCGCCGGTTACATGATGCACAAAGCTAAAGGTCGTCAATGGTTCGCACCTTTCTCTTCGGCTTTAGCTAGCAAAGAAGATGTCGCGCTGCTGATCAAAACCACGATTCCAACCATGATGAATCAGATATTACCGTCAGTCAGTGCTTTCGTGACGGTTATGTTCATCGCTCATCTTGGTACTAATGAAATCGCATTTTGGAGCTTATTAAACCGAGTGGAAAGCTTCTTGTTGATCTTCACGCTGGCACTCACCATGTCTTTGCCACCGATGATTGGCCGTGAACTCGGTGCCGAACGTTTTGATTCAATCCAAGCACTCGTCCAATCGGCTTCTCGCTTTGTGATTTTGTTCCACTTGGCCATCGCAACTTTGTTGGTGGTGAGTTTACCAATCGTTGTTCCTCTACTATCGGCGGACAACACAATGCAAGACTGGTTAAAGCTAGCGCTTTGGCTGATTCCGTTTAGCTATGGCCCTTTAGGTTTGTGTATGGTTGTTACTTCTATCTTCAACGCATTAGGTAAACCAAAGACTGCCCTATTCGTTTGCTTTGTAAGATTGGTGGTTCTGTACATCCCAGCGATTGCCATTGGTTCGTTACAGGGTGACATTTTTACTATCGTCATCGCGGCGACAATTGCTAACGTTCTAGCAGGCTTGTTTGCATGGTTACAACTTACTGGTTACGTAAAACAAAACTTGTCTGCGACTCAAGCGTCGATGTTGGAAGTGGAAGCTGTGAAGTAGCAACGGGTTTTAGGTTGAAAAGATAAACGCCCTTACTTTTGAATGAGTGTGGGCGTTTTTGTTTTTGGCGCCGTACCTAGGGTGAGGTCATTACTCTTCTGCGTACTTTATAAGACCGGCACGTGATGCGCTTCGACTTTAGTTTTGTGAATATGGCTCATCTTATGGGTATTGACGAAGTCTGTTCCGCTCCTAAAGCCCGTTTTCACTTTTGTAGTGAGTACTGCAATGTTGTTACCAAAGACAACGTCCGTGTGACGAGCATATTCACATTCTGTAGTCTTAACGCCTCGCTCAGCAAATCCCTGCTCCATCTTACGAGAGTAAGTAACGAAGTCCGCTGGCGTGATTTTTTCGTCTAATTTCGAGTTGCTTGTTACTGCGCTGATGACATCTGCGGGTGGCAACGATTTATCGAGACTTTCTAACACCTCCACCGCCTTTTTAGGATGTACCGTTGGTGGTCTTTGACAGGTATACATTTCGTAGAGGTACTCAACAACTGTCTCTATATCCTCTTTATTGTGTCCACCCATCAGATAACTTCCGTTACCTACCGCACCACCGGAAAACTTGCTCTGGCCATTAAGGTGCTTAGCTAAATTACCATCGGGCTTGATGCTAACACCGATATCGAAGAAGTAATCTCCGGCATTTAGAGCCAGTAAAGAGACCATGTTCTTTACAAAAGCTGGGCTACCGTGATTGATGCTTGCCTCATACAATTTTGTCATCTTCTCGGCAATGACTGGCGTCTCCATGTTTTTCTTCTTCAGCAATTCATTCACTGAAACGAACTTAACATTATCTGGAAGCTCGACGCGTGAGTCGTAACAAGTTCGCCCTTTAGTACGTCTATCAACATATATAACGTGTTTTACCTTTGGGGTAATTTTGGCATTACTAATGACGTTCAGTAGGCCATGTTCCTTTTCAACACTTGGAATAATATTGTCTTCACCACTTTCCGCTTTTGTATTAACCCAACAATAAGCAACGGTCTTGGTTGGTAGCTTGGAAAACTCGGTTTCGCGCACAACAAAGAACTCAGTCCACTCTTTTTCTTATTTTCTTTTAATGGTGTTAGTGCTACGTCGGTGTTTTCGTTGCTGCGTTCAGCAATGACTCTTTCTCGATTTGCTGCCCAGCGTTTATTGTCTGCTTGTGTCACTTTGAGCTCTTCCTTACGAGCTAGACGTTGTTGGGTCGCGCGTTCTTGAACAGTTTGTTGTACTTGTTCTGTGTGATCACTTGGAGAAGATTGATATCGCATTAAGTTGGCCCTAATTATCAAATGTAAGAATTTGTTACAATATGATAAATTTGACACTTAGAATAAATAGTGGTGATGAAGTAACCGCTCAATAAGATATTATTACTAATTAAAAGCTCATTATGAAGGGGAAAATCACATTATTTTCTCTTCTATATAATGGTAACGAGCACGGTAAATACGACTAAATATAAATTATTGTATATTTACTCTAATTTATCATGAGTAATAAATAATTTAGTTCGCAATTAAATAAGTATTATCTAATTTATTTTTCATTAATAAACTAAGTAAGAGTTAATAGGCTCTAATATTTAAAAAGGGACTCAAACGAGTCCCTTGGTAGCTTCAAATAATCTTAAGTATTCGCGATTTTTTGCAGCTCTGCTTTGTTCTCTTCTAACCAAGCTTCGAAACTCTGAGGCTGCTTGCCTGTCAGTTGTTCAAACGCTTCACTTGTACCATCTGAGTAGTTTCCGCGGTTGTGCTTATCCATTGTCACACACAACTCTACGATAGGAGCAGGCAACTCAAACGACTCAAGCTGTGCTTGGTAATCTTCGTCAGACAGGTTAACCATATTGATAGACGTACCGATAACTTTATCTATCACTTTCGCCATTTCTGCGTGCGTTAGAGATTGCGCACCGTTCATTGGCAGTACCACTTTGCCCTGCGCTGGTTTCACGAGAGCAGATGCCGCAGCAAAAGCGAGATCTTTGCGTGATAGTTGTGCAGAGCGCCCTTCTGCTGCCGACGTCAACCAATGACCCGATTGTAGAATGCTCGCAAAGTATTCTGCCAAGTTCTCGAAGTACCAGTTGTTACGCATGATGGTCGCATTAGCGATACTGCTTTGTTTAATCGCATTCTCGGTCGCTTCATGCTCATGAGCGAACATCACTGGCGAGCTTTCTGCCGAAGGCATTGACGTGTAAGCAATGTGGCTCACCCCTACTTGTTCTGCTGCTGCGACAGCATTCAAGTGCGCTTGAGTGCGAGGACCAGAGGCGTCAATGCTAATCAATAGCATGCTGCCTGCTCCTTGGAAGGCTTGCTCTAGTGACTCAGGGCTTGAAAAATCTGCCTCGCGAACATCCACACCTTGGCTTGCTAACGCTTGCAGTTTGTCTGCATTGCGAGTGGTCACAATCAATTGGCTTGGTTGTACATTGAGGTCTTCAAGCAATGCTTTCACTACTTGTGAGCCGAGTTTACCTGATGCGCCTGTTACTAGAATTTTGCGATCTGACATGATGGTTTCTCCATTCAATTCTTACATTATTTCTTTCTGAATAAGGCGGAAATGACCAAGCTGTTTTGGCTTCCCGCTGTCGATGGAGACACTATATCGTTTGATGATTGATAGATAATTAGCCTTTGATTAAACTAATTGTTCATTTTGACTAAACAATACTAAATAGCTTTTGGGAAGTAATCGGTATGATCTCACTCGATGACATGATGGTCTTTGCCAAAGTGGCAGAGAAACAATCCTTTACTCAAGCAGCAGATGATCTTGATATTGGTAAAGCGCGCGTCTCACAAATCGTCTCTAAACTTGAGCAAGCGTTGAATACTCGTCTGTTGCATCGCACGACACGCTCCCTCTCATTGACTGATGCAGGTTTACGCTACTACGAAAAGTGCAAACTGATTGGTGATATTGCATCTGAAGCTAACGCAGAAACACAAGATGCCAATCAAATCCCAAGTGGGACGATTCGTATCTCCACGCCTAGCTCAGCCTTAGTCGATTTATTGAGTGAGTTCTTACACCTCTATCCGGAAATCAAACTCGATATTATTGAGAGCGACAGTTACAGCAATCTGATTGAATCTCGTTGTGATATTGCACTACGAGCCTCTTCCGCTTTAGAAGATTCGAGTTTATATGCGGTTAGACTGGGTTATTTTCGCGACATGATTTGCGCTACGCCAACCTACCTCAGCAAGGTAGAAACGGTTTCGGTACCGGAAGATCTTCTCTCGCTAGATTGGATTAGCCACCATATCGTTCACGGTGATAAGCAACTCACGATGACCAACAGCCAAGGTCATGTCACGCGCTTGGCTCACAGTCCAAAAGTGCAAGTGAGAACCGCTGCGACAGTCAAAGAGTTTGTTTTGAATCATCTTGGGTTTGCCATCATGCCAAGCTTTATGATGACGGAAGAATTAGCGCGAGGAGATTTAGTTCGCATTCTACCCGATGTGCACGATTTAGAGATTCCGATTTATGCGGTGTATCAAGAGAAAGCCTTGATGCCGCTTCGAGTTCGCACTCTCATCGAATTCTTGAAGCAAAAGACTAATGCGTTTGAATAGCGTCGAACGTCTCCGATGAAACTCAGTAATTCCTAAGCACGGTATTACCAAAAGAAAAGCCCACCAAAAAGTGGGCTTTGTTCTCTTCTAATAACGAGAATAATAACTAGTAGCTTGCTTGAATGCTGACACCACTATAGTTTGAGTAACCTTGAATCATGACGTGGTAACGTCCACTTTGTGTTGCGCTGACCGTACATGTCTCATTGTTACCGTATTTGAAAGGTCGGCAGTCCCATGCATTCAGTGCTGGTTTTGCACCAAAACGGAGATACAAGTCAGCATCGCCAGTACCGCCATACATCTGTACTGTTAAGCGCTGCCCCGCTTCTACATCAACATAGTAATACGCGACTTGACCAGTTGAACCACTTAAACCGCTCACTGGCACACCCGAGGTTAACTTGCCTTCTGGGTCCGGTGTTGGATCAGGGCCACCACAGTCTTGGCCACAATCTGCCTCGGTTAAGCTATAAAGTAGCTTGTTCACGCTGCCTCTTGTGTCCGTCACCTTTCCACTTGTTGCGCGACTAACGATTAAGGCCTCTACTTGGCTTGGCGACAGCGAACTGTTTTCTTGAAGATACAGTGCTGCTACACCCGCTACATGTGGCGTCGCCATCGATGTACCACTAATGGTTTTGTAGCCACCGTCATACCATGCAGATTTGATTTGTGAGCCTGGTGCAAACACATCCACACAACTGCCCCAGTTTGAAAAACTCGAACGTACATCCGTGCTGGTAGTCGAGCCGACAGTGACACCAGTAGCAACGCGCGCTGGAGAGTAGTTACACGCATCGGCATTGGAGTTACCTGCAGCAAGCATAAAGCTGACACCCGATTGAACCGCACTTTGCACCGCACTATCGAGAGCGACAGATTGACCTCCACCCAAACTCATATTGGCGACTGAAGGTCCGGAAGCATTCGCAGCCACCCAATCCACACCGGCGATAACACCAGATGTAGAACCCGATCCGCTACAGCTCAATACTCTCACGCCGACAAGGTTGACGTTTTTCGCAACACCATACAAGCTGCCGCCAATGGTGCCCGCAACGTGTGTACCATGTCCATTACAGTCACTTGCATCGGCATCGTTATCGACAAAGTCATACCCAGAAACCGACCGCCCACCAAACTCAACGTGTGCATTGTTCACACCAGTATCGATAACATAAGCCGTTACCCCAGTCCCATCAAAGTTGGCACTGTAGTTGTTATCGAGTGGTAAGTTACGTTGGTCGATTCGGTCTAGTCCCCAAATGGCATTGGTTTGATTTGCGTCTGCCGAGACTATAGGGTCAAGCGATAGGATTCTGTCTTGCTCAATGTAGTCCACACGAGGATCAGAACGCAGATCTTTTAGTTGCTCAGGACTCAAGTTAGCGACAAATCCACTGATCGAGTGATCAAAAACCGCCTCCACTTGTATCGAATATAAACCGGACATGCGGTCTACAGACTGTTGCGTGAATTGCTCGAATCCCGTTGAGTTGCTCGCCATCATTTGTGGTTGTTGAAATACCACTATGTAGCGATCTGCAATGGCGATGTCGTCCGGTGCAAGCATCAAAGTGGCAGGCAATGCGTCGGGAGCTT
The DNA here is from genome assembly GCF_001557945.1 of Vibrio sp. CUB2. NCBI lineage: Bacteria > Pseudomonadati > Pseudomonadota > Gammaproteobacteria > Vibrionales > Vibrionaceae > Vibrio > Vibrio sp. CUB2. The sequence continues at coordinate 136,820 of NZ_LNRB01000005.1, read as the reverse complement.
GTTGTAACTCTGCACTGTCCGCCATCTCATTAGATTGCGAAAAAGCGATAGAAGAATGAAAACAGAGTGCCGAGGTGATACAACAACTTAGTAGTTTCTTTAACATAAAATGTTCCTTGAAATCATAGTCTTGTTGATTTTTACCTAGTACCAAACTGTCAACACGAAAACACAGACAATCAGCGTAGTACGCTCAATACGTGCTGCAGTGACGTTACAGAAATCAAACTAGACAATGAGCAATCATATGCATAATTGATAATAATTTACATACTCAGAAACATGATCAATAACCAAGCTTTATTGAAATTGAAATTGAAATGCAAAGATTCATTTGGACTTAGAGCAAAATCCCTAAAATGGAATAATTCTACACAACTGACTCATTGCCTGTTATATACCCCATTCTTACCGATAATTTACGCAATAAAAACCTAGTTTCTCCTATATCTTAGTTTTTTCGCCTACCAAGGTTCATTTGATTGCATAATTGACCTAAATCAACGAACCTGTCGTTTATATTCTTTGCATATTTGTAAATGAAAGGTGACCAACTGCTTGGGAAGCTAGCAAAATCAAATCGTGCAAAGTTTGTGCGTTTTTAACATCGTTTTTTGTCATAAAAACCATCGATTTTTTGCATTTTATCGAATAAAACGATTGCTATACCGTGGCTTCCAGAGCGTACCAATAAGAAGTACGCCGCCCTAGTGAGAGTGAAAAATCACTTAAAAAGGAAGTTATTATGAAAACTCTTATAGCAGTGAGCGTCTTGTCAGTCCTATCTTTCGGTGCCTACGCAGAGCGCCAATCCGCAGAGCCTATCAAGGTAATCGAGCCAGTTGCTGGACTTGATGCGAAGAAAGTAGAACTGGGTAAAGCGTTGTGGTTTGAACCTCGTTTATCCGCCTCCAACACCATTTCTTGTAACTCTTGCCATAACATCGCAAAAGGTGGCGTCGATAACTTACCAAGCTCCATTGGTCACAAATGGGCAATTGGCCCGATCAACTCACCAACGGTGTTTAACTCGGATTTGAACTTTGTTCAGTTCTGGAATGGACGTGCAAAAGATTTGCAAGAACAAGCGGCTGGCCCGATCGAAAACCCACTCGAAATGGCTTTTAGTCACCAGCTTGCGATCGACACGCTCAAGTCGATTCCTCAATACCGCGAGTGGTTTAAACAAGCCTACGGCAGTGAGACGATCACCATTGATAACGTGACTGATGCCATTGCGACCTTTGAGCAAACCTTACGTACGCCAAACGCACCGTTCGATCTTTGGTTGAAGGGCGACGATAAAGCACTAACAACAGCGCAGGTCGAAGGCTACAACTTGTTTAAAGCGAAAGGTTGTACAGCGTGTCACAGCGGCCCTCTCGCGGGTGGTCAAATGTACCAAAAGATGGGCTTAGTGAAGCCGTTTGCAACGGATAACCCAGATATTGGACGTAAGGCGATCACGGGTAATGATTTCGATAAGTTTGTCTTCAAAGTTCCGACACTACGTAACATCGAACTCACCTATCCGTACTTCCACGACGGTTCGGTTTGGGATCTAGAGGAAGCGGTCGCCATGATGGCTGATCTTCAGCTTGGTCAGAAACTGACGAAAGAAGAATCGGTCAAGATTACTGAGTTCTTACGCTCATTAACGGGTGACCAACCAGAGGTTACGCTACCTCATCTGCCACCATCAACCAACGAGACGGCACGTCCAAATATCTAAGTTGGTAAATGAAATACTTCAAAGGAGCCTTGTGTGGCTCCTTTTGTTTTTCATTTCAAGTAATTGAATTCGCTCTATTCGAAACCTTCATCATTCATATGACGCTTTAAGAAATCGATAAATGAACGTACTCGAGCAGAAGCCACCGCGTTAGCGTAGTAGACAGCATGGATAGGCTGTCGAATATCTAAGCGAGACTCTGGCAACACTTCAACCAATCGACCATTACGTCGGTCACCTTGAGTCATAAAGTCAGACAGGCAAACAATGCCGTCTCCTTTTAATGCCATCACTCGAAGCGTTTCTCCACTTTCCGCCTTTACCACTGGCTTGATACGAAGCAGTTCGCCCTCTTCGGTTTGTAGTGGCCAATCATTTAAGAATTCGAAACGACTAAAGCCTAACAATCGATGCTGCTCTAGTTCTTTAACTGACTTTGGATTGCCATGTTGCGCCAGGTATTCGGGACTTGCTAAAACACGAATGCTACTGGTCGCTAGACGCGCGGCACGCATGGTGGAATCTTTAAGTTGTCCAATGCGAATTGCAATGTCGGTTCGCTTACCAAGCAAGTCAATGTTCTCTTCATTACTGGTCAGTTCAAGCTCAATCTCTGGGTATTCTTGTTGATACTGCGCAACCAGCGGAGCCACAACATGAAGCATAAATGGTGAAGCAGCATTGACTCTCAAAAGTCCCGATGGTTTACCTTTATCACCGACGAGCATATCTTCTGCCTCGTCCACCGACGCCAGAATTTTACGAACGCGATCAAGGTACAACTGCCCTTCTTCGGTCAGTTCAATTCGCCTTGTGGTTCGGTTAAGTAAGGTGGTATTGAGCTTAGATTCTAACCTTGCCAACGCGCGGCTGGTCGCAGAGGTTGTCAAAGAGAGCAACTCGGCCGCAGCACTGATCGAGCCAGTATCAACCACCGACACGAACACATTCATTTCATCTAACGTTGCCTTCATTATTGCGTTTGATTCAAAAGTATTTTCATTTTATGTGACTTTATATCAATTTTAGAATCATGCAAACTGGGTTCATCGAAACGAATTCAACGACTAAAATAAATCTAAAAACTAGGAGATATGTATGACAGTTCCTGCATTTGGCGTGGGTACCTTCCGCCTTAAGGGTCAGGTTGTAATCGATTCAGTAAAGAACGCACTAGACCTTGGTTACCGCGTGATCGACACGGCTCAAATCTATGACAACGAAACTGAAATCGGTCAAGCGATTGAGGAAAGTGGCGTAGCGAGAAATGAGCTTTATATTACCACCAAGATCTGGGTTGATAAGCTTAACAAACAAGACCTTATCCCAAGCTTGAAAGCAAGCCTAGAGAAACTTAAAACTGACCATGTTGACCTAACACTTGTCCATTGGCCAGGCGAAGGCACTGACGTGAATGAATACATGCCAGAGCTATTAAAAGCAAAAGAACTTGGCCTTACCAAAGCGATTGGGGTTTCTAACTTTAATATCGAGCTACTAGAACAAGCTGCAGATGTGGTTGGCTTCGATAATATTGCTACCAACCAAGTGGAACTGAGCCCATATTTGCAAAACCGCAAGTTAGTCGAGTTCATGAACGATAAAGGCATCACGGTGACATCCTACATGACACTGGCTTATGGCAAAGTTCTTAAAGATGAAGTGATTAATGACATCGCAACATCGAAAGGTGCGACCACGGCTCAAGTGGCTCTGGCATGGGCAATGCAGAAAGGTATCGCAGTGATCCCGTCTTCAACAAAGCGCGAAAACCTAGCGAGCAACTTGCAAGCGTTAGAGCTTACGCTAACTGATGAAGAGATAGCTCGTATTGATGCGCTCGAATGCAATGGCCGCGAGGTTGACCCAGAAGGTCTAGCACCTAAATGGGATGCATAACTCTCCTCGAGGTTAATTCATTTTAAAATAGAAAAAGGAGCCCGCTTTGGCTCCTTTGCTTTTATTTGCCTGTACACATAGAAGTGAATTAACTCGTTGCGACTAATTCGCTCATCACTTTCACAAATCGTTCTGGCTGCTCTAACATTGGTGTATGAGCAGATTCTGCAATGATTTCGAGCTTCATATCTGCCTCTCCAAAATCAATCTGATCCCATGTTGAAACTGGAGCAATGCTGAAATCTTTCTCTCCGCTGATCACTAATACCTGTACAGCGGGAAGTTGCTGATAAATCGCCGTATCAAATTCAGCGAACACTTCTCCCCAAAGCTTATCTAACAAAGCAGTATGGGTCGGAAACCCTTCCCACAACGGCAGTTCATTAAAGTCAGGATCATACCAACGCATCGCGCCTAACCGATGACACAAGTGGACGAATTTTCGCTCCGGATTTTGCTCAATGTCGCGTTCAAGTAATGGGAAATTACGTTCGAAAACTTGCTTTCTCTCCTCGTCCGCTTCTTGTTCCAAACATTGAAATTGGAGCGCCTGCATTTGTGGTGACAAATTTGGCGAGATGTTCGCAAGCACTAAACCTTCAACATATTGAGGAAACGTCACGGCAAAATGGGTTGCCATTAGTGCATGCCCAGAATGACCAAACATCCACGCTTTTTCGATGCCGAGCTTATCCATGACCACTTTAATGTCAGCACTGATGGCTTCTAACGTTGCGTCAGATGTATTGGGAATAACGTCACACTCAGCAAAGCCTCGATGATCGACAAAAACACATTGGAAATGGTCGAACAATGCAGTTGGCATGACACGCAAATAGTAATCTGCGCTGCCGATAATAATTAAAGGGATACCGCTGCCACGAACGATAGTTTTAAGGTGGTAATGACCTGATTGAATGGTTTGATTCTTATTCATGATGTTTACCTAATTTAATTCGAGTTTGTTCCCTCCGAATATCAGAGTAGAACGTGAAGTTTGAAAAATCAGGTTAGTGTCGTCAGCGAATAAGTTTCATGTGTTAGTTGAGGTAAATACTGAGGAACAAAAATTCTATCTAGCTAACCCTATATGTTCAAGTGTCTTGATCTTTGTTGACGGACCCAAAAAAGGGACGATAAACACGCCCCTTCTTTTCTATTAGCAGCTAACCGTTGCCTAACAGTTAACTGCCGTCAATCAACTTCAAGCAACATTCGCCGACTTACTTGTATCGCTGTCTTGTTCAAAGAACTCTTGATGTAGCGCGCAAATCGCTTCTTTATACTCGTCGTCACTCACAACAAACTGCACGTTAACGTTTCTCATTGATGAGTGGAGAGCAATGGGTGTCACGTCGCGATTCATCAGTGCAAAAACGCCTTTAGCTAACGTTTTATTAGTATCGATTTGAGAACCGATTGCAGAGATGAGCGCTACCATGCGTCCATTAATCGAGGCTTGTGGGTAGCGTTTCTCTACTTTGTAGCGCACCTTGTTTAAGCTCTCTGCACTGCCGCCTAGGTAATAGGTGATAGAATTTGCGTTCATTTCCTTCCCTATGAGATTGACGCGAGCATCAGCGATTATCTCCATCAACTCGTAGCTGACGTTATCTACCTTTCCAACCATGGTTTGATCAAATAGGTGAAGCGCAAATACTTTCTGCTTACCGGCAATGATTTCAATGCGATCACTCTCCGGACGATAATCAGCAGAGATCAGTGTTCCTTTATGTTCTGGCTCAAACGTATTTTTGATCTGCAATTCAATCCCACTTTCGCGCAATCCTGCCGCCGCATTTGGGTGAATCGCTTCCATACCCAGATTCGCTAACTGATCAGCCACATCATAATTAGTGGTTCCAATTGGATTGACACGCTCAACACCAACAACCCTTGGGTCTGCAGAGCTTAAATGGTATTCCTTATGAATTATCGCTAAATCGGCTTTGGTTGTTACAGCAATTCGGCTGAAAGTCATCTCGCTGTAACCACGATCATAAGTGTGCATCAACCCTTCTTTGCAATACGCATAACCCGTTACGATCGGCAGCTCTTGAGTCACATCTATCCCTTCAAACGCTTCACGTATCGTCTCATCTAAACTACGAGGTTGTTGGTTATCCCAACCGGATAGATCAACAAAGGTCGCGTTGATACCCATGTTCTTTAGCTTTAAGGCGGTGTTATAAGCACTGTGTGCTTCACCAATTGACGAAAGAAACTCACGAATTTGCGGTAAGTATTGGCGCAGAGAAAACTGCCCGTATTGGCAAGTTTCTAGGATATTGGTTACGCATATTTTTGCTTCTGAAATGCGAGAACGAATGAACTTGTCCGCACGCATACGATTCATCGGATCGGCAAAAATATGTTCGTTTGTCAGCAGCATACGGCTTTCAACATACGCTAGTGCGTCTTGCCAAGCTTCATCTCGTTTAGCGATAAGCTGATAGACACCTGGTTTACTGGTTTTTTTGCATTCCAATAGGGCGTCTGTCATACCACCATACGCGGAAACAACAAAAATTCGGTTATATGGATTTTGTGGACGAAGAAGAATGTTGTCGAGTACAGCATCGAATGCTGTCATAGATGTACCGCCGATTTTTTCTACGGTAAATGTCATGAGGGGGCCTTAATGATTGGTAATTTAAAAGAATGGATAAGAAAAAGGGGTGAAACATCACCCCTCTAAAACATCAGTGGGCTATTCCACCAGAGGATAAACGCCATTTTCGTCGTGAACTTCCGCACCCGTGATTGGGGGATTGAACACACACGCCATGACCATTTCTTTATTTTTATAGGCGCGTAGGTAATGCTCGTCATGCTTGTCTAGTATGTATAGCGTACCCGGTTTGATTGGGTAAGTTTCGCCGCCAACGACTTCAATTTCCCCTTCTCCACTCATGCAAAATACAGATTCCAAATGGTTCTGATAATGAATGTGTGTTTCGGTTCCTTCGTATATCGTCGTGATATGGAATGAAAAGCCCATGTTGTCGTCTTTCAATAACATACGGACACTTTCCCAGTTATCAGACACAACTCGTCTTTCGCTATTGCGACACTCATCGAGTGTTCTAACGATCATAATTCTTTCCTTGCTATGATGCTTGTTTGAAAAGTTTGCTTGCGATGGCTTCAACCGAGCCCTCGAAGATATTAAGCCCTTGGGTAAGTTCGGCTTCAGAAATGGTCAATGGGCAAAAGAACTTCACCACCTCATCATTTGGTCCTGCGGTTTCAATCACCATTCCGTTCTCAAAACACGCTTTTGCAATATCACCAGAGATTTCACCGTTCTTACATTCAATACCAATCATCATCCCGCGACCTTTGCGCTGTATAAACATTTCTGGGAATCGTTTTACCGATCGCTGAATGACTTCATCAACCATGCTCGAACAACGTTTGATATGCGCTTCAAAATGGTCATTTGACCAATATGTTTCGATTGCTTTCGCTGCTGTCACAAACGCATGATTGTTGCCACGGAATGTGCCGTTATGTTCGCCTGGTTTCCATTTATCCAACTCAGGTTTTAATAGAACGATGGCCATTGGCAGACCATAACCGCCAATCGATTTTGACAGCGTTACCATGTCTGGCTTAATGCCCGATGGCTCGAAGCTAAAGAAAGTGCCTGTGCGACCGCAGCCTGCTTGAATATCGTCAACAATCAATAAGATATCGTGAGCTTTGCAAAGCTTGCTGAGACGCTGCAACCATTGGTTAGACGCAACGTTAAGGCCACCTTCACCTTGCACCGTCTCTAATAAAACTGCAGCTGGTTTATCCATGCCTGCCGAGTTATCTGACAACATGGTTTCAAACAATTTGAGGCCATCAATATCTGCATAACCTTCGAAAGGAATACGAGTAACGTTGTTTAAGCTAGAACCCGCTCCTTGGCGATGATGTTGATTGCCCGTTGCCGCTAAAGCACCTGCCGTACAGCCATGAAAACCGTTTGTGAAGGCAACGATACTACTGCGTCCCTTCACTTTTTTTGCCAACTTGATTGCTGCTTCTACAGCATTGGTTCCCGTTGGGCCTGTGAATTGAACTTTGTAATCCAGCCCTCTTGGTTCAAGAATGTATTGATTTAGTGCTTCAAGAAAAGCGGCTTTGGCTTCTGAATGCATGTCCAAGCCGTGTGTAATGCCATCCATTTCAATGTACTCAAGGAGCGCTTGCTTAAGTACTGGATTGTTATGACCGTAATTTAGAGATCCCGCTCCAGCAAGGAAATCGAGGTAGCGTTCGCCTTGTTCTGTTTCTAACCAGGAGCCTTTTGCTTTACGAAAGACGACTGGAAAACTGTTTGAGTATGAACGTACGTTGGATTCCTGCTTTTTGAAAATATCCATGATGAGACCGTTATTTGATTCCTATTTTGTGGGGATTACTTGAGGGGAATACGATACAGATACTCGGTATCGTGTTTGCCTTTGAAATGATCCTTTTCATCCAAGAAAGTCGTCACTTCACCAGCGTTTCCATGTTGTGCATCGAGCTTTTTGAATAACGCCCAAGATGCATCATTGGATTTAGTGATTGTGGTTTCGATAGCGTTGATGTCTTCAAGCCCTTCTCGCTTTAGTAAGCGTTCAAGCATTTGAGACGCCAAACCGTTTCCTCTGAAACGAGGGGCAACCGCAACTTGCCAAATGAACAGCACGCTAGGCTCATCCGGCTTCTGATAGCCAGAAACAAACCCTGCAATCTCGCCTTTGTGCTCGACCAAAATACAAGTTTTGCTGAAATGGCTAGATTGAAGAAAATTACAATATGAAGAGTTCATATCGAGCGGAGGACAATCTGCGATCAAACCATAAATATCGTCGCCATCAGATACGACAGGTTCACGAAAAATCCATTTTTTGCTTGGGTCTTCTCCAATCTCTGGATACATAACCCAAGGGGCTGAGGTAATCATGTGTAGATACATATCCTTCGTACACTAATTAAATTTCCTTTTTATTATGCACACTGATTGTGCATAAAAATCAAACAAAGCCGCTTATAAACCTTACTTATTTGATCTATGTCGCACTAAGACCAAATGAGCATGACTTTAAAAATAGTTTGAGCTCTAATGTATTTATAGGGTAAAAAATAAATTGAAGCCAAATGAGCAAAACATCGTCAATTTCGCACTGGGGAATTGTTTCGAGCAAGAAGAAAATGGCAGCCGATTGATGGCTAAAGATGAAGAATTCAGATAAGAAAACGGCACGCCGAAGCATGCCGTTTTTTTGTTGTTATGAAGGAAGCTTAAATTACGCTTTCGCTTTCTTCATTGATTTTGATGTTGGGCGAGGCTCATCCATCAAACCTTTCACTAGAGATACCGTTGCAACCAACAATACGATAGTGAATGGCAGACCGGTTGTTACCGCCATCGCTTGTGCAGCCGCTAGACCACCACCAAGCATTAGCGCGATTGCAACTAAGCCTTCGAACGTACACCAGAACACGCGTTGAGGTGTTGGTGCATCTACTTTACCGCCCGCTGCAATCGTATCGATTACAAGAGAGCCAGAGTCCGCTGATGTGATGAAGAACACCACAACCAGAATAATACCTACGATAGACGTGATTTGAGAAAGAGGCATCACATCTAGCATCGCGAACAGTTTAAGTGGAAGCTCTGCATCAAATACCGCTTGGTAACCATCGTTCACGTATTGACTGATCGCCGTACCACCGAATGCCGTCATCCATAATACACACACGGTTGATGGGATTAGGATTACACACACGATGAACTCACGAACTGAACGGCCACGAGATACACGCGCGATAAACATACCTACGAATGGTGACCATGAAATCCACCAAGCCCAGTAGAACGCAGTCCAACCTTGAGAATAGTTCACGTCTTCACGGCCGAATGGCATTGATAGCGCTGGAACGTTCGCTAGGTAAGACATGATGTTCTCGAAGAAACCAGTCATGATTGCGAGTGTTGGACCTACGACGATCACAAACAAAAGCAATAGCGCCGCTAAACCCATGTTGATTTCAGACAGGCGTTTTACACCGCTATCCAGACCAGCAACTACCGAGATCAAAGCAAGTGCTGTGATGATCACGATAATCACAACTTGCGTCATATCTGTCATTGGTACACCGAACAGGAAGTTTAGACCTGTTGCTGCTTGTGATGCACCGTAACCCAGAGACGTCGCAAGACCGAATACCGTCGCAACTACCGCTAGGATATCAATAATGTGACCAGTCCAACCCCAAACGCGCTCGCCAAAAAGAGGATAGAAAATAGAACGCATCGTTAGAGGTAAGCCCTTGTTGAACGAGAAGATCGCCAAACCAAGTGCCAATAGTGCGTAGATTGACCAAGGGTGAAGTGCCCAGTGGTAAATCGTTGCTGCCATACCAAGTGCAGACGCCGCTGATGTATCGCCTTCTGCTGCGCCTAGTGGAGCCCAGTCAGTACGAACACCATTCTCAACGTTCACACCGCCAAGAGCAGCACTGAAGTGAGACATAGGCTCAGATACGCCGAAGAATACCAGACCGATACCCATACCAGCCGCGAACAGCATCGCTAGCCAACCTGCGTACGTATAGTCCGGAGTTGCTTCTGTACCACCGATACGAACGCGACCAAGTGGTGTTACGATCAGGATCAAACACACCACGACAAACACGTTGCCCGCAGATAGGAAGAACCAATCAAGGTTAGAAACAAGCCAACCACGTAGACCCGCGAAGAACGGCTCAACTTGTTGTCTGAATGTCAGTGTTAACACTACGAACAGGATGATCGACATACCTGAAATAGCGAACACACGGTTGTGAATATCAAGTCCAAAAGGACCTACTTTTAGCGCGACGTTATCCTGACCGATCTGGTAATCAGTATCGATCGGGTTCACTTTACCGTCGGGGCGTTGGATACCGCCATTGTTGTCGGTGCTCACGATTTATCTCCTTAAAATACGTGACCAAATTAAAATCTGTGTAGGACTTTGAGTGATGGCTTTCTTGCGTCACTTACTGCAAAGCTTATTTGCGATCGTTACGTCGCTTTTAGAAGGGTTGCTCTACTTTGTAATTTTAGCGTTAATCGTCCTGATATCGCATTGCATTTTGTTATCAGGACGACTAATAAAATTTATCGCCAATTCATAAACGATATACATGAGTTATTGCCATATCACGGACAGTGGCATGTCACCATCAAAGTGATACTGTAACTGAGCTTGAAGCAACTCAGCGGTAGCAAGAGCGTCGGTCAGCGCATGATGTGGCTGATAAGCAGGCAAATGGTAGCGCTCACGGGCGTGGCCGAGTCGCACAGAACCCGGCTTTTTACCTTTGAGCTTGTTTAACCAACCTTCACACTCACGGCGTTGAATCGCGTATTCAATGTCCAATGTATCAACGACTGGAAATTGAATCCCCTCACCTACGCTGTTTAACAACGCATTATTGAAGAATTGACGCTCGATATTTTTGTAGTGCACCACTACAATCTTTCCGGCTAACTCATCAAGAATGGCATTCAGAATTTGTTCAAGTTGCGGCGCATTCTTCACTTCGGAATCGGTAATACCGTGGATCACAACTGACTCTTCATTCAGTTCTCGATTTGGATTCACCACCCAATGACGAGAGCCGCTGCACTGCACTCGCCCTAGCGTAAATGGCACCAAACCTATGGTGAGAATGGCATCTTCCTCGGCGTTTAAACCCGTGGTCTCAAAATCGACGGAGACAAACGGTACCTCTTTTAATGGCGTATCACCATTCACAATAGGCGTAGAGTAATAACGTTTTAATCGAGTATCGTTCGCTTGCTCGGCAAGTTGCTCGAAGAAGATCGGCCAATCAGGAGTCTGACTGGTATCAAGCAAATCGGTGATATCTTGCTTTTGTTTTGAAAACCACATCATTTGCCACTTCTCTGGTAACGGAACTTAATGTAGTTCTGCGCGTTGCTTAGGATTTGGAAAGCGGCTTTTAAGTTGCGACGCTCAAACTCCGACATCTCTTCTGGCTCGATGTTGTTATCCGGCTCTTCGCCATTTTCAATATCCAGTGCTTGATGTCGGATTCGCACCATGTAGATCAACTCCATCGCATCTTTTAAGTCCATGCCACGGCCTTTCGGTAAGATGCCCGCATTGTTGATGTCATCCAGACGTTCAAACGAGTTTTGCGAACGTGAGCCAATAGCCAAAGCATGCACACGAATCAGATCCGCCATTGGCGCGGTGCCACGACGCTTCAAGTTTATTGAATTGCGATGACGACCGTCTTTCTCCATTACAAAGTCTTTGAAGAAACCTAGTGGTGGCGTACGACGAATCGCGTTGTAAGCCATACAAGCTAAGAATCGATTGTTCTTCTTAGCACGACGTACAATGAAGCCGCTCAGTTGCTCTGCCCATTTCACACGTCCATGTACACCAAGTAAGTCGAAGAAAATACTGCTGTTCAGAAGTCGCTCTGGCGTTGGATCATCAATCCAGTTCGCAAAGCACTCTTCCCATTCTGAACGCGTTTTGCGCCATTCTGGGTTGGTCGCCATGATGTCGCCAGTACAGTAGGTGTAACCGCATTCGGCTAATCCATCACAAATGAATTTTGCGAGCTGAGCAAAGTACTCACCATGCAGAGCTGGATCGTAGCTGTTATCCAGAATCAGCGCGTTGTCTTGGTCTGTGACGATAAGTTGTTCATCACGCGCCATGGAGCCCATCGCCAATAAGCAATAAGGGATTGGCGCAGGACCTAATTCTTGCTCTGCTAACTCTGCCAGCCTTTGTTTGAAGCTGCTGCCGATCACCGACATTGCCCGTCCAACCATGTGGGCGTTTGCGTCTTCACTCACCATTCGGACAAAGCAGTCCTTCACTTGTTTAGAAACGGCTTTGAGGTCTTCGACTGAGTTTTGTTGGAAGATAGAGCTCACAAGCAACAGGCTGTTTTGCGATTCATAACGGACGATATCCGTCATGCTGATCACACCAATCGGCTTTTTGTCTTTTAAGATTGGCAGATGGTGAACGTTGTAACGCAGCATTGTCAGCATGGCTTCAAACACGTAAGCGCTGTAATCGAGCGACACAACGTCGTAGCTCATCACTTCACTCACAGGAATGTCGCTGTCTCGACCTTCAGCTAAAACGCGAACGCACAGATCTTTCTCGGTCAAGATACCAAGCAGTTGGTCATCGTCGTCTTCAGTAATGTCTTCTTGTGCGCGGACAATCAAAAGCGCAGTAACGCCCTCTTCCGCCATCAAAATTGCAGCCTCACGCACCGTCGCACTGGCTTCTAACGTTACTGGCTCGCGGCTTAAGATCTTGCGTGCTTTCGCAGTAGTAAAGTCATTCCCATCTGAGTGGTTTGATACAGCAGTGCGCAGCCTCGCGCTGTCTTCCAATTCCATGAAATCAGCGAAGTTTTCAAACTCGTCACATAGCTCAGTGAAGATCTTGTCTGGAATGCAGTAAACCAAAGTGTCTTCTATCGCTTTGGCTGGCATACGGACACGGTTGTTCATCAACAACCCCATTTGTCCAAACAAGCCACCAGCGTCGATACGGTTGTACAACTCGCCTTTGCGGCGGAAGATTTCCACGACACCACTGCGGATCATGTACAAATCACGAATATCATCGCCTTTCTTGAGAATGTCCGTCCCTGCGCGGTAATACGCGACTTCAGCATTCATTGCGATGTTTCTTAAGTGCTCTTCCGGTAAGTCATCAAAAGGTGGGTATTGGCTAATGAAATTGAGTACTTCTAATTGCTCGGCTTCCATTCTTTATTCCATGCATTGCCTAAACTAAGGCGATAAATATCACCAAGAAAATAATCACACAATAAATAAATCGAGACGTCAGATAAAAAGATTTGTAACCATCGAAAAGCGGAATAATGACTGATTATTATTGAAACGAGTGTGTCGAAAATCGCTTGTTTTCATCTAAAAATGAGCAGTAAAAAACGCAATACATTCACAAAACAAATAATACAATTAGCAGCCAAAGCAATCGTTTTCTTGTGATCTAAATTACACATTGAACCTCATAACAAAAATCCGTATATTGCGCGTGCCTACGCGGCACACCCTACAATGCACAACGCCATCCTGCTTCCACTGGTGCATTGATATTGGTGTTTAATTACATCCATGCAAAACAAACCTTCCTCTTTTTCTCGCTTTTTTAAAGAATCGGGCGCTTTGTTACACCTATCGATCCCTATCATTCTGATGCAGCTTGCCACTCAGTCGATGGGCTTTATCGATACCACAATGGCAGGCCAAGTGAGTGCTGCCGACCTAGCTGCGATCGCACTTGGCACCAGTTTATGGCTACCCGTTTCGCTATTGCTTCGCGGCATCATCATGGCATTAACACCTGTCGTGGCTTACCACCGTGGCGCACAAAGTTTGGATAACGTGCGTATCGCGTTTATTCAGATGCTTTGGTTGTCTGCGTTCGTTAGCGCAATTTTGATTGTTTACTTGCTGCTTGGTGAAAGCATTTTGATTGGCTTAGGCGTTGCGCCTGAGATCATTCCTATCGCTAGTGATTATGTTGTTGCGTTGGCATTTGGTGTTCCCGGCATTGCGCTTTTCTACACCTTGAATGGCTTTTGCGAAGGGATGAACAACACCCGCGCACCCATGCTGATTTCGGTGATTGGTTTGTTGGTAAACATCCCTGTTAACTACATTCTTATTTACGGTAAATTCGGCATGCCTGCATTAGGTGCCGTTGGCTGTGGCTGGGCTACGAGCTTGGTTTACTGGCTGATGTCTGCCCTGTTGTTTAGCTACATCAAACGCCATCATCACTATAAAAACATTCTGCACTTCGCTGAGCTAAAGCCGATATGGCAAGAGATCAAACAGCTGTTCAAACTCGGTATGCCGATTGGTTTGAACATCGCGGTTTGTGGCAGCATCTTTGCAGTGATTGCGCTATTGATTGGTCGTATTGGTGCAGAGAACGTTGCCGCAGCACAGATTGCCCTGAACATCTCGAGCATGACGTACATGATCCCAATGAGCCTTTCCTTTGGTATCACGATTCGTGTTGGTCATGCCTTGGGTGAACAAAAGCTTGAAACAGCTTCTCACCGCAGCTTGGTGGGTATTATTACCGCAGCACTACTGTCGCTGATTTCAGTCGGTTTCTTCTTGCTGTTCCCAGAGTGGATCATTCGTTTGTACACCACAGATCCTGTAGTTTCCGCAACGGCGGCTACTCTGTTGATGTTTACTGCAATGTACCAATTCAGCGACGCGCTACAGACGTCTGCAAACGGCGCTCTGCGTGGCTATAAAGATACTAAAGTTCCGATGATTCTGGCAATTCTTGCTTACTGGGGCTTGGCGCTTCCACTGGGTATGTTACTGGGTATCACAGATGAAATCGTTCCTGCAATGGGCGAAGAAGGCTTCTGGATTGGTATCGTGACCGGCTTAACCACCGCAGCAATTGCAATGCTGATTCGCTTGACGCTGGTGATTAAGAAGTACAATCAAACCGCAGAAACTAATACGGCTTCGCAACCTGAGTTAGCGATTCAATAACGACGAGGCGTTTATCGTTTCAATAAGAAAGGCTCACTATCGCAGTGAGCCTTTTTGTTTTCCAGCTTGCTAGCCTTGTTTACTTACTGTTGAGCTATCGCCAGCATCGTTGATTCTATAACCGAGCTCGGTGACTTTCTGGCGGATTTCGTCAGCTTGTTGGTATTCCTTCTGCTTTTTCATTTGCAAACGCAACTCTACCAATTCCATGATCTCGCGAGGAATTTCCTCTTCTTCTACCTTATCAAGCTCTAAACCAAACACACGGTCAAAGTAGCGCGCCGTTGCTTTTTTATCTGCATCGTTTAATGCACTTCCAAGCAACTCCCACATCAAAGCGATCGCTTGTGGCATGGCTAAATCGTTGTTGATGAGTGACATAAAACGCTCAACATACGTTTGGTCGACTTTACCACCTTCTGGTAATACCGACACTTTCGCTTTCAAGCGCTTTAAAGCCGTTTGTGCGGCGTCCAAGCTCTCCCACGTAAAGCTCAAATGGCTGCGATAATGACTGGTCAGCACCAAGTAACGGTAAGCGAGCGGGTCATAACCTTTTTCGATTAACGTATCAAGACGAAGTGACGTTCCGGACTTAGAGATCTTCTCTTTATTCAATTGAAGGAAGAAGCCATGCAGCCAGTAATTCGCTTGAACGTGTCCATTCTTTGCTTGGCATTGGGCAATTTCGTTGGTGTGGTGAACTGGGATGTGGTCTTCCCCACCAACATGAATATCGAACACCTCCCCAAGGTACTTCTCTGCCATCGCAGAACATTCAATGTGCCAACCGGGAAAACCCACTCCCCAAGGGCTTTCCCATTCCATTTGTCTTGGTGTGTCGCCGCTAAACTTCCAGAGGGCGAAATCGGTTGGACTCTTTTTCTCTGCCATCTCGACACGAATGCCCGCTTCTAACCCCTCGCGATCCAGTTTGGCAAGTTTTCCGTAATCTGGAAGTTTGGCTGAATCAAAATAAACGCCATCGGAGGTTTGATAGGTAAAGCCCTTTTGTTCAAGCTCTTGGACGAATTCAATCTGTTCTTGAATGTGCTCGGTAGCGCGACAAATGATGGAAGGCTTAGTGATGTTGAGGCTAGTAAGATCATCTAAATACGCGTCTTCAAAATACTTTGCGATCTCCCAAGCAGACTTGTTCTGCTTTCTCGCGCCCTTCTCCATTTTATCTTCACCGGTATCGGCATCAGACACCAAGTGACCAACATCCGTGATGTTCATAACGTGGTTTACATCGTAGCCGTTGAGCTCTAGCGTGCGCCTTAGTACATCAACAAAAAGGTAGGTTCTCAAATTCCCTGCATGCGCGTAGTCGTAAACCGTAGGACCACAAGCGTACAAACCAACTTTACCGGATTCGATGGTGTTGAACGGCTCAAGGGTGCGCCCCAGTGTATTGAATAGTTGTAATTTTGACTGACTCATATTGTTATTCCTTTAAATGCAAAAAGGCCGCGGATGAAAACATCGGCGGCCTTTAATATGTCTGTATGATCTTTTGCTAACTAATAGCTACGCGAAAGCCGCCGCACGTCTTGGGAGGTGCAACAACAGTTGGTTGAGATAGAAATAGCTAAATAGTTCATACCCAACACCCTAAATAAGAAATCTATAGAAATCAACCCTACGATTTTGACGCGTTTCGTGGCGACAAACCGAACTGCGCATGCCGTATGGCATTACACCCCCTTACAAAGCCGTACTAATCATTACAATTAAATTTATAAATAAGCCTTATATTTCACTTTTTTTTCACGTTTTCTTTGAAAAAAGACACGCCATAAAAATCAGTTACATCAGTAAATTAGGGAATATTTATGAAGAAGCCCGCATTTGGGCCTTTGCAGCCTATTGCTGTATTTGCGCTATTTTCGCTTGCTTTTCTTTCCGTTTCGCGGATTTTACTCGCCATTTGGCTCTCTGACCGAATCGAATCTTTTAACGACCTTATCTATATTTTGGGTCAGGGCCTACGCGTAGACTTTGCCACTATCTGCTGGCTGTTCATTCTTCCGGGCTTACTTTCTGCTCTATTGCCTGTTCAAGGTAAGGTCGGCGAATGTTGGAAGTGGGTTCTACGTTGTTGGATGGTCGCAGGTTTGTGGATCTTGGTTTACATGGAATTGGCCACTGCTCCGTTTATTCAAGAATACGACCTACGCCCAAACCGCTTGTTTGTTGAATACCTGATTTATCCAAAAGAAGTGTTCAGCATGCTTTGGACTGGTTACAAACTTGAGCTCTTTATTGGTGCTGTAGGCACAGCGCTTACCCTTTTCCTTGGTTGGAAATGGAGTAAAAAGCTCACCGACAACGCACAACAAGTAAACTGGAAATGGCGTCCTGTTCTTGCCATTTTAGTGGTTCTAATTGGTGTTGCAGGTGCACGTTCTTCTTTGGGACATCGCCCTCTAAACCCTGCAATGGTGGCATTTTCTAACGACCCACTGATGAATGATTTGGCACTAAACTCCTCATACTCTCTGTTGTTTGCTGTAAACAATATGAAATCAGAAAAGAGCGCGGAAGAGTTCTACGGAAAAATGGATAGCCAGAAGATGCTAGACCTCGTTCGTGCTTCTTCTGCTAAGTCGAATTTTGATCCGTCAGTTCTGCCAACCATGAACAGCAACGAAGCGAGCTATCAAGGCAAGCCAAAGAACTTGGTTATCTTGCTGCAAGAGAGTTTAGGAGCGCAGTTCGTGGGTTCACTGGGCGGGCTACCACTGACTCCAAACGTCGACAAGCTAATGACGGAAGGCTGGAGCTTTACTCAACTGTACGCAACCGGTACTCGCTCTGTTCGCGGTATTGAAGCGGTGACAACGGGTTTCCCACCATCGCCATCCCGTGCGGTTGTAAAGCTGAGTAAGAGTCAAACCAACTTCTTTACGATTGCAGATCTTCTGAAAGCCAATGGCTATCACACAGAATTCATTTATGGTGGTGAAGCGAATTTCGACAACATGAAGACCTTCTTCTTTGGTAACGGCTTTGACCAAATCATCGAAGAGAAAGACTACGAAAACCCATCGTTTGTTGGTTCTTGGGGTGTGAGTGATGAAGACCTTTACACCAAGGCAGATCAAGAGTTCGAACGTCTATCAAAAACCGGTAAACCTTTCTTTAGCTTGGTATTTAGTTCGAGCAACCACAGCCCTTACGAATACCCTCAAGGTAAGATTGAGCCTTACGACTCTGAATACATGACGCGTAATAATGCGGTGAAATATTCTGATTACGCGATTGGTACTTTCTTTGATAAAGCGAAGAAATCATCTTACTGGGACGACACGGTCTTCATCATCATTGCTGACCACGATGCCCGTGTATCCGGAGCTAACTTAGTGCCAGTGAAGCACTTCCACATCCCAGCATTGATTCTTGGTAAAGACATTAAGCCACGTAAAGACGACCGTATTGCCAATAACCTAGATATGCCACCTACGCTCCTTTCTTTGATTGGTGTGGATGCGAAAACGCCGATGATTGGCCGTGATCTTACTAAGCCTCTCGCACGCAAAGACGAACGTGCCATGATGCAATACGACAAGAACTTTGGTTACTTAACCCGAGACAATCTCGTTGTGTTCTCGCCGGGCGAAAAGGTATCGACCATGCAGTACAACTTCGATAACCAAACAATGAAGCCTATTGAAGTGGATCCAACAATCGTTGAACGCGCTAAGGCCAACGCTTTGTTTGCCTCTAAGGCATACCAAAACGACTGGTACAACTCAAAAGCAATACAATAAAAACAACAAAGGAGCGCTCAATGCGCTCCTTTTTCTTGTTCGGTTTATTGTGTTTACAGCTTGTCCCAGTAACAAGGTGTGCCGAATTTTTCCGACAAGAAATCAATCACTACCCTAACCTTCGCCGCCAAGTTGTCAGTCTCCAAATACAGCGCACTGATGATCTGCTCTTCTGAAGAGGTCGAGACTTGATGTTCGATCATGATGGCTTTCAATTTGCCTGATTTGATCTTTTCGCCAATTAACCAACTCGGAAACACAACAATCCCCGAGCCCCCAACCGCGGCCGATACTAACGTTTCAGCATTGTTGCTGTAGAGTGACCCACTCACATCAAACGCTTCCAGCTTCTCTTTATCTTTACCAATAAACCAACGTTGTAGCCCTTTGGTGCCTTTGAACACCAAACAATTGTGTTGCGCTAACTCTTGTGGTGATTGAGGCTCACCATGCACTTTGAGGTAGCTTGGGCTGGCCGCCATCAAATAATGTTGATTCCCAAAGCGTTTCATTCTCATGGAAGAATCTTGAGGAACGCCAATACGAATCAGCAAGTCAATCGAATCGGCTGCTGGGTCAACAAAATGATCCGTCTGCTGCATCTCAATTTGGATCAGCGGGTAACGCTCAAGCAGTTCAGAGAGGTAAGGCGCAATGTGCTGCCGTCCAAATGCGACCGGCGCACTGATTTTTACCATTCCACGAGGCGTGTCTGCTCTTTGCTCAATGCGTTCAACAACCAACTCGTACTGCTGAATCACTTCCGCACAGTACTTGGCAAACGCAGTGCCTTCATCCGTTAATGAGATAGAGCGAGTGTGTCGATGCAGTAGTTTTGTGCCTACCTTCTCTTCTAGATGCGCCATTTTTCGCGATACCGAAGAAGGCGTCATGTCCTGCCTGCGAGCAACCTCAGAAAAGTTACCAAACTGAGTGGTCATCAAAAACAGCTTTATCTCAAGCAACGAAACGTCGTAATTCACAGAGTATCTCCATATCAATCGATCTAAGCGTAACGGTCAAAACGAGAAAAAGGCAAGCAATCAAATTACTTACCTTTTTAAACGGTCAAGTTAACGCGTTAACGCAGCATGCGAAGCCATGTTTTTAACCAGTACGTTTTTACCGTTCACGAATGCAGATCGCGAATATTGGTCGTCGCCACAAAGTGCGCGTCTTGAGTGAACTGCTGAAACTGCTCAACCACCGCCTGCATCACGTCTGTTTGGATGTCTTCTGCAAACGCGGATTCTGACTCGATATTGATCACTTCAAAATATTGCCAAGGCGATGCTTGGTTCTGACCAAACAAGGTTTCGCCTTTAAACACTTCAAACGAAGACACACTATTGAGTTGATTTACGGTTGGAAGATCAACAGCCTTTGCCCAATTCAAATACTCGGCTTCCGATGTGGTCGGCTTAAGATTAAAAAATACGATAAGAGTTTTGTTCGCCACTTTATTGCTCCTGCTTTTTGTTCGATAAATAGATGCAGACCAACGCCCCTGCGATGCTCAGCATTGCAGCCACGCGCCAGTAATTTAGCTCGATAGGCGTATTTCCTAGCCAACCTTGCGTATCAATCACTAAGCTCATGATCATTTGCCCTAAAATGGTGGCGACGGTTGCGATCGCCACTCCGATTCTCGGTACTGAAGCGACCATTACCACCATGTAGACAATGCCAAATAACGCCCCCGTTAATTGCCATTTAGGCACGGACAACAAAGTTGTACTTTGTGCTGGTTCGAAAAAGAAAATCAGCAAGGCGGTGACAATCGTACCGACACCAAAGGTTAAAAATGAACTTTGAATCACGCCCACTTTTGCGCCTAATTTGCCATTGATAGCCGCTTGAGCACTCAACGCCATGCCTGAAATAATCGCCAGTAAGATGACAAAAACCATCATTGCGCTCCCATGTACACGCAGCACAGCGCGAGTAAAATAAAGCCAAGACCAAGCATTCTTAGTGGGTTAGTTGGCTTTTTATCCATACAAAACCAGCCAAAGTAATCGATCGCAAAGCTCTTAACGATTTGACCA
This sequence comes from Vibrio sp. CUB2, assembly GCF_001557945.1. Classification (NCBI taxonomy): domain Bacteria; kingdom Pseudomonadati; phylum Pseudomonadota; class Gammaproteobacteria; order Vibrionales; family Vibrionaceae; genus Vibrio; species Vibrio sp. CUB2. The sequence continues at coordinate 115,781 of NZ_LNRB01000005.1, read as the reverse complement.
AACAACACACAAATCATGGTCATTGCCACACCTAATAATGGAGTCGACAACGTGAGCACCACCACATAGATAGGCCCAAGAAAGCCACCAATAAGCTGCCACTTCGGAATTGTGTGCCATTCAACCTGATGGTGAGTAGGAACGAACAGGCGAATCAGCCAAAGCAGAGCTGCGCCTACAGCGAAGATGCTCAACGTTGCCCATAAGTGCCCTACTTGCTCACCCAGTGGGCCAAGAAGACCTGCCTCAAACGACAGGCCCATTCCTGACACCACGACCAAGAAAACAAACAGAATATTCATCGTGGATCAAACAAAGCCACAGAGCTGTTACGTTGGTACGCCTTCCCATTCGGGTAAGACACCAACTCAAGCTGCATGCCCCAAGGCGACATAAAGTAAACCCAGCTTTCACCTGCTGTTGGGCCATCGGTCATCACGGAAGGCTCTCCCAACACTTTGATACCTTGCTCTTTCAGATAAGCCAATGCTGCATCCATATCATCAACATAAAATGCAAGGTGGTGGCCACCAATATCGGCATTGTTTGGCGCTTCATAACGACGCTCGGTGTTGTCTGCGTATTCGAAGATCTCCAGATTGATGCCTTTCGCACTCATCACGGCAATCTTGGTAATTTGTGCGCGAGCATCAACATTTAAATGCTGCGTCATCCAGTCATCATCCGACGCAAATGGACCAAACTCGTAAGCCAGTTCAAACTCAAAATGTTCACGGAAGAATGCAATCGCTTGATTCAAATTCGGTACAGTAAAACCAATGTGGTCTGGTTTTTTTAATCCTGGAATTGCCATTAGATGTCTCCTCGATCGTGACGCACTTTGTTCAGTGCACCCATGGTGGTCGCACCCTTGTTGAAGCCTGTGTATGCAGAAGCAAAGACGATCAGCTCTTCAATTTCTTCGTAAGTGGCGCCTTGCTTCAACGCCATATCAACGTGCGCGCCAAATGGATTACCATCACCCGTTACATTCAATGCCATTTGGTCGATGGCAATCGTGATAAGTGCTTTGGTTTTTTGATCGATAAGTGGCATGCCCCATACTTCACCAGCAACGCGAACCGTTAAGTCACCCCACGTTTCGTTGATGGATTTCAAGCCTGAGATCAATGCTTGGTCGTCAAGTACTGCATTTTTGAATTGGTCGCTCATATTGCTTTCCTCATATCATTCGATTCGCCTTAGCGATTGAGGAGCATTATAGGGAGCGCTCGAAATGGAAAAACCACACGCGCGGTACATCACTTATGCAGAATTTGCACAAATCAAAATACGTTCAAAGTCACTGTGCGAGGTCAGGTTGTGCTTCGGTGTTCTTGCGTGAGGAAGGCATCATCATTGCACTCAGTGATGCAAGCCCCATCCCACCGGCAAGGATGAAATACATCAATACAAACTCTTGTGTGTAAGCGTAGGTCGTAGCAATAAGCCAATATGCGATAGGTCCTGTACTAAAGCTTAATGTGTACTTAGCGGCGTAGACTCTGGCGCGCCATTTCGCATCGGAATAACGGCCAATAAGCCAATCATTCACTGGTATTTACGCGTATGTACACAGCATCAAACCAACAAACACAAGAACCAATGACCATTCATGAGTAACCGTCGCCAATAGCAGGAATAACAGTTGCCCACCAGCAATGCAGGCGAGCAGCTTCTTGATATCAACGCGATCGAGCAACTCACCCACAACAAGCTGAATGAACGCAGCACAAACAAAAATCGATGTGGTTAATGTGCTTGAAAGGCTCAATGATTGGCTAAATTGTGCATCCATAATTTTAGGCAACGAGGTCGTCGTAGATTGAAAGACCAAACCACCAAAGAAGACAACCACCGCAGCACAAGCGAACAGCACTTTGAGTTGTCGCAAAGATATCGTTACGACGTCACGTATATTTTTCGCATGTTCGATATCAGTAACACCTTTCGATGCATACCAATACACGATCCCAGTTAATAAACACACAAGGCCTGGAACATAAAATGCGGCTTGCCAAGAGAACCACTGGCACAACAAAGCGGTTCCCATTGCAGCGAATGCCAAACCTAAGTTACCTGCTAGTCCATTTACTGCGATAGCCCTGCCTGTTTTGTTTGCAGAGCTGAAGATAAGTGCGATACCGACGGGATGATAAATCGCGGCAAACAAGGCTATGGCACAAAGCCCCAATCCCATTTGCCATGTCGTTTGCGCGAGAGCGGTAAGTAACGCAGAGGTGCCCATCCCAAAGTAGAACACGAGCATCATGCCTTTTCGGCTCCAACGATCCGCCAGCCAACCTGCAGGTAGGGACATCACACCATAAACCAGCATTGCCCCACTCCCCACTTGGAGCAACTCTGCATAACTCATGTCCCATTCTTTATGCAGCGTTAGTACGACAGAAGGAAAAATAAGCAAGAAGTAATGATTAAGCGCATGGCCCACATTGAGGACACCTGCGTGAAAGGAACGGTTCATCTCGACTCCAAACCAAATAACGGATAGCTAATTAATGACAAGCTCAGTTTATCTGGCTAGCATTTGGCTTATAGGTTCTATTAAGACAGGTTATTGCTCAAATGAGCCAAAACATCAAAGCCATCAGTTTGGACGCCAGCATCAATCGCTTGGAGGCTGTGGTCATTCCCAAGCACTACCCCAATGGACACGTGATTGATTGGCATTGCCATGAGCACAACCAACTGGTGTACGCAAGCAGCGGTGTGATGGCGGTCGAGACAGAATCTAAGCTATGGGTCGTTCCGCCTCAAAGAGCCGTGTGGATCCCAGCGCATGAGAGCCACAAGGTCTACATGTATGGTGATGCGGCAATGAAAAACGTCTACTTGTTGCCAAGCATCGACACTGAACTGCCAAACCAGAGTGATGTTCTCAACGTGTCGCCAATGCTGCGTGAGATGATCATTCATCTTTCTGAGCAACCAGCCGATTCAGCAAGCACAAAGGCGTATTGGCATATTGTTCAAGTTCTGTTAGATCAGCTGAAAGTCGCGCCGCAAGCGTCCATTCAGCTCCCTCTTCCCAACAATGCCAAGCTTGGACTGGTTTGTAACTCACTGTTGGATGAGCCTGCGGATAATCGTTCATTGAAACAATGGGCAGAAGAAATTAACGTTAGTAGCCGCACTTTGAGCCGCTTGTTTCGCAATGAAGTTGGCATGTCCTTCATCGAGTATCGTCAACAAGCAAGGTTGTTCTACTCTTTGACGTTGTTGGCGCAAAACCTCCCGGTCACCACCGTTGCATTGGAGTGTGGTTTTACCAGCGTGAGTGCTTTTAATCATCTATTCAAACAAAGCTTTGGGGTGACGCCAGGTCGCTTCTTCATGAATTAATGTTGAATATTGAGAACCGATAACGCCACATTTGATCCACTCAGAGAGCAATCGAACACTCATAGCACCTGACTGACCTATCTTCTGAAGATTCTACTAAACACACGATTTGCGTACTTAGTCACTAGCAAAGCGTAAATAATCAGAAAAATCGTTTAATAATGTGCTTTTTAGGCATTCCCATTCAGACTTCAATAAATTAGACTCAAGCGAATGCCCAAGAAGTTTGAATTATTGATAAAAAAGGAATGCCAATGAGCTCAAGTATGATCCTTAATGAATCGCTGATTGTAAGTGGCCGAGATATCCCACTAAAAGAATTGTTGTATGCGAAGCGTGTACTTGATAACTACATGGCAGTGGCAAAAGAAAGTAGCCCGTTAGAACTGCTAACCGAAATGAAGTCTGCGGCAAAACAAGTAGAGTACTTCACCACCGATGATAACCCTTGCGAAGCGCGTAACGTCATCAGCAGCATGATTGATGAAATTGACAGTGCTGAGACGTTTGATGCATTTAAAACGCTGGCAGGGAAACCTTCTCAAGCACTTAACGAACTGATTGAGGATCGTGCTCAGCTGATCAAGCACGAGCGTGAATTGCTGTTGGCTTCTGGCTACGACGCGTCTCGCATCTGATCCCTAGCAATTGCCCCAACGACAAACAGTTCTAGCGAAACATCGCGCATAAAAAAGGAGCTCATTGAGCTCCTTTATTGTTTCTGTATCTATGCGAATATTGTTTCTAAATCTTTGAAGATCTTAATCGCTCTATGCTTTGACGCTACAGCCCCATGTCTTCAGTGATTTCTTTAATTTGTTTCAAGTCCATCTTGTGAACTTCGATCAGCTGGTCAACTTGGCTGAGTCGTGAATTCGCTTCATCGTGTTTGTCACAGGCGTCAGATTTCACATCCCAAGACTTACCTTCTAAGAAAACATCACACTCTTTCTTCAGCGTTTCGATTTTCGGTAACAGCGCTTGGCGTTCTTTCTCTAGTGACTCAAGCTCTTGGGAGATTTGCAGCTCTTTACGGAACACTTCACGTGAACGTTCAAACATGGTCGCTTGCATGTCTGCTTGGCGGTTAAGTTTGTCGTTCTCGCTCTTGGTCGTGTTCAACGTTGCTTTCTGCTCCTTCACTTGAGACTCAAGAGACAAGTTCACCTTCTCCACTTCAGTCAGTTGCTCTTGAAGTGCTTTGAGTTCCGCTTTGTGCGCTTCTTCTTTCTCTGCCAACAGTGTCGCGACTTTAGCGTCGATCTCTTTATCTAAGCCCGCTTCACGTGTTTTTACTTGAGAGACCAAGTTCGTTTTGTCTTGTGCCAGTGCTTGGTACTTTTCTTCCAGCACTTGATAGGTCGACTCCCACTTACTTGCTGTCATTGCAGAACCAGCCAAACCACCGAACGCTAAACCTAATACAGCCGCAATCGCGATATAAATGTGAGTACGCTTATCGCGCTCCTCAATGACAACTACTTCGTCTTGGTCTTCAATATTATTTTGAGAAGTCACCGTATCTTACTCCAAGGACTCTACTGGTTTGCTAGCGAGTGAGTTCCGCAATCATGATTGACGCGGTATAAATTAAGAATGCGCCGATCAAGGTAATCACGGTCGCCTTTTGGACTTTTTCATTGGTACGATAACGAAATAGCACAAACGCTACTCCAATCAATACCGCTATGGCTAACAATCTGGTCATACCGTCTCCTTGTCCAATAATAAGAACTTATCCGATTCCATAGACAGTTGCGCAAGGAATCATTGTAACCTATTTCTACGTAGCTTACGGTCAACTTAGCGTAGATTTTGAAGCGATTGCTCCCGTTTTGCTCAATTTTCTGTGCTAAACTGAACAACTTATCACCAGCCTAGAGAACTCTCATCAAATCCTTCCATTGGTCTCTTCCCTTCCATACATACCAAGAATGACCAACATAGAGAGTTATTTGTTTAATTAATCAGCAAGCCTATGAAACTAAGACAACAAAACCCGCATAATGTGTTGAAAATAAATCTTCATTTGGGTGTTGAAATGGTAACAAAACATGATAGAGTTCACACGTTAATGGTGACCAGCATCATTAACTAACCTTTACTCATTTGATTGAGTAAATGTTCCGATGAAGACTGCAGGAGAGTGGTTATTAACCAAATTTTAACATTTGGTTAGAGTAACTCGCCGAAGAATTAACTATTTCAGGTGCTACCTTGGTAGCGGGGACTGTAGTTGGAGGAACCTCTGGAGAGAACCGTTAAATCGGTCGCCGAAGGAGCAAGTCCTGCACATGTGTGCGGGGTGAAACTCTCAGGCAAAAGGACAGAGGAGTGGAAAGTAACAACCTAACTATTTGGCGTTCCCGCCTTATTTTGAATAGCATGGCTATTCGAGATCTTTGATCTCGTCCTTTCCCTCTTCTCCTTATTAGTTGTTTTATTAAGGGGAAATCATGAACGACCTACAATCTTTACTTCAAACCATTGATAACTTTGTCTGGGGTCCACCACTGCTGCTTTTGCTCGTGGGTACCGGTGTTTACTTCACTTTTAGCCTAGGCTTGATCCAATTTAAACACCTACCAACTGCGTTAGCGATGGTATTCAGTAAAGATAAGTCATCTGATAAACAGGGTGACGTTTCTAGTTTTGCAGCGCTATGTACTGCGCTGTCTGCAACCATTGGTACAGGTAACATCGTTGGTGTTGCTACCGCAATCAAACTTGGTGGCCCTGGTGCCCTATTCTGGATGTGGCTTGCTGCCCTATTCGCTATGGCAACCAAATACGCTGAGTGTCTTCTTGCGGTGAAATACCGTCGTGTTGACGACAAAGGCCAAATGATTGGTGGTCCTATGTACTATCTGCAATATGGTGTTGGCTCGAAAGCGCTGGCTATCATGTTCGCGGTATTTGCATTAGGCGTTGCCTGTTTTGGTATCGGTACCTTCCCACAAGTGAATGCGATTCTTGATGCAAGCGAGATTTCTCTTGGTGTAAACCGTGAACTGTCGGCTTTCATCCTGACACTGCTAGTGGCATTCGTTACATTGGGTGGTATCAAGTCGATTGCGAGCGTAGCAGGTAAAGTGGTTCCAGCAATGGCGCTATTTTATGTGTTGGCGTGCTTGAGTGTGATCATCATGAACGCGGACCAATTGCTAAACGCAGTTGAGTTGGTGTTGGTGTCTGCATTCACTTCAACCGCAGCAACCGGTGGTTTCTTGGGTGCAAGCATTATGCTAGCAATCCAATCTGGTATCGCACGTGGTGTATTCTCAAACGAATCAGGTTTGGGTAGTGCGCCAATGGCAGCCGCAGCAGCGAAAACGGATTCTTGTGTTAAACAAGGTCTGATTTCAATGACGGGTACCTTCTTCGATACCATCATCATTTGTACCATGACAGGCCTTGCTTTGATCCTTACGGGAGCATGGCAAAGTGACCTTGCAGGTGCAGCGATGACAACACACGCATTTGCAGTTGGTTTGAACGCAGAGACATTAGGCCCAATGCTGGTGTCTATCGGTCTTATGTTCTTCGCGTTTACCACCATTCTTGGTTGGAACTACTACGGTGAGCGTTGCGTTGTGTTCCTATTCGGTACCAAAGCTGTGCTTCCATACAAACTGATTTTCGTTGGTTTGGTGGCATCTGGCGCATTCCTTCACCTTGATATGATTTGGCTACTGGCTGATATCGTAAACGGTCTGATGGCAATTCCTAACCTGATTGGTTTGATTGCTCTGCGCCATGTGGTGTTGGAAGAAACAAAACTGTTCTTCAAGCCGTCATCTCAATCGGATGATTTTGATGCAGTGAAAGCATAATCCAAGCTAGAAACTTTAAGCCCGCTGACTCAGCGGGCTTTTTTATATACCCCTTTCCCATTATTCCTTTCATTCTATTTAACTCTTCACTTTTTATTTTCCACTCGGCTAATAATTCCCACCAAGTTATCAAATAATTAAACTTATAATGACATGTGTGACAATATTAAATTAAATGTCAGCATCACTGTTATTTAGTAAACCCTAAACCATATTATTGCTGTGTGATTATTTTGGTTCTTTCATTGAAGCTATATCACTAAATGAAAGATTAACATGGCACAAAGTTGATGTTTTACTATGATTATGGTTTCTTCTATCAATAGGTAGCTAACTATTAAAACCATCAAAATAAAAGTGACCTAATTTTAATCTTTATTCATATAACAGAGATGAGTGGTTTCTTTCTACTCGTCTCTTTCGCTTTATAATAAAAACAAAAATAATCGTATGATCTTATATAACCCTATTAAAAACACGCTTTCTAACAGCAATAAAACGGTAAAAATTGGGTATCGTGAATCACAAATCCTCACTTTGCTTCTCGAACATTCCCCTGCAGTTGTTGAAAAGCGAGACATTGTGCAATTTGCGTGGGGTAACGAATACATTGGTGAAACTTCGTTGGCGAAGAGCATCAGTGTACTCAGACAGACCTTTACCAAAGTGGGAATAAAAGAATCCCCTATCGTTACTGTCCCTAAAGTCGGGTATCGTTTAGTTGAAGGCATCTTGCTGAACGAATGCCTTGTCGCTGCGACTCCACCAGATGAAAAAGTACAACAGAAATCAGTGCAGCAGCCAACACCACCACTGCCGAACAAACATGAAACCAACTATAAAAACTTAGCGTGCTATATCGTTTCATTGGGCATTCTATTTGCGGCCAGTCTAATAAGTGCGAGTAAGTTTCATAGCAAATACAGTCACCCTCAACGCAACAAAGCCTTAAATGAACACACTATTGGGACACTAGAGGTATACACCGATCCCAATACGCAGTTATCAACGCACCTTGAACAGTTACTGGCTCAACATCAGTGTCATTGCGTGGTTTACATCGAGGAAAACGAGCAGTTCTCTGAGTTGTCTTGGTTGAATAAGCACACGCGAAAATCCATCAATGTGTTCTATACGGCAGGTCAGCAGGTCAGCTCGAACAAGCCTCTCAAGCGATCGGTCAGTTCATTGCGGAGGAAAGCCAATGAAGGCGTATATTGCCGTCGCACTCTCTTGCGTGGTCTTTTTCGGCGCTTGGAAGCTACCTTGCTATCACGATACTGAAGATAAACGCTATCACCACAGTGTGGTCGATATTCTCCCCCATGAACACACCGTTCGGATTGATGGCTTAACCCGGGTTAATCACCGCGTTATTACTCATATCGCTTCGTTACAAGACGAATCAATGTCGAACCCCATCATCCTCAGCTTTAAGGGCAAGTCGCGGCCTTATTCGGATACGAGCTTGTCAGTCTCGGGCAAAATGAACCTGTTATCGGTGCAAGAAATTCGCCCTGCGTTAAATGATTCGTTTCTTTCGCCCTATCTCGTGCTAAATGATGACCCTATCTATTTTGATATCGAAGTACTGCTTCAAACTGAAACCTTCTCTCTTATCCGAGATAAACAAACTGGCCGCACTAAACTGTTAGCTAAGCGATAAGCTTTGCGCTTGAAATAACCCTTTTGATATTCGCCTTGTAATGAGTGAGTTTTATTCGCTGAAAAGTCACTCATTACAAGACTTCACTCCCTATTACTTCATTTACTTCTAATTAAGTATTAGTAAATTTAATTATTACTAATATTTAAGTCTGCATTGTTCAATTGAGAAAAACTTCTTAATTAGGTTTTACTTATATAAATTGAAGTCTAGCTTTCATTAAATTCGTATAAATCGATTTTTAAATTATTCTGACAATATTCAGCCTCGTCATTGAGTAAATATTCTATTTTAATCTTTAATGAATATACCCACCTGCTATTGCTCTTATTTTCAAAAGGCAATCGATTTCATTAGTTGAAAATGACAGATGCAATAATACAACTCACTGATTCGTTACAGTAATAATATTTCAACTATTTTCAGTACTATCAATCCTATCAGCATGGAACAGTAAACCTGTCCTCGAGATCGGAGCACATAAAACAAATAAAAATACAGCCATGAGGGAACGTTCATGCGAAACATCAACATTAGTTTATTGTCCGCCGCCATCCTGTCTACATTCGCAAGTGGTGTAAATGCAAAGATATATCCAGACCAAATCGTCTTCGACCAGTTAGGTGAAGATGTCTGCCGAGCAGGTTATCGTCCACTTGACCGATATGAAGCTGAAGAGCAAAAAAGTGCCCTACTTGCTCGTATGGGTCAATGGCAGATCACGGGCCTCAAAGGCGATTGGGTGATCATGGGACCGGGTTATCATGGATTAATTAAACGTGATACTCCGAATGGCAAAACCTTCTGTTACCCGGACGAAGCACAATCAGAAATCCCGAACTATCCAGCTCGTGCGATTCCAGAAGGCGATGAAATCGATGTTCAATATGAGTTAGTCACCGATCGCTCTGCCTTTGTTCGCCCATTAAGTTATCTTGCGCATAATCTTGGTTACGCATGGGTTGGCGGCAACAATAGCCAATACGTGGGTGAAGACATGAAAGTTGACCGCGTGGGTGACCGCTGGGTGATTCAAGGTAACAACAGTGGCTCTTGCAGTGGTTACCGTTGTGGTGAAAAAACCAAAATCACCGTCGACAACTTTACCTACACCCTCAACGACAAAAACTTCTGGCATGGTGATGTGGTTGAATCGGATCGAGAGCTTGTTAAAACCATCACGGCTATGGCGAGAAACTACAGTAACACGCCGCAGCAAATCGTAGTGGATTTGAAACTGGACGAATCTACCAACTGGTCGAAGACCAACAGCTACGGCTTTGCCCAGCAAGTGAAGACAGAAAACGAGTTCAAATGGCCATTAGTTGGTAATACCAAGCTGAGTATTACGCTTGAAGCAAACCAAAGCTTCTCAAACTCGAACGGCGCATCCACCAGCGAGCAAGTCACGCTGCAAGCTCGTCCAATGGTGCCTGCGAACTCTGAGCTACCAGTGCGTGTTGAGTTGTACCGCTCTACTATCTCTTACCCATATCGATTCAATGCCGACGTTAGCTATGACGTGAACTTCTACGGATTCCTTCGTTGGGGCGGCAACGCATGGCATACACACCCAGACAATCGTCCATACCGAAGCCACACCTTTACTATGGGACGCGGCAGCGATAAATCGGCGGATATTCGTTACCAATGGGATCACCGTTATATTCCGGGTGAAGTGAAATGGTGGGATTGGAGTTGGGCAATCAAAGAAGCAGGTTTGAGTAGCATGCAATACGCCACTGGTGCGAGCTTACGACCTTTCTATTCCTACGTATCCGGTGATTTTTATGCAGAGTCTCAATACGCAGGCACCATTGAAATTGGCCAAGCGAGTCCACTTGGAATCAGCACTCGCTCAGCGAACGATTTGCCGCAAGGTAACACTCAGCGCGTGGGCGATGTGGAAGTTATCACCAACTTTGATGCTAATGAGCTAAGCGCACTTGGGTTTGAAGGTGCAGAGATGACCGTTCAGGCAGCAGACTAACTCTCAATAATAATTACAACGAATCACCAACAACTTGCCCGCGACTCCCCATCGCGGGTTTTTTTACTCATTTCAGACCACTCTTTGCTTTGAGCACTGATCAAATACGGGAAAACGAGCTTCAGAATAAGCATTAGCAAGGAATGATTTTATGGGATGCCAACCAATTAAGTTAACAATTTGTACATAATGCCCTGATTTAGTAATTTGGGGAAAACAGTTTGCTGCCGCTTGTAAAACAACGCCAAACCAGTATCGCTTACTCGAAAGCGAAAAAGATCATCGTCTTAAATCTCAAAGGTGGTGTGGGAAAGTCGACTTTCTCTGCCAGTTTGGCCAGCAAACTCATCGGAAATGGACATACGGTAGAATTGATAGATTTCGATAAACAGCAATCTACCAATCGCTGGGCCGATGGCATTGATGAACTACCGAATCAGAGCTACAACCCTTCCCTTCGCAGTTTGTCTAATATTGCTGTCACGCTTAAGGTCAGCAACGCGACGGATTACGTGGTGATCGACTCTCCGGCAAACTTCTCAGAGAGCGACTTAGTGCGTTACCTTAGATACGTTGATTACATAGTCATACCAATGCAACCGTCACCTATTGATTTGCATGCGTCGTTGCCATTCATCAATACGCTGATCGAGAAACACATCTTTAAGTCTCGCCAAATCAAAATTGGTTTTGTCATCAACCGTTGCGTTCATCAAGACGAACGACTCGATCGCGTTATGCGTCTTTTGCGCTTCTTCCGCCAGTTCAAAACACTAGGCATCATGAGCGAGTCCGAAGTGTATCAACAACCTTTCATGGACAAAGAGTTAGTCGATGCAAGGAACGTAGACCCAATCCTGTGGGATAACGTGATTAAGTGGTTAGAGTAAAAAGCTTCATGCTTATCTAGCACTCAACCTCCAGACAAATAAAAAGAGACAAGCACCAACGCTTGTCTCTTTATATTTCTATTCAAAGTTTCACCAGAAACTTAATCTCGCAACCATTGGTGCTCTTCACCATCACCTTGCTTGTTAAAGAAAGAAGAGTGTTGCTGCTTGAACTGGTCCGCCTTTATCTCTGAAATCGGCCATTGACTGAAGTCTTCGCGAATGAAGTCATCCTCAATACCAAACTCTAAGCTTCTTAGCTTGCTGCCAACAAAGCGGTAAATGTAGCTCTCTCCCGAATCTTCACAAAGCATTGGGACATGAGACATAGGTTGACCATTAACTGATACAGATACCCACTTGCTGCTCTCAGGCTTACACGCTTCTTGGTTAACCACATCAATCTCGAATTTGTTGTCTAGTGTGGTTCCGACAAATACTGCGGTTGACTCTTTTAAGTAAACGCGACGTAACAACAGCTGTTTAGTATCTTGCGTGCGCGTGGCTTGGATACCATTGGAAAACGGCTCAAAGTAAGCCCAGTGCCAATCCCACCTCATTCCTTTCTCGGCGAAGTTCAACTGAGGAACCGTCTTCCATGCGACGATCCCGAGTAAGACGACAATAAATAGAACTAAAGCGATGACAATTCGAATAAGAACACGCATTAGGCTGGCTTTTCTACAAGTAGTTTAATACCAAGCGCAACAAGCACGGCACCTGTTGCTCCTTCCATCCACTTCATAAAGCTCGCGTTTTTCAGTAGCGTTTTTGCTGAGTTCAAGGCGCCAGCCAAACCACATTGCCATACCATCGCAATAATAAAGTGGATTGAAGCCATCATCATTGATTGCAACAACGGAGAACCTTCCGGGTTAACAAACTGAGGCAAGAAAGCGAGATAAAACACGGCGGTTTTTGGGATCAATACATTAGAAAGGAAAACTTCGCGGAACGAGCGTTTGCCACTGTAAGCTTGATGCGCTTGCTCAGAAACCGCAATACCGCCATTTGTCTTCATCAGTGCACGTAGGCTGCGCAAACCAAGCCAAATTAGGTAAGCGGCGCCCACCATTTTCACCATTTGGAACAGTTCAGCAGATTGAGCAAGAACGGCAGAAATACCCACAGCAGAAAATAGCGCATGAACAAATAGCCCGAAACAGATCCCCAAGCTGGTTGTACAACCATCTTTAAGACCTGCGCGACTTGTATTGCGAATCACCAATGCGGTGTCCAATCCCGGCGTGAGCGTCAAAATCGTAATGGCAATAAGAAATGCCTCAAAATTTAAAATATCCATATTCTTTTAATAAGTTGTTGTGTATCACCCATCAATACCGTCAATCCGCTTGATTCGCAAGCAACTTTTGCGGTGTGCTATACAAGTGACTGAATTTGTGCACAATAGACCTGCATTATTTGTTAATAAATAGTAAATTAGACACACTTCTCTATCGGCATTGTCTTGATGCTGCCTTTTTCTCTGCATCGGTGTCGAGAGATATGAACGTACGTTCAAGGACCCCATTTGGGGCGTTTAAGGAAAGAACATAACAAAGAGTAGTCACATGAGCGCATTTCAAAAACTCGTCGAACATTCAAAAAAAGTCTCTAACTTTGGTCACCTATCTGCAATCGTAGGGTGGGATCAAGCTGCCGTCATGCCAGCAGGCGGTGCGGAAGCTCGCTCTAACGCGATGGCTGAACTAGAGGTGCATATGCACTCTCTTATGACTCAACCTCATTTAGGTGACCTGTTTGCACAAGCAGAAGAAGAGTCATTATCAACGCAAGATCAAGCCGTACTGCGTGAAATGAAACGCGATTGGCAACAAGCAAACCTGCTGCCTGAATCTTTGGTGCAAGCACAGTCATTAGCAGGCTCTAAGTGTGAGCATGCTTGGCGTACCCAACGCGGCAATGACGATTGGGCTGGCTTCGAAAAGAACTGGGCTGAAGTGGTTAAGCTGTCTCAAGAAGAAGCGCAAATTCGCGCAGAAGCGACTGGCACATCACCTTACGATGCAATGCTAGAACTGTACGAACCAGGTACAACGTCAGCCTCTCTAGACGTGCTATTTGCGGATGTGAAAACCTGGTTACCATCAATGATTGACGAAGCCATCGAAAAGCAAAAAGCCAATAACATCCTGCTTCCGAACGGTCATTACCCTGCTGAAAAGCAAAAAGCACTGGGTTTGGAAGTCATGAAGCTGCTGCAATTCGACTTTGAACACGGCCGTCTTGATGAAAGTGTTCACCCATTCTGTGGTGGCGTTCCTACAGACGTTCGTATTACCACCCGTTACGATGAAAAAGAATTCGTGCAATCATTGATGGGCATCGTGCATGAAACAGGTCACGCGCGTTATGAGCAAGGCCTGCCAAAATCGTTAGCAGGCACAATGGCTGGCCAAGCTCGCTCAATGGGCACCCACGAATCTCAATCTCTGTTCTTCGAGATGCAGGTGGGCCGCAGCCAAGCATTTGTTGAGCACCTTGCTCGTCTGGCTTCTAACCACTTTGAAGGTCCTGAGTTTGCTCAAGACAACTTGTCGAAAATCTACACACACGTAGAAAAAGGTTTCATCCGCGTTGACGCTGACGAACTGACATATCCTGCTCACGTTATCCTACGTTACGAGATTGAACGCGACCTAATGAACGGCGTAATCAAGCACACTGACGTTCCAGAGCTTTGGAATGAAAAGATGAAGGCTTACTTGGGTCTGTCAACAGAAGGCAACTTTAAGAACGGTTGTATGCAAGATATCCACTGGACAGATGGCGCCTTTGGTTACTTCCCATCATACACGCTTGGCGCGATGTACGCGGCGCAATTTATGGCAGCGATGCAGAAAACCGTGGACGTAGATGCCGCGATTCGCTCTGGCGATCTGTCACCAATCTTTACTTGGCTATCAGACAAGATCTGGAGCAAAGGTAGCCTGTTCTCGACCGATGATTTGGTGACTCAAGCAACAGGTGAAGTATTAAACGCGAAGCACTTCAAAGCACATCTAGAAAGCCGATACTTGGGTAAATAAATTTCGCCAAGTCATCACACAAATAAAAAGGCTGGTCTAATACCAGCCTTTTTATTTGTGTTTGAAGCGACTCAAAGTGTTGAGAAGGTCCAGATTAAGCTTGATTCCCTTTCACTGTGCTTTTCAAGTTTTGCATGAAGTTTCTGAAATGCGGCATGAAATCAGCGAATAACGGATGCTTGCGATCTTTCATCATCACAGGGCCAAGCAGACGAAGTGCAACACCAACGCGTGTCGCATCTGCAGATTCTAGTCCACTGCCCTGGCCGATCTTATCTACGATGTTCAACATGTCTTCGCGATCTTGAACTTCAAAGCTCAAGCTTTTTGCTTCACGGCCTTCTTCTACGTTTACTTCTTCAATAGTAATGCGGTAGTGGTTGTCTTTTCTCATCTCATTTCTCCAATCAATATTCACTCGCTTTTTAGAAAGCGTTCAATCTTTGGTTTGATGGTCATGGATGTAATGGTCATCAACACCATTGCTACAGGTAACGCAGCGAAAAGTCCTTTTAACCAAGCAGATCCAAATACGGATACGTCCTCAAACCCTATGTTGTGAGCGGCGGTGATAAACGCCATGACGGATTCCATAATCAGCGCCATAAAGACACCAACCACAAGGTTTTTCTGCTTTTCACTGGCGCGGCTGAATAGCTTGCCAACCAGTTTGGTCATTAGCGTCATCATCACCATACCCGTTGGCATAAGGACAACAATCGCCATTAAGAATGAGCGCAACCAATCGCTGAAGAAAGAATCGGAATAGCCTACGTTCATGTAAGTCATTACGCCTGTCAGTGTCCCTCCCATTAGTGTCATCATCCCTAATACAACAGCAATTTTATGAATCAGTGGCGTCTTCGCCGGTTGTGTCAGTTCATTCGACATGGTCAAGGATTCTGTCATTCAATTCTCGCTCTTGAAGTTACTCTCAATTAAGTTGATAATGTCAACTATAGTTATTTGGTTGACATTGTCAACCACTTTTGTTTGGAGTGTTACATGTCGAATCCAAAATCGCTGGATAATCTGTTCCATCTTGTGCACATCTTAAAGCGTCAATTGCACGAGCAAATTGAGCAACTAGAACTCCCTATCGCGCCTATGCATGTGCGGGTGATAAAAATCATTAGCAAACAGTCACCATGTACGGCAATGGATGTGGTGAACTTCTTAAACCGAGATAAAGCACAAGTCACACGCTTAATTAAGACGTTGATTGAAGAAGGCTTTATTGAGAAGAAACCGAATCCAGAAGATAAACGCAGCCAGTGTTTGTTGACCACCGAAAAAGGCAATGAGGTGTTGGCGAAGATCAAAGCCGTTGATGCTGAGATCTTTCAAAAGATGACGTTAAATGTGTCTGAGGAAGAGCTAGAAGCGTTCCAACTTGTCGCTGGGAAACTGGCAGAAAACCTGTCGAAAAAGCCAAGCTAAAAAACGGTAATCATTTAGAAATCAGCTCAGCCATTATGGATTACTGGCTGAACTGATGTATAGAAAGCGCTAGCACACCACTTCTTCTAGCGCGTGATAAACGAGCTTCCCATCAACCGTTTTGCTTTCCATTAAAGCGATTGAGTATACAGGGAGTGGTAGAGGTGATATCTCAATAGCATCAAGTGGTGCTTGTTTATCGACGTGGCGAGCAAGTGTGATGTGAGGAACATAGTCACGTGACTCAGTCACAAAGCCATGCAGTTCTAATGCCTCTATGAGTTCGTTTTGCAGTGTTGTAACCGCTAAATTATCTTTAATCCCCAATCAAGCCAGTTGCCTGCCACTTTGGCGAAATGAACCTAGGTGATCGACCGTAATCTGCTCACAACGGCAGCTAAGTTGATGAAGAATATCAATAAGACGCTGCGTTTCTTCTTCTGTCGATTCACCGATAAAGGCCAACGTGATATGAAAATTATCTTCGCAAGTGTAGCGCCCTGCTATCCCTTGTTGTTGAAGTCTATCTTGGATTTGCCTGAGCAGTGACTTACTGCGTTGATCAAACGTCAGTGCGAAAAATAATCTCATCAAAACGCTCCTACAACCACTCTAAACCTTCATAAGGTTGATGCTTTATGTTCTCTAATCGCGAGTACAAATCACCACTGTGGATTTCTAATTTGTGCCCATCAGGATCTAGAAGATACAACGAATCTCCTTCACTCTTGTTCTCTTTCCATTGAGCAATATCGAGCTCGATAAGCTTATGAGAAAAGTCAGTGAAGTCTTGCTGTGAGATAGAAAAAGCGATGTGGGAGTAATCACTCTTCTCGTCTGGCTTATCGACCGATAAACAAAGCCATAGATCACCCAAAGAAAGATACGCGCCTTGTTTCCACTTAACGTGTCCCTTAAAACCGAGCGCGTTGATATAGAAATCGAGCGAGCGTTCTAAATCACTCACCGCTATCGTAATGTGGTTCAATCCTGTCAGCATGGTTCATCCTTGGTCATCAAACGTCGCTATTGTGGCAAACAACCAAGCAGAATTGAATCGACAGATAAAATAAAGCCCAGAACAAATGTCTGGGCTCGTAGGTTAAATCGCAGGTACAAGTTGGGGTTTATACAAACAACATTCCCCATCCGGACGAGTTTTAAAGCGACGATGCAGCCACATGTACTGCCCAGGGCATGCCATGATCGACTTCTCGACAATCTTATTTACGAACGCTGCCGCTTGGTCTGGATCGTTTTTAGGGAAGCCTTCAACTGGCGCGCTAATGGTTAAAGTGTATTGCCCATTGCTTTCACGAACCATAGTAAATGGCACAATGGCACAATCCGTAGCATCCACCAGCAAACTGGTTCCCGTTGTTGTACAGGCGCGCTTTACCGCAAACAAAGGCGCAAACGTCGATCGACGTGTGCCATAGTCGTGATCAGGAGCATACCAAACACGCTGGCCTGTCTTCAGTGCTTCCAGCATGCCCTTTACATTTTTACGATCAATCAAAGTACGATTCGAGCGAGAACGTCCTTTGTATTGGAAGTAGTCAAAACATGGGTTGTTGTTTGGGCGGTAAACACCAGAACCCGACTTTTGGATCCCAAATGCTCGCGCACCAAGTTCTAGATTCATAGAATGCACCGCTAACATCAGAACACCTTTACCTTGTTGTTCTAACGCTTCGATATGTTCCATCCCTTCGATGTTGACATGCTTACTGACACGTTTGTCTGACCAAAACCACGCCATCGCGGTTTCAAACAGTGCGATGCCCGCGTTATCGATATTTTCTTTTATTATCGCCTCACGCTCTTGGTCGCTCATGCTAGGAAAACACAGCTCTAAATTACGTTTGATCGTGACTTGTCGTTTTTTCATTAATCGCATCGCAATGCGACCAATTCCGCTTCCTAGCGCGAGTTGTACACGAAATGGAAGGAGGCTAAGAAGGTACATGATGCTAATTATGATCAATGTGCCCCAGTAGCGAGGTGCCAAAAATTCTGCCTTGAATTTTGGTGCTTTGTGCTTGTTCATGAGTGTGTCATCAGACGAATTCGTCTATAAAAATCCTTAAAAACAACGATAAATACGAAAAGTTATTATCATTGACTGTGCTTATTAAAAACTAAAGCGCGCGGAGTGTAGAGCTCTTTGACACGCTACACAATAGGAACTTTCGGAGATTGCGGGCGACTTTATCAAATCTAAGAAAAATGCCGTGATTTTCGTCGAATTGTAATAAAAATGCGGCTTACTGTACTGACGGCAAGCGGTAGTTCCGCCGCAGCGAGTAGTTGCGTTTCGAGAAATGAATGTTGACAGAGTGAGCGACCCGAGAGTACCTCTCTCGTCTATCGCCCAATAAAAGGAAAAAGGGAGCGAAAAGGCTCCCTTGTTGAGTCAGTTTTTAAGTACGCTTTGTTCCAATAAACCACTTTCAACCAGATCAGTAAGAATGACTTTAGTTTTTTCTCTGAACAGATCGCGCAGTAATCTTACGGTTGGCGTAATTGATTGTCTGCTCGGACAAATCAGCCACAGTTCCGTTGGTGTTGGTTTGTATTCACTCATGACATTCACCACATTGCCTTTGAGCAAATCTTGCGACATATCCAAACACGATTTGATAGCCAAGCCCTTTCCAGAGACACACCAACGTCGGACTAAATCGCCGTCATTGGAAGCTCGATTGCCTTTGAGTTTGACCTTGTGTTCACTATCACCATCACTGAATCCCCAAACATCCTGCAACGTATCGTGAAGTTGATACAACAAACCATTATGTTCGATTAAGTCTTGTGGATGCTTAGGCGTTCCATGTTCCGCAAGATATTCTGGCGTTGCGCACAATAACCTTGGCACATTGCAGATTTTAAACCCGTACATGCTGGAATCTGTCGGTGCACCGTAACGCAGTGCCATGTCGACAGAGTCTCGATAGAAGTCCACGTTGCTATCACTGATGTTGCTTCTCAGCGTCACCTGCGGATAACTGTCCATGAACTCATCGAGCCAAGGCGTAACTAAGTTTCGTCCCAAATCGGAAGAAAGCGCGATTCGCACTTCCCCGTCAATAATATCGAGATCTTCACGCATGTTTTGTTTCGCGTGTTCTAACAGTTCGAGTGCTTTTTCACACTGAGGAAGATAACGCTCACCCGCACTGGATAAACGCAAATGGCGCGTGGTTCGCACAAACAACTCAGCCCCTAAAGAAGCTTCGACTCTTTTTACCGCCGCGCTGGCCGTGGCGGTTCTCATATCTAATGCGGTCGCGGCTCCTGTAATGCTACGAAACTCAGCGACTTTGAGCACTACTTGAAGATCTTCAAGCAACATATTATCTAATCCTATTTGATAATCTCTTGATGATTATAAAGCTTTAGAGAAGATAAGGTTGTTTGAAATCTCACATTCAAAAAACGACAAAGGGAGCACTTGGCTCCCCTGTCATTAAATTCTTAGGATGTTATTTCTCAATGGCATGCACAAATTCATTCGCAAAGTCATCGAAGTTGCGTGCTGGCTTACCAGTCACTTGCTCAACGGTGTCTGTCACTTCTGTGTAAGCCCCCGTTCCGAACCAAGCCATGATTTCAGCCAACGCATTGGCGAACCATTCATCCATTCCTGCTTCTTTCATCGCTGCGGCGGCGTCTTGTTCAGAAACAGCCACATATTCGATTTGCTTGCCTGACGCTTGAGAGATCACTTCGGCTTGCTGTGCAAAAGTCAGTGCTTCAGGGCCAGAAAGTAAATACGTTTGGCCATCGTGACCTTCTCCAATAAGCGATTCAACAATAACTGCCGCTACATCACGAATATCCACCACGCTTTGCTTTGCATTACCGAGCGGTAAGAAGAATTTACCCATTGCATTGATGGTCGCTAAGCTACCAAAGAGGTTCTGGAAAAAAGAGTTCGGCTGAATAATGGTCCAAGCCAAACCTGATGCTTTGACTAAATCATCGGTCACCACATGGGTACGAATGATTTCTGAACCCGCATCGCTCTTAGCACCCATGCCCGATAGCTTAACAACATGTTCAACATTCGCTGCTTTTGCCGCTGCGATGACGTTCTCCACCCAAAGCTTATTGTCTTGATGAATCGGCATAGAAACGTAAATACGTTTCACACCCTGCATCGCTTTTTCCATCGCAGCAACGTCGGTAAAGTCACCCTCACGAACTTGTTCTGGCTGAAGATTCATGGTCGCTGTTGAGCTGGCACCTCTTACCATGACACCAAAATCTGCGTCTGTTTGTTGTAGTTGACGAACCACTTCAGAGCCTGTGTTACCAGTTGCGCCTAAAACTAGAATGTCCATGATGTTCTCCTACCGAGATTGAGCGTATGTTCTGTATTTGCAGCATGCCGCTGCGGTATGGAGTAACTTTAGTTAATCCCGTAAGAATTGACTAGACAGCTAATCTTGGCTTCACTATCCCATATTCGGGATGAAGAAAAATAGAGTTAACATGAAAGAGATATCTGCCTTGCCTTTATTTGCGCGCGTCATTGAGCTCAATAGCTTTGCTGAAGCGGCAAGGCAACTCAATGTGCCGACAACAACCGTGAGTAGGAAGATTCAGCAGTTGGAAGCTGAGCTTGGCGGCAAGTTGATTAATCGCTCCACTCGCTCATTGTCGCTCACTGAACTCGGCCAACAAGTCTTGCCCAAAGCACAGTTAATCGCAGATACGGTCAGCGAGCTTTATCATGAAGCGGAGGATGCCGCGAGCAAGCCGATTGGCACACTCAATATTACTGCGCCTCGTGCACTCAGTCAGAATCTACTCGCCTCCCTATTTGCGGAATTTCAAGCGCGCTATCCCACGATTAAGATCAACCTTGCTTCGTCGAATCGATATCAGGATATGACGAAGCAGAGTTTGGACTTCGCCTTTCGTTTAGGCCCATTGAACGACTCTTCTTTGGTGGCGATTCCGCTCTCTCCCGTGAAGTATGTTTTGGCCATTTCAAATGCTCTGGCTAACGCTCTCCCCAAGTTCGAACACCCGCGTCAATTGAATGCAGCGCCGTGCATCCGCAATCACGTGGAAGGATACTTTTTACCTTGGCGATTTAGCCTGAAAGATGAAGTGGTAGAAGTGACCGAAGCTGGCAGCGTCACAACCGATGATTTCTTTGTTAGCAAACAACTTTGCTTGGATGGCACAGGCGTCTGTTATCTGCCAAAGTCTATGCTCTACCAAGAATTGCAAGCCCAACAGCTTACGGTGATTTTGGATGATTGGGTCCCTCAAGATAAAACCATGCTCTTGGTATATCAGGACAGAAAACACTTACCGCAGAAGTCGCAATTGTTTATCGATTTTATAAGAGAGAAAAAGTCTTATATCGAAGCGTTTTTATCCGGTCAAAACTGACGATGACGTCGCACTCTAATCGTTTGTTTTTCAACACATGTGGGTGTAAAGTCTCGCCATAATAGCTATGAGACATTCTCTTTAATTGGAACAAGTATGAACCTCGATACCTTGTTGGCGTTTGGCGGCATCGTTTTCTTTCTCGCTGTGATACCCGGCCCTAACGCTTTGCTGATTTTGTTTACCGCACTGACGCAGAGTCGTCGCTTTGCTATTGCCAATATTTTCGGTGTGGCACTTGGCTTTCTGATCCACGCTTTTGTCTCCGCAAAAGGGTTGAGCTTGTTGCTTTCACAATCAGCGCTGGCGTTCAATATATTAAAGTGGATGGGTGTTGCGTACTTAATTTGGTTGGGCATCAATAACCTAAGAAGTGGACTTAAACTGGCAGACCAAAAGTTAAAACTCGACCGTAAAATCGAGGAACAGACTCTCAAGCAAGCCTTTGTGAAGGGGCTATTAACTAACCTGCTTAATCCAAAAATCGTGTTGTTCTACCTCTCTATCTTCCCTCAGTTTGTGCAACCTGAACACATTCTCGAGCAAAGCATCATGTTGGGTGCTCTTCAGGCAAGCATCGTTGCTAGTTGGTTTTTGTTTGTGATTTTCTTTGCCACTAAGGTTAAGGCCATGCTCACTTCTTCGAAAACCAGCAAGTGGCTGAACTACGTAAGTGGGGGTTTGTTTATTTTCTTCGGCATCGGTTTAGCTAATACCCGTTTTTAAAGCCAGACTAAAGATACGAAAAACACGCCCACGAGCGTGTTTTTTATTGTCTCTGACTTAGCCAAAAACAGCGGCTAACACCAAGATCCCAACAAACAACACCGCGACTAACCCCAACAAATACGAGAGCTTGCCAGTGCCGCCCTTTGGCGCTTGATTACAACATCCCATGGTTTTCTCCACTTTCTGAATCACGCTAACTGCTCTTAATCTAGACCTTCCCCCAAGGTCAGAGTCAAACTTTGGCTAGCTTCCCATCAATTTCTCGAGTTCCGGTAATAAATAATTCGCTATAAACACGTTTTTAATATGCATTTTTTAAATCGATTTTGCGTTTTTTAACCAGAGCAAACGTTTAAATTGATTACGAATAAACCATTGGCATTTCGCTTCATTTTTGGGTAAATACATACCGTTTTTGGCTATATACCCACAGATTCTCACAGCCCTACAATACGCCCGTCTTACTTGTAGCACGCGGGCTCTCCATCCGAGGCTCGTGGCTCGATCATTAAAGGTATCGAATGAGCAATATCGCCAAATCCGCCGTCAAACTCAGTGTCTTTTCTGTCATCATGATTACGGTTACTTCCGTCGACAGCATAAGGAACATTCCGGGTGCCGCCTTATTTGGTAGTCACGCCATCTCTTTCTTCTTATTGGCAGGTCTTTGCTTCTTCGTTCCAACCGCATTAGTTTGTGCAGAGTTGAGCACCACTTACCCGCAACAGGGCGGTGTGTACTTATGGGGTAAAGAGACCCTTGGGCCAAACTTTGGTTTTGCGACTGTGTGGTATCAGTACGCAGAGAACATCGTCTACTACCCACCGCTCATTTCCTTTATTGTTGCGACGGGCGCATATCCTTTCTTTCCTGAACTGGCACAGAACAATATCTTCATGTTGATAATGATTAACGTGATTTTCTGGGCACTGACCTTGGTCAACATATTTGGTTTGCGTTTGTCCTCCCTCATTACCAACGTCTTTGGCACTTTGGGGCTTATCTTCCCTATCCTGCTGATCATCGGCTTAGGTGGTTACTGGGCTTATACCAACCCAAGCGAGTCACATATTTCACTTCGTCATGCATCTGACTGGTTACCTGATTTCTCACAAGACGGTATTGGTGCGGGCTTTACTGCGGTTGTGCTTTCCCTAACTGGGCTTGAGATCACCACCTCTTACGCGAGTGAAGTCGATAATCCGCAAAAGACTTACCCAAAAGCACTGATCGCTTCCACCGTGTTGATTCTGGTATCTCTGACCGCGTGTTCGCTTTCCATCTCTTCCGTGGTATCCAGCGATCATTCAAGCTTGAGTGAAGGCGTGATACTGGCGTTCAAAGCATTCTTTGATGATTTGAACATGTCATTCATGCTGCCAGTTATCGCTCTAGCAATTGTATTTGGTAGCTTAGCGAGCCTAAACAACTGGATTATTGCTCCGACCAAGAGCTTGCATGTTGCAGCAAAAGACCACTTCATGCCTTTGACGCTATCGAAAGAGAACAAGAACCAAGCGCCGGTTCCATTGCTACTCCTGCAAGGTGCCATCGTCAGCGTGCTCTCTTTGGTATTTATCTTGGTACCAAACGTAAACCAAGGCATGTGGCTATTGAACATACTCATGACTCAGCTCTACATGGTGATGTACATCTGTATCTTCGTCAGCTTCTTGGTGTCACGTCGTAAACATGCGGATATTGAACGTCCATTCCGTGTGCCTGGCGGCAAGTTTGGCATGATGTTGGTGGCTGCTTTAGGTTTGATGAGCTGTCTGGTGACCATCTTCGTTTCATTCGATGTACCAGCAGGTATAAGCGCTCAGACAGGTGCTTATGCATTGATTCTTGGTTTCATTGCCTTTAGTTTGCCAGCGATTGGGGCCGTGATGTACCGAAACCGCAAACGTCGCCGACAAGGTCAGTTGATTGAGGTGATGGTGAATTAGTTCATCCCCCTCATCAGATAGCAAAAAGCCGCGAACGAATCGCGGCTTTTTTGTGTTTGGAATTTCTAGGTTAGTGACCAACCGTCTTAGACAGCAAGTTAACAATCATCACACCAGTGAGGATGAAGCCAATACCAACAAGCGCAGCAAGGTCGAGCTTTTGTCCGTATAGGAAGTAACCAACAGCAGCCACAAGTACAATCCCCGCCCCGCTCCAGATCGCATATACAATACCAACTGGCATGCTTTTTACGGTCACAGACAGTAGGAAAAAAGCGATACCATAACCGATTATAACCACGGTGCTCGGCATCAACTTAGTAAACTGTTCTGTCTTTGGAATAGAAGAAGTCGCAATCACCTCACACACGATAGCAATAGACAGCGCAACCAGTGGAGGCATAGAAACAAGCATTTTGAACATAAGGCAAACAACGCTCAATTAACCTGAACTCGATGACATATCGAATCTCTGAGCGGCGCATTATAATCAAAATCCGTCAGTACGCTATAAAAAGTGATGCAACTCACATTTACACCAGCGTAATAATCGCAGTTAGAAGTCGGTCTCTTCCAAATTAATCACGCAGGCAGACGCGTCATTTCTGGCTGTGAGTAACGAATTTGGGTCCGCATAAACGATGTTGTCCAACCCCAACTTTTGCATATCATCAATGTGATACATCCAAGCTGCGTTGCTGGTATCGCAACCTGCTTTGTGTAATTTTTCACGTTTGTTCAAGTGCCCAAACATGGTGATCTTTGGATTTACCGCCACCAACGCAAAAAAGGCTTCTTCATGCTGACGCCATAAACTTAAGGATTGATGCCATTGTTCGAGTTCTTGTTGATCAAAGCCATCGGTGTCCCATTCATCTTGCATGGCGCCACCAAACCAAAGCACTTCCGAGCCTTTCATAACCAAAGTACTCGGTGCCGCTGTTAGAACATAGTTCGCACAGGCAGAGGCACACGTTCCATTGACGATTAAATGAACCTGATTGTTGTAAACCCAACGTCCTAGTTCCATAGCTGGTCGATACTCGCCTGAGTCGCTGTCTATCATCAAGGCAACAACACCATGGGGTTGAACATTGGCAAGCTCGATGGCTTCTCGCACGCTCTCCGCGGTTATTTCGCCATTAAAGTAAAGTGTTCGCCCTTCCATGTAGATATCATCAGATAAACTGCACGCTGATAACCCAGTGAGCGTGAGTGCACCTAGCCACTTTCGCATATCCCTCTCCATGATCTTCATTCCAAAACTCGACATCCAACTTCAAATGAGTATTGAACAAGTTGAATAAAAACGACGGAGAAAGTGGCACATTTTTGACCAACGTCAAAATATGCACATAGTTACTTATAGCCTGCTTATCTTTTAGCTAATGGCGATTTAAATTGCACTAACATGGGGGGGATGAAAGATATCAAGAACTTAGCTCGGATGACTCCCAAACCATAATGATAGTCTGGACTCCGTTGTGTGAAGCGTTATGCAGAGGACGGAAACCGTATTTCAGATACAAAGCTTCATTATGCGGCTCGCATTGCAAAAACAATTTTGGAATGCCTAGTTGAAACACGTGATTTTGTGCACGAACGACCAGCGCAGCAGCATAACCTTTACCGCGTGATGAGGCATCGACGTAGACTCCACCTAGCCAGTGCTCATACTCAGGGAAATGAATGTTCTCTCGGATCTTGAGTTCAGCGACTGCTACAAGGTCATTGTTTTCGTCATGAACCACAAATGAAAGTGGAAATGCATGGCGGCTATTGGCTTTGAGTAAAACCTTCTCGCGAACTTGAGCGGGCGTCACACCAGGAACAGTGTAAGCCCACTCATCAAAGTACCATTGTGCAATAAGATCAGACTCATGGGGGAAGTCAGCGAGAAAGTGAATTTGGAATGCCCTTTCTGCCACTATTAATAGCCACCATCTGCACTATCGACCACAGTCGCTTCATTGCAAACATCCGCTTTGGCATGGTTAAAGTGATGCTGCTGTGAAAGCTCAAAGTAGATGTGCATATCAATCGGTTCTGGTGTGTTGAGAAGCATTTTGCCAACCTCCCGTTGGAAATGGCCGTAATTACCAAGCTCCTCTGTTAAACCTAACTGCTCATAGCTCGCCAAACTGGTGAACATGCCGTAAGCGTATTGATAACGCGTCATGTCTTCCAATTTGTCGTGCCCAAGTTCGGCCAACGCTTGGTCGACTTCGTCTGGCAGATAAACGTCCTTATCGCCAAACTCCCTAAGCAAGACGTTAGGAACTTGATGTGCAATGCTCTGAATGGTCTCTTTTCTTTTAAACATACCGAACATAATGTCCTCCACTGACGATGATTTTCCATACAACGTATTTAAGTACGTGCTGGCGAGCCAATTAGTGTCTTTATTGGTATTAAGGCTCAAAATTTATACTAACTCGATCTCATAATTCTCTTCAAACGCTACCGTATTCGTTACACAAAAATGTACTCAGAAATCTTGCCGCAATCACAATTGCAGAGCGTCAGTTTGAGTCGATAGTTCATACCAATTGAGCAATAACCCTGAATCGATTTGGATTTTCAATGGAATCTAAAAAGTGTTTCGAGCCCGCTCTCTCTTATCGAAATGACCAGACTGCATTAAGCTAAATTTCATCGGCTAACGTGCAATCAAGGAGCATACCGTGACTTACTATTCAGTATTAGATGTAACCCCTACAGCCCAAGACTGGGTACCTGCTTATGTCAGCGTCTCGAACGCACTGGTGGAAAAACACGGTGGCAAGTACATCGCACGAACTAACGTGCATGAACGACTAGAAGGCAATGGTGAAGCTC
Organism: Vibrio sp. CUB2; assembly: GCF_001557945.1. Classification (NCBI taxonomy): domain Bacteria; kingdom Pseudomonadati; phylum Pseudomonadota; class Gammaproteobacteria; order Vibrionales; family Vibrionaceae; genus Vibrio; species Vibrio sp. CUB2. Next base: position 88,624 of record NZ_LNRB01000005.1, on the reverse strand, counting down.
CGGCGCTTCGCATTATCATTGAATGGCCTTCTCGCCAAGCAGCCCTCGACTTTATGAATGACCCAGAGTATGTGCCTCATCTAAACGCTAGAACCGCAGGTTCAATCAGTAATCACTACTTGATCGAAGGTAATGACCAACTGGCATAAGACACATAAAAAAAAAGCCCAGCGAACGCTGGGCTTTTTCCGGTTTATATCAACAAGGTGAGTTTCCACTGCATCAACAGAAATAGTTTCAATATCATTATATTATTCCTGTCATCACCTTTTAATAAACCACCTACACTAACTGACGTGTTAATGAATGATGCATAATGTATGATTCTCAATCATCAAAATAGATCCAACATCAAGAATCAAAAATTTTGTCACTAATATGTTTATATATCAGAACTAACTTACAAGCCTATATTTTATTTCTAATTTAATCTTATCAATCTTTGTTCTATTTAAATCACACAATATCTAAATAGAGTTCTTATCTAAGGCTCATCCTAATTGTGATCTAAGAGTGTTGAAAACGGTGTCTAGCAACGTAAGTAGGTCAACATGAGTAGGTTATGATGACAAGACAAACGTTCACCTGCCTCTAGAAGCTCACTTGCGTTGAAACCTTCTCCTGATTGGGCTTCAAAAAGACTCAGCCCTCTCTAGCTTCTCAACTTACTAATAAGATCATTATTCGGCTTTTTCCTACAATAACTTTATAGGGGTCGTTGTTTCCTATAAATTCAAACTTTAATTTATTACTTCATCAATTTCAATCGTACACAGCCAAATTCTAGATATTAAAAATTAGTTGTTAGCATATCATTCGATAAAAGACAAAGTAACTTGTCATAACCTTTAACAAGACATCACATAAAAACAAGAGTTAGAATATAATCCAATTAAATTAAACGAATTAATAATTTTAATTATCTTACTTCAGTATAATTTAACCTTCCGGATTGCTAGCGCAATCAAGTATTCACTTACTGAAAAAAGTGATTGGCATATTTAAAATTAGAACAGTTCGACTTAGGTTTTTTATTCTAACGAGCACTATTTTCAAACGTAGAGCCCCTTTTGTGTGTTTGGCTCCTGTGTGAGATGAAAGTAGGAACAAAAGAAATCCGGTTCAAAGTCACATTTCATATCGACATCCGTTACTAATTACGTTAGCTTTAGAAGTATAGACGTCTAAAAAGTTAAGCTTAGGGAGAGAAAGCCGTGCCAATTAGAATTCCAGATCAGTTACCCGCTAGCGATGTATTAAGGACAGAGAACATCTTTGTGATGAGCGAAAGTCGAGCGGCGAGTCAGGAAATCCGTCCATTGCGAGTGCTTATTCTCAATTTGATGCCAAAGAAGATTGAGACAGAAACTCAGTTTCTTCGCCTACTTTCTAATAGCCCACTTCAAGTGAACGTGGAGCTATTACGAATCGATAATCGCCCAAGTAAGAACACACCAACGGAACACCTAGACACATTTTATCGTCAATTTGAAATGGTAAAAGGCAAGAACTTCGATGGCCTTATCATTACTGGTGCTCCATTAGGTTTGGTCCAATTTGAAGATGTGATTTATTGGGATCACTTGAAGACCATTATGGAGTGGGCAAAAGATCACGTCACGTCCACACTTTATGTTTGCTGGGCTGCACAAGCAGGTTTGAAACTTCTATATAACTTGCCAAAGAAAACACGCAAAGAAAAGCTATCAGGCGTGTACCATCACTCTATCCACCATCAGTACCACCCTCTTCTGCGTGGTTTCGATGATACGTTCTTAGCACCACATTCTCGCTATGCAGATTTCTCACCGGAGTTTTTAGAAGAACATACGGACCTCAATATTCTCGCAACGTCCGATGTCGCGGGTGTTTATCTAGCAACCACAAAAGACAAGCGTAATGTGTTTGTCACTGGTCACCCAGAGTATGACTCTCATACACTCCATAACGAATACATTCGAGATTTGGGCGAAGGGATGGAACCTGCTATTCCAATCAATTACTACCCAAATAACAACCCAGACAATCCACCTTGTGCGAGTTGGCGTAGCCATGGACACTTGCTGTTCTCGAACTGGTTGAACTATTGCGTTTACCAACAAACGCCGTACGATCTGGATCATTTCAGCGAAGACGCCTTCACTAAAGACGACTAACTGCCTGAATTTAGAGTGTGAACCAAGCCGCCAACTGGCGGCTTTTTTGTATCAGTTTGCTAACCTGATCGCATAGTATTTTTTCCCCAATAGGCTTTTGCATCGTAATTCATATCATGCTGTGTGAATCAGGGATGTGGGGCAGAAATATGAAGCTTGGAAAACTCGGTGCATTAGTCTTAGCAAGCCAACTAGGTTTGGTTGGATGTGTCACCGTCAATGAAGATGGAAACAGTCCGGTCGTGAAAGCCGATCCGGTTTCTATGGCAGAGTCGCGAATCGCTCTCGGTCTCGGCTATTTAGAAAGTGGCAGTATGATCCGAGCACACGATAATCTGCAGCAAGCCCTTACCCACGCACCAAACTATTATCGTGCACAACTATCGATGGCGCACTATTACGAAACCGTAGGTGAAGATTCCAAAGCAGCACAGATGTACAAACGCTCTCTTCGCCAGCATCCCAAAAATGGTAACGTACTGAACAATTACGGCACCTTCCTGTGTAAACAAGGTGAATACAGTCAAGCAGATAAAATGTTCAATCGAGCGATCGAGCAGCCTTACTATTACCTTATCCCTGCTAGTTACGAGAACGCTGGATTTTGTGCACTAAAGTCGAATCAAGCTGAAAAAGCGAAGTACTACTTCACTCGCGCTATCGACCATGACCCTCACCGTCCCAAATCTATCCTTCAGTTAGCTAAGCTAGAGATCGACAGCGGAAACTACACCGATGCCCGTATTCGCTTGATGCGCTTTAACCAAATGTACGGAGTCAAGAAACCCTCTCTCCGCCTAATGGTGGAACTAGAACGCGCTGCGGGCAATGAAGCCTTAGAGCGAAAGTATCAGTACCAACTCGATCAAATTTCTTAATTCCAAAAACTCAAAGAGTCGACCACAAAGCGTCGACTCTCGTCATGCTCGGACTGTTTGCCTAGCATTCTTCTATCGTTTAATGCTTTTCTGAAACCACTTTCAATCGTCTAAAATTACTGAAGTGTCATCGTGAATTTTCGCGTCACAAATAGCACTAACTTGCTAATTTATTAATGATTTTTTAGATTTAACTAAATTAGTAAACTGATTATTTACTCTAATTTATATGATACCAATCACACTAATTTGCTTAGTGTTTGCACAGTAACGAACAAGATCTATACATTCGAGTGACTTATAGGCAATTTATTAAAAACAATTCAAATCTATAAATGTCACAGAAATAAGGAAATTTATGTTGAAGTATAAGAACACAGCGTTGGTGGCAACTCTCCCTCTTCTATTATTACAAGGCTGTGGAGGCGGCGGTGGAGATAGCTCTAGCACTGCAGTCGGCAATAACATAACCTGGTCAGCAGGAGACTTTTCTACCCCAGCTAGCGAGTTTGCAAATAAATGTAGCATCGCTAGAACAGGTATTGACCCATACACAGGGGATTATTATCCAGACCAAGCAGGTTCAGCACTGCAAGAAAAAATGTTCTTACGTGCGTTCAGTAATGATACCTACCTTTGGTATGACGAGATCCCAGATATCAACCCGGACAACTTCCCTACCGTTGCAGCTTATTTTGATTCACTGGTGACTACAGAAAGAACGGCTACTGGTCAATACAAGGATCGATTCCACTTCACTCGCTCTTACGACGATTTCATGAAATCACAACAAGCGGGTCTTGTTGCTGGTTTCGGCTTTAACTGGAAATTCGTTCAAAGCTATGAACCGCGAGAAATCATCATTTCTTACACAGAAGATAACTCTCCAGCCTCTTCAAATGGCGTTGCTCGAGGCGACAAGCTATTGAAAATCAATGATGTTGATGTTGTGAACACCTCTTCGAGCTCTGAGATTGATTTCATCAACAATACGCTTTTCTCTCCTACGCTAGGTCAAAACTACACCTTCACGTTTGAAACCGTTGATGGCGCTCCGAAGGTGGTGACTCTGACATCGGCAGATGTCGCAACAAGCCCAGTTCGCAATGTAAAAGTCATCGACAACAACGGAACAAAAGTCGGTTACATGCAATACAACGCTTTTGAAGTGACTGCGCAACAGCCACTTATCGATGCGTTTAATCAGCTGTCAGCGGCAAACGTTGATGAGATCGTGATGGATTTACGCTACAACGGTGGTGGTTTAGTTTGGCAGTCTGCGCAAGTCGGCTACATGTTGGCTGGCACACATTCTAATGCCACTTTCGCTGAGCTGATTTACAACGACAAGATCATGAACTCTGGCAAGGTAGAAAATAACGTTTATAACTTTGTCGATACTGAAATTGATTGGGGTAAAGGTATCTTGACTGACATTGCCCTACCGACATTAACTGCGAAACGCGTTTATGTTCTGACTACTGACAACACCGCGTCTTCAAGTGAACTTCTCATCAATGGTCTTCGCGGTATTGATGTTGACGTGGTTCAAATTGGTACCACGACAACGGGTAAGCCATACGGTTTCTCTCCAGAACAAAACTGCGGCAACATGTACTACACCATTCAGTTCAAGTCTTCTAACGCAAAAGGCTTTGGTGATTTTGCCGATGGCTTTACACCGACAGCAAAAAGTCTAGTATCGTCTAATATTGGTATAGATGACAAAGTGGAAGGCTGTGTTGTAGCAGATGACTTGACCAAGCCATTGGGTAACAGCTCTGAAGGCATGCTGTCTGCAGCGCTAAACTACATGAACACAGGAACTTGTCCTCCTGCACCGGCTGTGGCGGCAGCTCCAAGAGCGATGCCTATGCTGGGTGGTACTCCACTAAATCAACAGCTTGATCCACTGCGACAAGAGGCTATTCATGTCAAAATTAACTAAAACATTGACCTTGCTTACCGGTGCGGGTTTTAGCATGATGCTAATGGGATGTTCATCATCAAATCACAATGACGATATGGTGAATGCTTTAAGTATTAAGACTTCTGGCGATACCGTTACGGAAATCCAGCAAGCTATCACAACGATTCAAGGCAACCAAGTGCCGCCAAAAATTGCGTCAAATACCTTCGAAACAAACTCACATTTGTTGATCGTTTCTGGGCAATTGATGGAGAGTTACAACATGCCATTGAACGGCGCAGAAACAGAATTGCCCGATCAATACACCTTGCAACTTCGTGAAGAGGAATGTGGCGTTTATTACGAGAAAGACGACAAGTTTGTCCCTCTAACCAACATACAATGCCGACCTAATCCGATTCAGGACTAAACAAAAAGCCCGTCGTTACTTTATTCAAAAATAACGGCGGGCTTTTCTCATTCTTCCTATTCAAATCTTACGATTCGAACGACTCAGTCTAAAGTCATATTATAAGAAGTGGAACGTCACGTTACCTGTGATGCTACTTACTGTATCGCTGTCCCCATCGATATCAACACCAAACGCTTGATAACTTGCACCGACAGAAATGTTGTCCAACAAGAAGTATTCCGCGCCAACACCGTACATGTAAGACACGCCATCGTCTTTGTCCAAGCTGCTCAGGTTACCATTGTATTCGACGTTAAACGCGTTAATACCACCCTTCGCGTAAACGTGCAGAGGACCAAAGTCGATACTTGGCTTTGCGGCTAAGTAGAAGGAAGAGAAATCCACATCACCTCGGTTACCACCAAGATTTAAATCCACCTGGCCATGATTGAAGTAGCCCACTTCAATACCAATCAACGGCAAGATCCCCGTACCGACATGAATGCCATAAGTGGTGTCGTTTTCGCTATCGATGTCTGATTGACCAATTTGACCACCAGCATAAAGCCAAGAGTCAGCAAGTGCAGATGTTGAGCATAGCGCCAAAGCCAATAACGAGAGTTTTGTTTTCATAGTTATACCTTTCCTGTTCGATTCCTGAACGGAACATCACGCGAACTGCATCGCGTTCCTTATGTATCTAGGTAAATACTATATTCAAAAAGTGGCAGGTTTTAAGAATAAGAAATGAATAATTTCTGTTCAATGTCTATTTGTGTGATTTACAGACAAAAAAACACCGGCGCGTTGCCGGTGTTTATCAAATAAATCTTCGAAATGTTCGACGATTATAGGAAGTGCAGTGTCGCGTTTAGAGAGAACGTACCGATGTCGTCTTTGCCCGCTGTGTAGTTCATGTAGCTTGCGCCAACAGACATAGGGCCGAAAATGAAGTATTCCGCACCTACACCGTACATTAGATCCACATCATCGTCGTCTTTGCCGCCAGAAACTTTCTTATCCCACTGGTGGATACCACCTTTCGCGTAAACATGCAGAGGACCGAAGTCGATGCTTGGTTTAAGCGCAGCGTAGTAAGAAGTCAGTTTAGTTTCTTGACCAGCGATCTTGAATTCACCGTGTTGAGTAACACCCGCTTCGATACCGATGATTGGCAGAATACCTGTACCTACGTGTACAGAGTAAGACGTGTCTGTTTCGCCTTTGTAGTCAGACTGACCTACAGAAGCACCACCATAAATCCATGAATCTGCCATTGCTGCAGAAGAAGCACTTAGAAGTGCCACTGCCAATAGAGTTTTCTTCATCATCAACCTTTACTCTTTATTATTACCCACTTCTGCATCAAGCAGAGGTTGGTACTGCAAACACAAGGGAGGCGAACCATTGCCTCCCTTGTGACTTAAAATCACTTGTGGGTAAATAACTGCAATTACTGTACCAATCGAGCTTGCCACTGGACAAACCATTGATTACTCAGCAAACCCCACAAGAAAAAAACTGCCGCTATTGTACCGATCGCTTAGCAAGCATCAATCGCATTTTTGATACGTTTATCAGAAACTGGGTACGGAGTCCCCAATTGTTGAGCAAAGAAGCTCACTCGAAGCTCTTCGATCATCCAACGGACCTCTTTCACGTTCTCAGGAATCACCATGCCTTTCGGAATTTTGTTGAGCAGCTCTTTGTAGTCGCTCGTCACTGATTCCACTTTCAGCATGTGCAAACGGTCTTTGTTTGGATCGATCGGCAGCTTCTCCATACGACGCTCAATCGCACGCATGTAACGCAGAATATCTGGCAGGCGTTTCCAGCCACATTCTGTCGCGAAGCCCTTGAAGATCAATCCTTCGACTTGCGCTTTGATGTCCGATAGCGCGAACGCCATGGTGAAATCGATCTTGCCTTTCAACTTCTTATTGATGTTGAAAGCCGTCGTCAGGATAGTTTCCACTTGCTGTGCAATGCCCACCACCGTATCACCCAGCTCAGCACGAACGTGTTCTTTCAGTGCATCAAACTTCTCTGGCTCCCAAACCAAACCGCCCTGCTCTTCGATAAGCTTATCGACACCACATGCGATACAGTCATCAATCAGATCCAGCACCTTACCGTAAGGGTTAAAGTACAGACCCAACTTCGACTTGTTTGGCAAGTTAGAGTGCAGGTATTTGATTGGCGACGGCACGTTCAGCAAGATTAGACGACGCTGACCCGCTTGCATTGCCGTGACCTGCTCGTATTCGGTCTCGTACAGTTTGATTTCAACACTGTCTTTGGCATCCACAATCGCTGGGTACGCTTTAACGTCGTAACCACCGCGTTTTTGTTGGTATACCTTAGGCAGTTCACCGAAACTCCACGTATGCAGACCTTCTTGCTCGATGTCGTCATCCGCAACTTTTGAAAGGGTTTCTTGGACTTTGTCTTTCAAGCTCTCTTTCAATTCGTGAAGGTCTTTGTTTTCCTTCAACTTGCGATTTCTATGGTCAACCGCGCGGAAAGTCACTTTCAAGTGCTCCGGAATTTGATCCATATTCCAATCTTCGCGCAGAACTTCTACACCCGTCATTCGACGCAGCTCTTTCTCTAATGAGTCCAGCAGCGGCGCTTCCATTGGTGTTGCACGAGCTAAGAAAGCATCGGCATAGTTTGGCGCAGGAACAAAGTTCTTACGCACTGTCTTCGGTAACGATTTAATCAAACTCACCACAAGCTCATGGCGTAAACCTGGGATCTGCCAATCAAAGCCCGCAGGCTCGACTTGGTTCAAGATCGGCAGCGGCAAGTGTACCGTCACACCGTCACTGTCATCACCCGGCTCAAACTGGTAGCTCAGCTTAAGCTTGAGGTTGTTTTGATGCCAGAAGTTCGGGTAATCCAAATCGGTAACGTGGCTTGCATCGCCCTTGAACAGCATCTCTTTCTCGAAGTTCAGCAGCTCTTTGTTGTCTTTCGATGCTTTTTTCCACCATGTATCGAAGTGTTTGCCAGAGACCACTTCAGTGCCAACGCGTTGGTCGTAGAAATCAAACAGTTCATCGTCATCGACCAAGATGTCACGGCGACGAGATTTGTGTTCAAGCTCTTCCACTTCTTGAAGAAGCTTACGGTTTTGCTTAAAGAACGCGTGCTTGGTTTCCCACTCACCTTCCACCAGCGCACTACGAATGAATAGCTCACGACTGACGGTTGGACCGATACTGCCGTAGTTCACCAAACGCTTCGGCACAATTGGCACGCCGTAAAGCATCACTTTCTCGTGTGCCATAACCGCAGCACGTTTCTTCGACCAATGCGGCTCGCTGTAACTGCGCTTAATCAAGTGCTTCGCTAATGGTTCAATCCACTCAGGCTGAATCTTAGCAATGATGCGACCCCAAAGTTTTGAGGTTTCCACCAACTCAGCAGACATGATCCACTTAGGCTGTTTTTTGAATAGACCTGATGCAGGGAAGATATGGAAACGAGCGTTACGCGCGCCTTGGTATTCATTCTTCTCTTGGTCTTTCATACCGATGTGTGACAACAAACCGACCAAGATTGAGCTGTGTACGCCATGGTAAGACGCAGGCTCATCGTTCAGTTTGAATTCCATTTCACGCATCGATTGGTGAATTTGGAAGTACACATCTTGCCACTCACGCACGCGCAAGTAGTTCAAGTAATCTTGTTTACATTGCTTGCGGAACTGGTTACCCGTTAGCGCTTTTTGCTGCTTCTGGATGTAGTTCCACAGGTTCACAAACGTCAGAAAATCTGAGTCTTCATGGAAGAAACGTTTGTGCTTGTCATCTGATGATTGCTGCTTGTCACTTGGACGCTCGCGCGGGTCTTGAATCGACAATGCCGCCGCGATGATCATCACTTCTTTCAATGCGCCTTGCTTTGGTGATTCCAATACCATACGTGCTAAACGTGGGTCGATTGGAAGACGTGCAAGTTGACGACCAATGCTGGTTAGGCGTTTCTTCGATTCTTTCGCATCAGAATTGATTGCACCTAACTCTTCTAGAAGGCGAACACCGTCTTGGATGTTGCGTTTGTCAGGCGCTTCCACAAATGGGAAGGCTTGAATATCGCCCAAACCAAGTGCGGTCATCTGCAAGATAACCGACGCTAGGTTAGTACGCAGGATCTCAGGATCGGTAAACTCTGGACGTGACTCAAAATCTTCCTCTGAGTACAGACGGATACAGATACCCTCTTCCACACGACCACAACGACCTTTACGCTGGTTCGCACTCGCCTGAGAAACTGGCTCGATTGGAAGACGCTGAACCTTAGTACGGTAACTGTATCGGCTGATACGCGCCGTACCCGGATCGATAACGTATTTGATGCCCGGAACCGTCAACGAGGTTTCCGCTACGTTGGTTGCCAGTACAATGCGGCGACCTGCATGAGGTTGGAAAATCTTGTTCTGTTCACCCGCCGACAAACGCGCGTAAAGCGGCACAATTTCCGTGCTCTTCAGATTACGTTTAGACAGTGCATCAGCGGTATCACGGATTTCACGCTCACCGTTCATGAAGATCAGGATGTCACCTAAACCTTCATCGCACAATTCATCTACCGCTTCGAAGATACCTTCAAGTTGGTCACGATCATTATCGTCATCACCGCTTAGTGGGCGGTAACGCGTTTCTACTGGGTAAGTACGACCTGACACTTCAATGATTGGTGCGTTGTTGAAGTGTTTTGAAAAACGCTCAGGGTCGATGGTTGCCGACGTGATGATCACTTTCAGATCAGGACGACGTGGCAACAGTTCTTTCAAGTAACCCAAGATGAAATCGATGTTCAGGCTGCGCTCGTGCGCTTCATCGATAATGATGGTGTCATATTGATTCAAGAAACGGTCATGCTGAATTTCAGCCAGCAAGATACCGTCCGTCATCAATTTGATTTGGGTGTTTTCAGAGATCTGATCGTTGAATCGAACCTTGTAACCAACAAACTCACCAAGCTTGGTTTCCATCTCTTCGGCAATACGGTTCGCAACCGAACGCGCCGCAAGACGACGAGGCTGAGTATGACCAATCAGCCCAAACTTACCGCGACCAAGCTCAGCACAGATTTTTGGCAGCTGAGTGGTTTTACCTGAACCAGTTTCACCCGCAACGATAACCACTTGGTTTTCTTCGATCGCTTTCGCAATGTCGTCGCGTTTTTGGCTGACTGGCAGGATTTCAGGGTATTCAATCGTTGGTTTGTAGCTACTACGTTGCTCCACAACCATCATGGATTTGGCGATGTCTAATGCGATTTCATCAAACACAGCGTTACGCGCTGCGTCTTTTTTGATTTTGCTTGCACCAGAGATTCGTTTACTCAAGCGGAAGCGGTCACGCATCATGCACTGGTTAAGAGCCTTGCGCAGTGACGCCGCGTTATTTACTTGAGCCTGAGGCGCAGCATTCTGAGAAGCTTGTGCTTGAGATGCATTAGCCTGCTTCGCTTTGGCATTTTGCACACCATTTGACGGTGTCGCTTGCTCTTCAGCGGGATTCTTTTTTGGGGGCTGTGACGAAGTCAAAGCGTTTCCTATTCTTTTCATTACATAAAACTGCGCGGATTGTAGCACATAAGGGCTAGAACAAGATAACGGAAAGCAGCATCCGGCAATCATTCAATTTTTTCGAACAACTTAAGCAAATCCATCGGGTTTTGAGTCGCTGAGCATTGCCTATAATGCATCACATAGCCGAAAGCACTTATTAAAGGAAATCCATATGTCTCGTGTACTAGCTCTTAAATCAAGCATCCTTGGCGATTACTCTCAATCAAACAAACTGGTTGAAGACTTCATCAAAAATGTAGACCAAGATAAGCTAACGGTTCGTGACTTAGCTGCAAATCCACTGCCAGTTTTAGACTTTTCAGTTGCAACAGCACTACGTGCAACAGAAGATCTTTCACAAGAGCAACAAGCGGTGGTTGACCTATCTGATACCTTAATTGAAGAAATCAAAGCAGCAGATACTTTGGTTATCGCAGCACCAATGTACAACTTTACGATTCCAACTCAGCTTAAAAACTGGATTGATTTGATTGCTCGTGCAGGCGTGACATTCAAATACACAGAAAATGGCGTTCAAGGTCTGATTGAAGGTAAGAAAGCAATCGTAGTCACCACCCGTGGCGGTCTTCATAAAGACTCCCCAACTGACAGCATGACACCATACCTACGCACAGTATTGGGCTTTGTTGGTATTACGGATGTGGAGTTTGTTTACGCAGAAGCGCTAAACATGGGCGAAGACGCAGCAGCAAAAGGCATTTCAGACGCGCAAAGCCAATTGGCAACCTTGGCGTAAGATTAAATAGAATTGAGTACAAACAAAAAGGGATTGGTTCGCGCCAATCCCTTTTTTATCGTTTTAAGTCAAAGTTGATCATGCTGTTGTAGCAGCTTTGCGCGCATTGTCCGCAACCTTTGCACTTGGCGGCGTCAATTTTAGGTTTGACATCATCTTGCCATTGCAAAGCATCATATGGGCAACTGTCCTCGCAACTGCCGCAATAACCGTATAAGTTTTCGCAGCTGTTCGAGATAGTTGCTATCAAGCCTGTAGACTCTGTTTGGTTTGAAAGCGCCAATGTAGGGCACGCCGACTTACACGCGCCGCATAAATCACATGCCGAGTAGCTGATGTCTAACGCGGCAACGCCATCAACCATTTCTATGATTTGGCTCGGACATGCAGAAGCGCACTTTCCGCATCCATCACAAAGCCGAGTGAACATCGACTCTTCCACCGCATAAGGCGGTCTCGCTTTAACACGAGGCTCTTGAGCTTGTTCCACTGGTGCGCGACGAAACGAAAACAGACGTCGCTTACTTAGATCAACCGATTCAGACTGGCGCATCCGAGTAATCTCTCTTTGCAGGCACAACGACTTGGTATTGCTCACTCAAGGATTGAAGTAATTCTTCAGTAAGGCTCGACAGTTTTGAGTAAGGCGTGAGCGTCACCGCTTTTTTGAAGCGTTTGTTGAAAAAACCAAACCACGTCATCAAGTGTTCGCGTAGCATTTCAGCCGCCAGTTTTTGTTGATCAGTTTCAATCAACATGCCTAACACCATCAGCATCAAGCCGATCTGGTCTTCTGGCTCACGTTGGTCAGATTCCAAAGCAAAACCACAACGCTGCAAGAAGTAACGATATTCAATGGTTGATTCACCAAACAACACCGCTTCTTTATCCAGATAAGCCGAACCCCAAGGTGGCGCTGGCATCTCACCAATACCGGCAAACATGCGATCGTGCTCCATTTGCAGAGCCTCTTCGCTCTCGTTTTGAAAGCTGCGTAGCATGTCATTGAGCGCTTCGATTGGCGTATCAGTATTGCTCAGCAACGTATCGAGATTTGCCGCCGGGTAATCTTTTGGCTGGTAGTAAAACAGTGCACCAAACAGCTTAAGAACGATGCTGGTATCTTGTGGTTCAAGTTGAGAAATTTGCATGAAGTACCTTTGATGACTGGTGTTTTTATTCTTCGATTAAGTAAAACGGAAAAGAGGTGGGACGAACACTCGCCCCACTCTGCTAATTGTTATCAGTACAAATAATGTTTATCAGCACAAATAACGGCTATCAGTACAGACCAGATGTAAAGTGCATGCCGTAGAACACGTTACGACCCAGAATCTCTGCGACGAACAAGGCAACGAATGCCACGATAACCAGCAAGTTCTTCTGACGACCTTCTGCGGTAAACAACTCAGCGAATACCCAAAGAGCAGCAGCAACCACAAGCAACAACACGTGACCAGCAACATAGCCTGATAGCATGGTGATTTGATCCAAGCCACTGTGAATCGCCGTTGAGATACCTGCAAAGTAAATGGTCTGCATTACTGAGAACGCTAGGTTCAGCGCAATCAAGCTCACACCGGCCCACATTAGGCGACGATTGGTTTTCTCAGCCGTCACGTCCAATACGTTGATCAGCGTGTAACCAAACATCAGACCCGAAGTCACGACCGTGAACCAAAACGCTACCGTGGTCATTGGTGAGTACCATGCTGGCACTGTCTCGATTTGGTAAACATTTGCCATCGCGAACATGAAAATCACGCCAACCGCGATAGACAACCAGTTCACGATTTTGCGCACGCCTTCGCTGCCGATTTTTAGAATCGTTAACAACCAGTACAAACCCGCTAGAGACAGAAAACTTGCACCCGTTAAGATCTCGTTAGATAGCGCCGCACTACCAACACGGTTTAATGCGTTGAAGGCACGAAGTGGGCTACCCAAGTGAGTGGTTGAGAACAAGAAACCCAACCCCATCACAACCAAAATTGCGAAACGTGCGATGTTCATACGAGGTTCTGTCACGCGTGGTGGCTTACCGAATTTCTCGAACGCGTTAACCGTTAAGTGCGCGCCAACCGCTGTTTGAGCGAGAACCGTAAAGGCAACTAATGGTGCTTCGTATAACATTATTTCACCTCTCTTGGATTCTGTAGGAAACCAGTGCGGTCATTGGTTGGGCGACCATTTGGATTTAGCTTCACGATCAGGTTCGGGCTCGTAATGCGAGAGTCTGGCAGTGGTGCCACATCCGCGTTTGAACCGTATTTCGCGCGTAGCTCATCAATTGGACCAAACTCAATCGCACGCAATGGACAGCTATCAACACACACTGGCATTAAGCCTTCTGCGACACGTTCGTAACAGCCATCACACTTAGTCATGTGACCTTTTTCTTCGCTGTATTGAGGTGCGCCGTAAGGACACGCCATGTGACAAGATTTACAGCCGATACACACGCTTTCATCAACAACAACAAAGCCATCTTCTTCACGCTTGTGCATTGCACCTGATGGACAAACCTTGGTACACGCAGGGTTAGTACAGTGGTTACAAGAAATCGATAGGTAGTACGCGAACACGTTTTGACGAAACGCGCCGTTTTCTTCTGTCCAGTTGCCGCCTACGTATTCGTAAACACGACGGAAGTTACGGTCGATACCCAGATCTTTGTTGTCTTTACAAGAGAGCTGACATGTTTTGCAGCCAGTACATTTGCTTGAATCAATGTAAAAGCCATACTGCTTCGCTGTGCTCATTATTTAGCCCCCATTTTCTTAATTAGCGTCACTTCAACGAGGTTGGTATGGCTCGGGTTCGATTTTGCCAACGGGCTTGGACGTTGTGTCGTCAGTACGTTGATTGAACCCGCTTGGTCAACACCTTTACCATTTGGTGAGTACCATGCGCCCTCACCTAAGCCAACGATGTGTGGCATGATGCGTGGGGTTACTTTTACGCGAACGTTCATTTCACCGAACTTGCTGCGCACGCTAACCAAGTCACCGTTATCGATGTTGCGTGACGCGGCATCAATCGGGTTAATCCAAAGTTCCTGTGGTGCCGCTGCTTTTAGGATGTCGACGTTGCCGTACGTAGAGTGCGCACGAGCTTTGTAGTGGAAACCCGTCAGCTGAAGTGGGTACTCTTTACGATCAGGAGAATCCCAGCCATTAAACGTCGAAACGTATTCTGGTAGTGGCTTGATGGATTCATCTTCGTCCAGTTCCCATTCTTCGTTGATCTTCGCTAACGTCTCTGAGTAGATTTCAATCTTGCCCGATGGCGATGGTAATGGGTTCGCTTCTGGGTCACGACGGAAGTCTTCGTACGCCACGTGTGGACGGTCGAACTGCTTCTTGTAGATACCCTGCTTTCTCATCTCATCGTAAGACGGCAAGTTTGGATCGTTATTTTGTTTAACGGTCTGAGCGTACATCCATTGCAGCCACTCTTCTTGAGTGCGACCTTCAGTAAACTCATCAAACACGCCCATGCGTTTCGCCACACCAGACATAATGTCGTAGATAGGTTTACATTCGAAACGAGGTTTAATCGCTTGGCTTGCAAAGATGAAGTAAGGCATTGATGCAGCTGCACCATCCATACAGAAATCCGATTGCTCTGACGTTGTACAGTCTGGCAATACGATATCGGCATACTTCGCAGAAGACGTCATGTGGTTGTCGATCACCACAATCATTTCACACGCTTTTTCATCTTGAAGAATTTCGTGTGTGCGGTTGATGTCTGAGTGTTGGTTAATCAGACAGTTACCTGCATAGTTCCAGATAAACTTGATGTTGTTTTGTAGCTTCTGCACGCCTTTAATGCCGTCGGTCAGATCTGTCATTTCCGTACCGCGGTAAATCGCGTCTGTCCAAAGGAACATTGGGATAGATGCGCTGATCGGGTTTGGCACTTTCGGGAAGCGTTGGAATGGGTATGAGTGATTACCCTCACGAGCACCAGTACCACCACCTTGCAAGCCAACTTGACCACGTAGCAATGACAACATCATGACCGCTTTACACGCTTGCTCACCATTTGCTGAGCGTTGTAAGCCCCAACCTTGGGTAATGTAAATGCGTTTAGCATCGCCAACTTCGCGTGCAAGTTTCAAAATCACATCCGCAGGAATGCCCGTGATAGGCTGTGCCCACTCTGGGGTTTTCTCGATACCATCTGGGCCACTACCCATGATGTAATCTTTGTAGCTGCCGTTTTCTGGCGCTGATGCAGGAAGCGTTTTACGGTCGTAACCCACACAGTAACGGTCAAGGAAGTCTTGATCGACTTTGTCTTCCGTAATCAATACATGGGCGATGGCTGCAATTAAAGCGGCATCTGTACCGTGCTTGATAGGAATCCATTGGTCTTCACGGCCAGCTGCGGTGTCGGTGTAACGAGGGTCGATACAAATCGTGCGAGTGTGACTGATGTTTTTCGCATCCACATAGTTGTGAACCTGACCACCACCCGACATACGGGTTTCTGCTGGGTTGTTACCAAACATCAGACATAGGTCTGCATTTTGAACATCGTCAATCGAGTTGTTATCAACGAACGAACCGTAGAAGTACTCCGACATACATTCGATGTTTGCTGCAGAGTAGTCACCGTAGTGATTTAGGTAACCACCACAAAGGTTCATCATACGAGCAACCAATGTCGCGCTCGGATCCCAACTCTTAGTTACTGTGCCACCAAGCGTACCTGTACCGTAGTTTAGGTACACCGCATCGTTACCGTGGTCTTTAATGATGCGTTTTAGGTTATCACCAATGAGGTCAAAGGCTTCGTCCCAAGTGATGCGTTTGAACTTACCTTCACCACGCTTACCAACGCGAAGAAGTGGGTATTTTAAACGGTCTGGTGAGTAAACACGGCGACGCATAGAGCGACCACGCAAACAAGCGCGAACTTGGTGATTGTGGTTGTACACATCATCACCCGTGTTATCGGTTTCTACCCATTTGATTTCACCGTCGACCACGTGCATACGAAGTGGACAACGAGAACCACAGTTTACGGTACATGCCGACCAGACAATTTTTTCGTTTGGTTTTGCTGGTGTTTCTTTGGCAACCGCTTTAGTTGCAAACGGGAGAGAAAGCGCGTTTCCTGCTAACGCCAAAGCGCCAAGTGCAGAACCGCCCTTTAAAGCATCACGCCGAGTAATATTAAACTTACCATTTTGACTCATGGTTTTTTCCTAAATTACGTTTTTGAATTTGGTCGTGGCGCTTAATTAATGGCTTTAAGTGGGGAAAGAACACTCGTTAGAAATAAAAGACATAGAGATTGTATTTTCAAAATAGGCATTCATTGAAAATATCTAATTTCGCTTTAATTAATACACAAGGCAAATCAAAGCAACATTTCTACAAAACCATCAATTAAGCTAGATAGCACAGGCCTTGAGCAACTAAGGCATGGCCACCCGCCACTATTAATATCCTTGTAGATTTAAGGGGTGATAATCTTGACCACAGTCAATTATTAAAAAATACAAAATGCAATCTTATATTTCAATTCGTCGTTTTATATGAATGAAATATTAATAGGTCAGAGAGGTGTCAATTCAATTAAATATTAGAATGGTTTTTAAATTGAATAGATAATTAATACGAATACAGAAGAATAGAAATAAGAATAATTACCAATTAACAGGAAGTAAATAAGCCTCATGTCAAGATGAGGCTTATTCATATTTGTTTTTAGCTAAGCTTAAAAATCGTACTGGAAGTAGATCGTATTGTAGTTACTGCCGCCTTTGATACGGCCAAACTGAGAGGCGTTCTCGAAGATCGCACTGCGGTGATGCAGTGAGTAACCGACCCACATGTTCTCCCAATCTTTTTGGTTGAACAGGTCACCAACGTTTACATCCAATGAGAAATCGAGATAGTTGAGTAAGTTACTTGGTGTGTAGCCCTTCTCTTCCATCTCTGTCCCTTCGATATAGGTAATGTTATCGATGTAAGACATGCCTTCTGCAACACCAAAACGCCATTTCGTAGGCCAATTAAAGGTGTAATACGCTTTAATCGCCATCACATATTCAGTGCTAGAAGATTGCACGTCTGACGACCAATGGTGAACAAGACCTGGGGTTAGATAGATATCTAGAGGTAAGCCAAATAGCTCGTCTGTCAGCGGATGCCCGTAGAAGAACGACGTCAGTTGGTTATTGTATTCATCTTTCTCAGCATTGAACTTAAAGATGTCACCCATGTTAGAAGGTGTTGCCCAACCGTGTGCAATTCGGAGATACGGACGATTACGCAGATCTGACTTACGCTCTTTGCCTTTATCGTTGAAGAAGCCAAAGCCGACGAACACTTCACCTTGGTAACGATCTTCTACGATTTGGCTGTTATACGCCTCACTATCCAGACGCGTGATGCTGGTTTCACCCAATAGATACAGGTTAGAAATTACGTGGTAACGTGCTTTGATACCCAAATTCGCATCAATACCCGCACCAATTTTCTCACCCGTTGAATCTTTAAATGAGTAGTACGAACTGTTGAAGTCGGCATCTTTATAACGAATGGTAAAAGAGGGTTCTAACTCCCAATCGCCCAATTCATAGTTAGCAGCGATACGGTAGTTAGAGTGAAATTGAAATTCGTCATCCGTCATGACTTCAAATTCAGCGCGCCAGTTTTCGTCGAAGTTATAACGAATTTGACCACCGAAATCGACACGATCCCCTTCAAACGCATTTTGAATGGATTTAGGAATATCAACAAAGCGTAAGCGCATGATGGCACTGGTACGCCAGTTAGAATCGCTCTCATCAAATAAGAACACACCGCCTTCGATACCGTCGATGTACAAGTGTTCGTTTTCAAAGAACATCATTGGCACAAACGTGCTCACCGTTGAGTCATCATTGGCCGTATAAAACGGGATCGATGCCGTTCGGTACATTGCCGCAATGCCCCACTCTTGCTCCGCGTGCTTTGTTTCAGCCAACGCCGAACCGCTCAGCAATAAACCAGAACATGCTAACGATGCTCCCACTAGGTGTTTCATAGCTCTCCTATGTCACTGTAATTTGAGAAGGTCTCGATTGAAAAAGAGTATATCTGACTTTGGTCTAAGATCGGGTAAAAATTCCTACAAGACTCCATCTCCCTTCATATCACAGTACAAACCTTGAGCAATTTATAAATTTATTTTGAATTAACGTCAAATATTCAACTAATTGCACTTAAACATATCACTTAATTATCTTTACCCTGCACTCGCATTCCTTATGCAAATAAATACACATAATAAAAGGTAAACTATGCGAAACGTCACTTTATTAACGCTTGCGCCCTTCGCTTTTGCTTCACATGCAGCACAAATTCTGGACCATTCACAAACGGATCTATCTACGGCTCTCAATAACACACAACGAGCGTCTTATTCCGCGGCGAACACTAAGCTGAGTTATCAAGACATCAATCGAGTCGAGATCGGTAACCAAATTTTGGTTCGCAAACAGCAACTCCATTACGGCATACCGGTTTACGGACACTCCGTTGTGGCCGATCTTTCTAGTCGAGGATTTGCTCAGCCTGTCGATGGTGATGTTGTTGTCGGCATCGAGAGCGATATTGATTCAACCCTACCTATGATCAGTGGCAAGCAAGCCATTGAGATCGCAACGGGCAACCATCAAGGTGTCGCAGCAAGCAAATCTCCAAGTAATGAAAACTCGCCAAGTGATGACGCTCAGGCAGAGCTAATGGTCTGGTTAGATGAGCAACAAACCGCGCGGTTGGTTTACAAAGTCGATGCAATCCAGATTAAGAATTTCCGCCCTTCTCGCCCTATCACTTTGGTAGATGCAAAATCAGGTGAGATCGTCGACCAATGGGATGGGATCGCGTTTTTGGAAGCCGAAGGACCCGGAGGCAACCGCAAAAGCGGCCGTTACTACTTTGGCCCCAACACCAAGTTTGGTGGATTCCAAGTTAATCAATACTGCCAAATGGACAGTGAAAACGTCATTACCCTCAACATGAACAACCAACAATGGGGTGGGCAAGTTCATCGTTTTGACTGTAACGTGAATAACTATCGAGAAGTAAATGGCGCCTACGCTCCAATGAATGACGCGCATTACTTTGGTCAACGCGTATTTGATATGTACCAAGATTGGATTGGTGCTCGCCCTATTCGTCAAAAGCTGACAATGCGTGTGCATTACGGGTCGAACTACGGGAATGCTTTTTGGGATGGTCGCCAAATGACTTTTGGTGACGGCAATAACTCAATGTACCCACTGGCAACGTGGGACGTTATTGCCCATGAGGTTAGCCATGGCTTTACCGAGCAAAACTCTGGGTTGGAATATCGCGGTATGTCAGGCGGAATGAATGAGTCCTTTTCCGATGTCGCCGCTGCAGCACTTAGCCAATATGTGCATGGCAGCTTTAATTGGAAGATGGGCGAACACGTAATGAAATACTCGCCAGCTATGCGTTACTTCATCAACCCAAGCCATGACGGTTCCTCAATCGACCATATCAACCAATACTACAATGGCATCGATGTGCACCACAGCTCAGGCATTTTCAACAAAGCCTTCTACCATTTGGCAATGAGCCCAAATTGGAACATCAAGAAAGCATTTATTGCTTATGCGACGGCTAACCAACTTTACTGGCAACCAAACTCGAACTTCCAACAAGGTGCGGAAGGCGTTTGTAAAGCAGCACAAAAACTTGGATACGATGGCTCTGCGGTAACCTCAGCGTTCGCAGAAGTTGGGGTGCAAGTAATGAACTGCGGCGATTCACAACCAACGCCAACACCGTACCCTGATCCAGAGCAAGAGACAACAGAGTTGGAGATCAATATGCCAACACCTGTTGAAATCACACCGAATGGCGAACAGCAGTTTGTCTTGCGTCAGTCTCCGGCTGATGAGGTATGGGTGCAAACATACAATGGCTACGGCAATGTCGACATGTATGTTGCAATCGACCGTCCAGCAACACTTTCTGACTACGACTGCGTTTCGACTAACCAAGGTAACCACGAGTATTGCGGTTTCAGTGGTATTAAAGGAACAGATATCTACGTGCTCGCGGCGAACACTCAAGGCTCATCAGACGTTTACGTGGCAGTGAGCGCAGAGTTAGAAGCGCCACAACCAGAGCCGGTTCCACAAGACCAATGTGCAAACCTCGAAGAATGGTCTCCGTACTATTACTACCCTGCAGGCACGGCGGTGAAATACTGGGGCAATCACTTTGTCGCCTCACAAGACAACTGGGGTGCAAATCCATTCGATAACTATTGGCTATGGACTTTTGAAGGCAGCTGCCAATAACCCAACCTCCCCCTTTAACAAAGAGCTCGGAAACGAGCTCTTTTTCATTGGTTGATTACTCTGCACGCAATCAAACACGAAACGGTCAAAATTCTCTCTTCTCTCAGCAATGAGATTTAGATTTTTGCCAGATTCGCCGATACAATAGAAAACCAATGACCAAAGCCGCAGTTTATCGTGAAAGCATCCGAACTCATCTCCATAATCAACAACTTGCCGGAAGGTAGCGACCCCGATATCGTGATGGGTGAAGAATGGCTACCAGAACGCTTGGAAAGCACCACTCTTGATGGTGACATGCTGTTTATGCATTTCGATAACGCACCAGAAGATGGCCAAGGCGAAGAAGAAGGTCGCGGTTTTGTTGATCATGAAATCGACCTGATCCGTACTCGTCTACAGCAAATTCTCGATGAAGACAGCGACAGTGCATCTAAAGCCGATGCTATGTTAGGTTTATTTCTGATGGGACATGAACTTAGTAGTTCGCAAGTTATCGAAATACTCGAAGAAGATTCAGAACACTGATTCAAAATATTAAGGAACCGCTTTGCCGACATCGCTCAACACCAACGAACTTTCCTCTCTTCCTCTGATTGTTGCCGGTCCGATTTTAAGAAAAGTCACCGCAACGGAAGTGAACATTTGGTTGGTGACGACGCAACCTCTCGAAGGCTTGGTTGAAATCAGCGATGCAACCACAGGGGAACAGTATTACTCTCAACCAGTATCGCCAGAGCATCTATTACAAGTTGGTAAACGCGCTTGGGTTTGCATGCTCACGCTGCAAGGTGAGTTTCCTACCCATCAAGCATTGCGCTATCAAATCCATACCCAATCCGGTTTGTTAACCGAGTTGATGCCCCACCTTGTCTACGGTGAAGACACAGATTCAGCACGAGGTGTGGAGTTCCTAATCAGTGAAAAAGCCGATTATGTCCTGCATGGCTCATGTCGTAACCCACATCATTTTAGTAAAGACACACTAGTTCAAGCTGACGCAAAAGTTGCTAGCCAACCGATAGAAGACCGCCCTGATATGCTCATCATGAGCGGCGACCAAATCTATGCCGATCATGTAGCAGGTCCAATGCTGGATGCGATTGAGCAATTAGTCGAGTTGCTAGGCTTGCCTGATGAAGAGTTCGCGCAAGCACCAATTAAAAACACGCAAGAGCTGTATCAAAGCCCAGATTGCTTTTATGGCCGAGATAACATTCTGCCCCACTACGTTGACGATGGCAGCTTACTTAGCAAGTTCTTCCCTCATCGTGGCACCCCTATTTTCAGTTCACGTGAATGCGAAAACCATCTCATCAGTTTTGCCGAGCTGTTTGCGATGTACCTACTCGTTTGGTCTCCAGTGACATGGACGTTAGTCAATCGTGAACGTTTATTGGAAAGAGAGTTTACAACGGGCGGAAAAGCGTTAGAGCCGAAATGGCAGCAACATTGGCGTGATGAGAAAGTCCATATCGATGCGTTTGTCGAAGGCTTGGATAAAGTCCAGCGATTGCTCGCTCACGTTCCTACTTACATGATCTTTGATGACCATGACGTGACCGACGATTGGAACCTAACGGTTGGCTGGGAAAAAGCAGCCAATGAGAACCTCTTCTCACATCGCATCATCGGTAACAGCCTGATCGCTTACTGGCTGTGCCAAGGTTGGGGCAACGCGCCAGAAAAATTCAACTCCCCTTTTATGGAGCATGCGCGCCGTTACTTTGAAGAGCTGACTTCAGAATCTCAAGACGAGTTCATAAAGTACCTCTATCGTTTTGAAGATTGGCACTACACGATTCACACCTCACCAAAAGTGGTGGTATTGGATACACGTACTCGTCGTTGGCGTTCAGAATCACGCATGAATAAACCGTCGGGCTTGATGGATTGGGAAGCTTTGATTGAATTCCAGCAAGAATTGATGCATCAAGACAAAGTGATCATCGTCTCTGCTGCGCCCATGTTTGGTGTGAAGTTTATTGAGACGCTGCAACGCATCATGACCAGTTTTGGTCAGCCGTTGTTGATCGACGCGGAGAACTGGATGGCGCATCCGGGTAGTGCGAATACATTGATCAGTATTTTCACTCATACCAAAACCCCAACTAACTTCGTGATTCTCTCTGGCGATGTACACTACTCTTTCGCCTATGACATCAAATTGCGTTTTCGCCGTAATAGTCCAAACATCTATCAGATTACGTGTAGTGGGATTAAGAACCAGTTTCCAGCGCAACTTCTGAGCGCATGTGATGCAATGGATCGTCTGCTGTATAGCCCTCGCTCGCCATTGAACTTGTTTACCAAACGTAAGCGTTTGAAGATTTTTAAACGCGCACCAAGCAACCACAATTTTTATCGACTCGTGAACCAAAGTGCGATTGGCGAGCTGAGATTGGATGAAGACGGAAAGCCAAATAATATCAGTATCTTAACGAGCGAAGGCGATTCAATCGATTTCCCGCCGACAAAGGTTGAGGAATAAATCCGCTTTTTGGCGGTCAAATACTGTATTGAGCATAAATGTCATCTCAATCGTATGAGATCTTGATCAAATATCATCAAGACCTTGAGATTTGCTCAAACCATTACCATCTTAAATAAATAGATAACAGCTTGGTGCTCAACATGTTTAATTCGCTTACTTCATTATTTAAACAACTTATAGAAGGCTCGGACCTTAGCCAATCCAACACGCTGTCACCCAATATGGCGATAGCCTGCTTGCTTTGTGAAGTGGCTGGTGCGGACCATCAAATCGATGAAAGAGAGCAAGCAACCAAACGCTCTTTGATCATGAAATTGCTTTCCCTGACGGAAGAAGAGACCGATACCCTACTGAATCAGGCTCAGAATCGATCGAGTGAATCGACTTCCCTTTATGACTTTACGTCTCAACTGCGTGAGCTTTCACAAGAAACCCGCTACGAACTGATTAAAAGTATGTGGGAAGTGGCGTACGCCGACGGTGAAATTGACCCATTGGAAGATGCCGTAATTCGCAAAACAGCAGAGCTACTCTACGTCGACCACAGCGACTTTATCCGCGCGAAATTGCAGTCTCAGTAAAGCGCTACCTCAATAAAATACAGCCTCAACAAAAATAAGAACCAATAAAAAACGCGCTTCATGAGCGCGTTTTTTGTATCTCTAGTCTGGATTTGCCCGAATCAAACATCGTCATCTCCGCAAGAGTCTAGCCAACATTGTTGTTATTTATTAATAACTAATTTAGAGCTGGCTCATGACGAGCAGACTGAAATCCAATGAAAGATTTATGAAAACAGAAGCTTATAGCATGGTCAGTGCAAGTTTTGCCAAGTTGTATGCATCCACATAACCGGAATGCTGACGACCTTCCCACTCGATACCTTTGGCTTCTTGCGCCGCTCTGTGTCCAATACGTTTTTCTTTAAGACGATTTTGAATTCGGTACAAGGTTGCTAGGTTAATGAACTCGGTAAATGGCGCATCAATGCCTTTTTGTTGGCACTCTTCAAGCAAGATAAGGTCATCACGTCCCCATGATGCGTAAATCTTATTGCGGCCACCAAAATTCTTCAGCATCGATTTGAGAACTTCTTCTAGTGGTCGACCTTGCTTTTCAATCTTACGCGGTGTGATGCCCGTTAACTCGGCGCAGAACAGAGACACTTCATCGTGTTCTGGTTTCACGTAGTATTGCGCGCGCTTTACGATTTCACCTTTCGACAAATCTATTTCAGCCAAACCAACTTCAATGATCTCGCCCGTGCGACCCACGCCGTTTTCATTCCAGCAGCACATTTCTAAATCGAAGCAGACGATACGGTTATGGTTCATAGTTTGTCTTGATTCCTAACGTAAATTTGAAAGCGTGAGATTCTACCGTAACCAATCTCAAAACTCGAATTTGCTCGCTGAATTAATCGCCGATCGATACAGAGTTTCGACCATTTTCCTTACTTTGGTAGAGCTGCACGTCCATTTTGTGAAATAAACTCTCAGGATCTTCATCTTTGTGCACTGCGGCACCGATGCTCAGCGAACAAATGATTGGCGTACTTTCGTACTCAAACGGAGAGCTCGCCACTATCCCACGCAGCTTGTCTAAGTAGACGGCCAACTCTTCTTTGTCCGTCACTCGCGATAAAATGCAGAACTCATCACCACCTGCGCGGTAAAAGCGGTCGCCATCAAGCAGATTTGCGTTGACCAACTTGGTTACGTGCAATAACGCTTCATCCCCGGCCAAGTGCCCATATTTGTCGTTAATCAGTTTAAAACGGTCAATATCGAAGCCCACTAAAGAGAACTTAACGTCACTATTAATGTAGTGCAGTAAGTTATCGTTAAATACGCGTCGGTTCAGTAATTGGGTCAACGGATCTAACTCTGCCATGCGTTTTAGCTCCACCGTTTTATTGTCAAGCATCACCGCAAGTCGTTCCTTCTCGCGAGACTGTAGATTAACGATATAGCTAATCAAGAAGGCGATAACCAAACCCGCGATGCCAGTACCGTACAGTACTGAACGCTCCCACGCAGATACGGATTCAGAAAGTTTAAACTCGATGACCCAGTCTCGGTTTGGTAAATGAATGGTACGGCTGATGATCTTACCGTTTAGAGCGTCCCAGTTTTCACTCTTAAACAACAGAGGGTCGTCGTAGGCATCAAAGCCCTTATCTTCAACCTTGACGGACATATCCAATTCCGTTGCCGTCTTTGTGATCAGTTGATCGAAGTAAGCTGTGCTGCGCACTACCCCAACGACGACACCAAGCAGTTCTTGTTTATCGAAGCTGAATACTGGGTGATAAACCAATAAACCGGTTTTCTCTAATGACTGGTCGTAGCCATCTTGTAATAGACGAACTTTGTCTGAAATGTTGGCTCTGTCATGAGTAATGATGTCATCTAAGATCAACTCAAAACGCAGACGTGAGGAATAAAAGCCAAGCAAAGACAGGTTGGTGGCGGTTCTTGGATAGATATCGGTCGCCACATAAGCAGGCGCATCGTCTTTAAGGATGTATCCGAATGTCTTCTCGCCATCCTTGGGTACAGTAAAGATCTGAAAGTCTGGGAAAGTTTGACGTGTTTTAACGAGGTAACTTTCTAACTCACTCGGCTCAACACGTTGCATCCATTGTAAAGCAATCAAACTCTCTGAACTGCCCACCACTTGTTTCGCATAGTAAGGAAATTGCGTCCAGTAAGACTTATCAACGGAGTGAAAAAAGTTCGCACCCGCCCCGATGAACTCAAGATCGTTTTCTACGGCAAGTTTAAGAGACTCCGCTTGGCGGTCAGCCAAGGTATCAAAGATGGTCATGGTATAACGCTGTTGTATTTTGTAGGCAACACCAACCATGCCAGCGGTAACGATAATGACCGTAATAAAGGCTACAATAGAAGCAGAATATCGTTTGAAAATGCTCTGTTGAGCCGTGCTATATGTCATTTCGTGTTCCACGTTTTTTGCGTGCAATGCTTCGATAATGATGGAAATACTGCGCCACATGTGGGTAAACATCAAGCAACAACGTTTGCCGCTCCGTCTAATCGTTGATTTTTCATGCTAATCATGCGGTATATTCACGAATTATTACAGTCTTAAGCCTTGAATATGCTACCATCCACCATCATTTTAATGTCTAAACTTGGTGCAGGTCGCAAAGACGATCCTTTTAGTAAACACATGAGCCAATACTGAGCACCAATAAATCAATAGAAAGAGAAAAAACGTCATGAACATTGATTTGAACCTAATTCCTCAAACGTTCGATATGCTGCATGCTGGTCTGGCAGCTTCGAGTGTTTTGCTTCTTCTGATCGCGGTATCGCGCAAATCAAAAGTGGTCGAGAAAGTGGTAGAAAAACCGGTCGAGAAAATCGTCGAGGTTGAGAAGCCAGTTGAGAAGATCGTTGAAGTAGAAAAAGTAGTGGAAGTAGAGAAAGTCGTAGAGCGTGTTGTAGAAGTTGAATCAAAACTTGCAACTGCATCAACGGACTCTGCAATGCAGCTGCTTTCTATCATGCAACAAGAAGCTCGTCTGATTGACTTCTTAAAAGAAGACCTAACGTCATTCTCTGATGAAGAAGTAGGCGCAGCTGCTCGCGTAATCCACACTGGCGGTCAGAAAGTACTGAACGACTACGTGACGCTAGCGCACGTTCGTAACGAAGACGAAGAAACTCGCATTACGGTTGAAGAAGGCTTCAACCCACAAGAAATCCGCCTAACTGGCAACGTAACAGGCAGCGCGCCATTCAACGGCACGCTAGTTCACAAAGGTTGGAAAGCAACATCAATGACGTTGCCTAAACTGGCTGAGAACTACGATGCATCTGTGATCGCTCCAGCTGAGGTTGAGCTGTAATGGAACACATGAACCAAGAAAACCATTCTCAAGAAGCGTCTGTTGAAACTCAACAGACGCCTAAATTCAGTGTCGGTATCGACTTAGGTACAACACACTGTGTCATGTCTTTTGTTGATACTCACGACGAAGACGCTCGCGTTGAAGTGATGCCTATCCCGCAGCTTACTGCGCCGGGTACGGTAGAAACTCGTAGCCAATTAGGCTCTTTCCTATACCAACCACACGAACACGAAATGAACCCGCAATCACGCGTTCTTCCGTGGTCGAGCGAGCCAAAAGCTCTGGTTGGTGCTATTGCACGTAACCTAGGTTCAAAAACACCGATTCGCCTTGTTGCAAGTGCGAAATCTTGGCTTTGCCACGCTGGTGTTAACCGTCGTGATGCCTTCCTACCAGCAGGTAGCCCAGAAGAAGTGGAAAAAGTATCTCCTCTTCGCGCGACAGAGCTTTACCTAGAGCACCTAAAAGACGCTTGGAATCACACGAATCCAAATCACAACCTTGCCGATCAAGACGTGACTATTACGGTCCCTGCTTCTTTTGATCCTGCTGCTCGCGATCTAACTGCAGAAGCAGCACGCAATGTTGGTTTTGTGCACCTAACGCTTCTAGAAGAGCCACAAGCTGCACTTTACAACTGGATCGATAACAGCAACGACAAATGGCGCGACGAAGTTGAAGTTGGCGACATCGTGCTTGTAGTCGATATCGGTGGTGGTACAACCGACCTTTCTTTGGTTGAAGTAACTGAAGACGACGGCAACCTAACTCTGAACCGCATCGCGGTAGGTGAACACATCCTACTTGGCGGTGACAACATGGATCTTGCACTTGCGTACCGCTTGAAGATGAAGCTAGCGCAAGAAGGCAAAGAGCTACAGCCATGGCAAGTTCAGGCGATGACGCACGCATGTCGTGACGCGAAAGAAGCGCTATTGAACGACAGCGAGCTTCAGTCAGTGCCAATCGTAGTACCAAGCCGTGGTTCTAAACTGCTTGGCGCAACGCTGAAAACAGAACTGACTCAAGAAGAAGTACAACAAACACTGGTTGACGGCTTCTTCCCTCAAGTTGCGATTACTGACCACCCTGTTCAACGTAACCGTGGTGCACTAACGCAAATGGGTCTGCCTTACGCACAAGATGCAGGCATCACTCGTCACATTGCTGCATTCTTGTCTAAGCAAGCTAATGCCCTTTCTGCTTCAGGAAATGGCGCAGAAGCAGCAGCTCAAGATTTCAACCCATTCGCTAACATGCCTGGTATGCCAGGTGCGGATGCAGCGCAATCGGCTGACTTCATCAAGCCAACCGCAATCCTATTCAACGGTGGTGTTCTGAAATCGAAACTTCTAGCAACTCGTCTAGAAGACACGATCAACGAATGGCTAATTGAAGCAGATGCAGAAATGGCGAAACGCCTAACAGGTGTGGATCTAGACCTTGCAGTTGCTAGCGGTGCAGCTTACTACGGCTCTGTACGTCGTGGACAAGGCGTCCGTATTCGTGGTGGTATTGCTTCGGCTTACTACGTGGGTATCGAAAGTGCAATGCCAGCGATTCCAGGCATGGCACCTCCAACGGAAGCACTTTGTGTCGCACCATTTGGTATGGAAGAAGGCTCAAGCGTTGACGTACCAAGCCAAGAGTTTGGTTTGATCATCGGTCAGCCGGTTAACTTCCAATTCTTCGGCTCAACGGTTCGTCGTGATGACCTAGCAGGTACTCACCTAGACTACTGGGCACCAGAAGAGCTCGAAGAGCTTCCTGAAATCCAAGTAACGCTGCCTGTATCTGAAGGTCGTCGTGAAGGCGAAGTGGTTCCAGTAACCCTAGCCTCTCGCGTCACTGAGCTTGGTACGCTTTACTTAGAAGCCATTGCCGCTGATAACGGTCAAAAATGGCATGTTGAGTTCGATGTGCGCGAAGACGCGAAAAGCAACTCAAACGAAGAAGAATAAATAGAAATCAAACGGCATCCAATCGGGTGCCGTTTTTAAATACACGAAGGTTTGTATGGCATCTCCTCGTTTTCTTGTTGGTATTGACCTTGGCACCACAAACACTGTGGTGGCGTACTGTGAAATCACCGACAACCTTGAACAATCCGAAGTATCCCTATTCGACATCGACCAATTGATTGGTCCGGGTGAAGTGGTTCGTAAGCCATTGCTGCCCTCTTTCCGCTATCACCCTGCGGTTGGTCAAATCTCTCCCTCTGACCTAACACTCCCTTGGGAAAACGAACCTGTCTCTGGCGACATTAGTAATGTGATCGTGGGTGAATGGGCTCGTGAATTAGGCGCTAAGGTGGAAGGACGTCAGGTATCCAGTGCTAAAAGCTGGCTATCGCACCAAGCAGTGGATCGTAGTTCAGGCATTCTTCCTTGGGCTGGCGCGCAAGACGTAGATAAAGTCTCACCCGTCATTGCCAGCGCAAGCTACCTCAACCACATTCGCCAAGCATGGAACTACCGTCACCCTAGCAACAGGCTAGAAGACCAAGATGTGGTTGTGACCGTCCCAGCGTCGTTCGATGAAACCGCTCGTAAGCTCACGCTTGAAGCGGCTGAGCTGGCAGGCTTAAAGAAAATCGTCCTGCTCGAAGAGCCACAAGCCGTATGTTACGACTGGTACGCACGCCACCAGCAAACCGCAGCTGATGAACTCAAAGAGTTACCGCTGATTCTGGTGTGTGATGTGGGCGGTGGTACTACCGACTTGAGCTTGATTGAAGCCAGTTTCTCTTCTCAAGATGAACTAGCCCTTGACCGTATTGGTGTTGGCGAGCACTTGATGCTTGGCGGTGATAACCTCGACTTAGCATTAGCACATCTTGCAGAGAGCCGCTTCAACCAAAGTAAGAAGCTCACTGCTGCAAGCCTGACTAAGCTGATTCAGCAAACTCGCAAGGCGAAAGAAAACCTACTTTCAGCGAATGCACCTGAAGAAGTAAAAATCACCATGCTAGGCAGCGGATCGAAACTTCTTGGCGGAACAAAGAGTATTGGGCTGAGCAAACAAGAAGTGCACCAAATCGCTTTGGATGGCTTCTTCCCGCTTTCTGATTTCAGTGAAGTACCAGACAAACGTCGCAGCGCGGTTGTTGAGTTTGGTCTTCCATACGTTGCTGACCCAGCAGTGAGCAAACACGTTGCCGAGTTCTTAACTCAGCACCAACAAGTTGCTCGTGCCGCTCTTGGCATTGAAGACGACAAACAAAATGCCATTCCAGTCGGTTTGCTACTCAACGGTGGTGTGTTCAACAGTGAGCTTGTGACTGAGCGTGTCACTACCCTACTGTCCGATTGGCGAGGCGCTCCGGTTACGGTATTAGATAACCCACATCCAGATTGGTCTGTTGCACTAGGTGCTGTTGCGTTTGGTAAAGCACGTCGTGGTGCACAGCTAAAAATTGGTGGTGGTGCAGCGCGTTCTTACTTCTTGCACCTTCAAGAGAAGAACAAGATGGGCAAAGCACTCTGTTTGCTCGCAAAAGGTACAGAAGAAGGACACGAGATCCGCTTAAGTGGTCGTCGTTTCTCGCTTACCTTAGGTGAACCCGTTCGCTTTAACCTGCTGACTTCTACCCACGACACCTTAACCAATAACACTGCCATTCAAAACGGTGTGATGGTGGACGTTGATCCTGACTTATTTGCTCCTCTGCCGCCTTATATCACCACCCTTGAAGGTGAAGGTGCCGAACTGCAAGCCAACCAGAAAGAGCGCGTAGAAGTGCAACTGGCGTGTCAGTTGACCGAAGTCGGTACGCTTAAGATGGAATGTGTCAGCGCAGAAGACGATAGCAAACGTTGGGAGCTGGAGTTCGAAGTTCGTAACAAGCAAACCGATGACAGCGAGCAA
The DNA here is from genome assembly GCF_001557945.1 of Vibrio sp. CUB2. NCBI lineage: Bacteria > Pseudomonadati > Pseudomonadota > Gammaproteobacteria > Vibrionales > Vibrionaceae > Vibrio > Vibrio sp. CUB2. Next base: position 57,347 of record NZ_LNRB01000005.1, on the reverse strand, counting down.
GTTAAGCTTCACCCTAAACTGAATGAATGTAAGGAGCTGATCGCTCGCCTTTACAGCGGTAACAAGAAAAGCGCAGAAAGCAAAGAGATCAAAACCTTAGCCAAAGATCTTGAGAAAAAACTGGGCAAACGTGACGAGTGGGATTTCACTACCCTACGTCAACTTTTTGATACCTTTGCACAAGGTCGTAAGCGTCGCCGCCGCTCTGAACAGCACGAGAAAAACTGGCTTCGTTTAGCGGGTTTTGCATTGCGTCCAGGCTTTGGCGATCCAACCGACTCATGGCGCATTGAACAAGTTTGGGGTCTATACCAACAAAACATTCAGTTCAAAAACCATCAAGGTTGGACTGACTGGTGGGTATTCTGGCGTCGCATCGCAGGTGGTTTAAGCCAAGAGCAGCAAGAGACCATCTTGTCGGACATCGCCAAATACCTACACCCTGGCGCGATGAAAAACCCACAATCCGCCAAAGCAGCGCAAGACATGGGTTACGAGTCAATGGTGCGCTTGTCTGCCTCTTTGGAGCATCTAGAAGTCGAAGACAAAGTTCTATTGGCTACGTGGTTCTTGAGCAAAGCCATCAACCATAACCAGTTCGAACAAGCACACTGGTGGGCAATGGGTCGCTTGGCATCACGTACGCCTTTGTATGGCAGTCAGCATAACGTCGTTCCTCGTGAACAAGCGGAACAGTGGTTGCCTAAACTGTTAGAGCAGAACTGGCAGAAAGAACCAATGATCGCTTTCGCAGCAGTAATGATTTGTCGTAAAACAGGCGACCGCCTATTCGATATCTCAGACGACTACCGTGAGCAGGTACTGGCTAAGTTGAAGCAAAGCAAGGTACCTGAATCTTGGGTATCATTGGTTGAAGAAGTCAAAGAGCTATCTGAGAGCGAATCGAAGCGTATCTTTGGTGATGCACTACCAAGCGGTCTGACGCTGGTAAACAACTAAGCTCCCATGCTTATAAACGCAACAAAGCCCTTCTCGTGAAGGGCTTTGTTTTATCTGATTCGACTTGCTGACCAAAGACAACTCGTTAGTTCATTTCCGTATTGATCACCACATCACGCGTTTCATTATCCATATCACTGATGCCAACAACTGAGATTTCACGGTCAGATAAATTCTCAATCATGCTGTCTTCTAACCCACCGTCCGTCATCCACGCATAAAATTTTTCCGCAATACGATCCGAACCTTCCCCGACAAACGTTAATGTGACCTTCTTCATTTGTGACACTCCATCAATTTACGATTCAGCCACTTAAGCGTAGTATGTTTCCCAAATATCGACATAAACTAGGACTAACTTCTTTTATGAGTATCGAAAAATTTGACGCGATTTATCAGCGCGCTGCCGAGCGTAAAGGTGGTGAAGATCAACTTGAAGCGCTTTTGTCTCATCCACTAAGCAAAGAGGAACTGGCTGCGATTCCAGATGACCGTTGGCTGGCCGCTTTTTCGATGAAGGTTTTCCAAAGTGGGATTTCATGGAGCGTGGTTCGCAACAAATGGCCGAACTTCGAAGAAGTGTTCTTCGGATTTAAAATTGAGCCATTGCTGATGCTGTCAGACGAGCAATGGGAAACCAAAGCAACCGACAAACGCATCATTCGCCACCTCACTAAAGTCATGTCGATTCCTGCCAACGCTCGTATGATCCACGAAGCAAAAATCGAATGCGGTTCGTTTGGCAAAATGGTTGCCGATTGGCCGCAAGAGAAAATCACCGACCTATGGGCGTATTTGAAGAAACGTGGTAATCGCCTAGGCGGAAATACTGGCCCTTACACACTTCGTCAAATGGGCGTTGATACCTTTATCTTATCTAGCGACGTCGAGGCTTACCTGCGCAATTGCAAGATCATTGAAGGTGGCAAAAATACGAAGAAATCGCTCGATGCCACCAACAAAGCGTTTGTTCAATGGCAGCAAGAAAGTGGTAGAAGCCTGTCTGCGATCAGCCAAATCATTGCGTTCAGCACCGGTGATAACCGTGTTTAATCCAGACTGAACACAAAATAGAAACGGCGCACTAAATATTGTATTTAGTGCGCCGTTTTTATGTTCATTGGTTCAAGTACACATTTACTTTGAAGCCAGTGATTCCCACTCAGTCAGTAGCTGCATAATACGGTGAGAGTCTTCCCATGTTGCACAAGGGTTTTCTAGCGAGGTACGCCCCTCTTCAACCGCTTGGCGAATATTGCGCACTTGATAGAAGAAAGCATCCCCTGCCGCCGGTACAAACACTTCACGCTTTGACGTCTCGTAAATTTCCACACTAAACTGGTTATCTTGCGTTGGTAGCCATGGGTTTGAATCTAGCGTAATACAGCCTTTGCTACCCAGGATGGTGAACTGGTGTTTCAATCCATGATCTTCGGCAGTGTGTACGCTCACCGTTTGTTGCTCACCAAATTGCATCATCAAGCTCGATTCACAGATATTACCGTCAAGGCCTCTTCGACCAATCGCCGTCATAGTGCGGTTTCCAAAGGCTTGTTGACCCAACATGGTTTTCACCACCAAATGCACCAATGACATTGGGTAGCAACCTAAGTTATACAAAGCACCTTTACTGTCTGGATTAACAAACTGCGCAATCGACGCAATATAAGACGTGTGGATGGAGCGAAGTTCACCAATCTCTCCCAATTTAAGCACAGAAACCAACTCGTTGATCAATGGGTGATGTATGTACATCAAACCTTCAGCAAAGAATACCTTGTGCGTTTCGACTGCTTTTAGTGCCAACTCGGTTTTTCCCATATCTACCGAAAGTGACTTCTCACAAAGAATCGCTTTACCCTGCTCTGCCGCTTTGACGATAAAGTCATGATGAAGGTGATTTGGCAGTGCGATGTAAATAATGTCGACTTGCTCATCAGCAATCAACGCATCGTAATCGGTGAACGTATTCTCGATGCCATATTGCTCAGCAAATGCCTTTAAGTTCTGTGCCGAACGCCCAGCCACCGCGTACAACTCACTCTTGTCATCACCTTGGATTGCTTCAGCCATGACACCTGAGATAAAGCTTGTGCCTAAAATGCCCCATTTCATGTTCACGTCTCCTATTGCGCTTGGGTTTCGAATGCTTGGACTAACTCTGCCATTTCAGCCGCAATGAACGCTTGTGTGTGCGGCATAGCAAAATGCGCTTCAATCGCGGTGCGGCTTTCATATCGCTCCCAAAGAATCACACGCAGTGGGTCTTTCGAATCGTAGGTCGCATTCGCTTGCAAACACCCAGCCTCGCTCTGCATATCAAGGCAAAATTGTTCAATGGCTTCAACCACTTGTTGTCTTGGCTTATCGGCATTCATTTTCAGTTCGGCGGTAACAAAAATCGTCTCGCTCATGATGGCTCTCTTTCTCCATTCTTAATCATTCCGCCACTGTAATTAACCTCATATGATTGATAAACTCTGCTTTAGTTATTTCTTTATCAACTCTAGGTGTGCAATGGACAAATTAACAAGCATGAAAGTTTTTGCTTACGTGGTCGAACATGGCAGCTTTCGTAACGCCGCACACCACTTTGATATTTCACCGACCATGGTTGGCAAGCACGTGAGCTTTCTTGAGCAAAGCTTAGGTACACAACTGATTCATCGCACCACGCGCAAACAGTCCCTGACCGAAGCTGGCAGGCTCTACTATCAAGAGTGCCACCGCATTATTGAAGACATCACCAACGCAGAGAACCTAATCCAGACGCTGATCAACCGTCCAACTGGAACGGTAAAAGTTAACTGCCCTGTCACGTATGGCAAAAAGGTCATCGCCCCCATCGTAGCTGACTTCTTAGCTGAATTTCCCGATTTGAACGTTGAGCTGATGTTGGATAACAATTTGATTGACCCATATCGAAGCGAAGCTGACGTGATTATTCGAATCGGTGAATTGGTCGATTCGTCGTTAGTCGCGAGAAAATTGGGTGAATACCACATGACTTACTGCGCCTCACCCTCTTACCTTGAGCAACATGCCCCTATCCAATCGCTTGATGACCTTGAACACCATCATTGTTTGGGGTTTCAGTATCACCAAGGAGAAAGCCAACAAGTGGTGAACATGCCATCTAATACCTTTGGAAACAGCAACACTCGATTAACGTCTAATAATGGCGATGTACTTAAGTTTGCCGCGTTAAAAGGCTCTGGTGTTCTTCTGCAACCAAAGATCTTAGTTGAACAGGAAATCCAATCTGGTGCCTTGGTAGAAATTCTCCAGCAACATGCTCCCAAGCCAAAACCGATCCACCTGCTTTACCGTTCAAAACAGCTTTCCCTTAAAAACCGCACCTTGGTTGATTTTGTTCTTTCGCATGTGAATCTCTAACGCCACCTCATAAAGCGGTGACAATTTAGCCATTCAATCGACTTTTATTGTCGATATGACAAATATTATTTCTTGTTAATTGTCTTTGTTTTTCATGCCGTTAGTAAAGAACGCTTATTTAGTGAACATCATTTATTGATTCCCATCAATTGCATTGCTCTGACAAAGTGACTAGGATTGCCGCCTTTCCTGAGTGAACTATCAAAATAACATCGAGAAATTTAATCTAATTTCTCTTCAAGTTCGTGCGCAATCACGACATTTGCACTCATTTCAAACTGCATAAGCACATTCCCTTGCTTATGAAAACGACATTGATTTCTCAACACTTTTGGTCACGTATGTGACTTTTTTCGTTGGGAGTGATTTTTCAATCAAGGTTGGTCACAAGGACGCTACCCCTTGACTGCATTTACTGGAGGATAAAATGCCTAAAGGTCTAATGCTGACTGACTTAGCCATTGCTGGCTTACTATTGATTTTGGCAAAAGTCATTCGCGTTCAAACGCCATTACTGCAACGTATGTACATCCCATCGGCGGTTCTCGCGGGATTATTCGGTCTAATTTTTGGACCAGCCCTGCTAGACGTACTGCCTTGGACCGATACCTTTACCGCTAACGCAAGCCTGTTAACTGCTGCACTTTTTTCTGCGTTAGGTCTGGCAACGGATGTTCCATCACCTAAAACCGTCGCACAACGCGCTGGCTCATTGTGGGCATTCAACCAAATCGCTTCTGTTTCTCAGTGGTTGTTTGCGGCAATGTTTGGTCTCGCGATCACTACCTTCTTCTGGCCAGAGATTAATCCCGGCTTTGGTGTGACAATGTCTGCAGGCTTTATGGGCGGTCACGGTTCAGCCTCTGTTGTTGGTGAAATCTTCACGGGGCTTGGCTGGGAAGATGGCTTCACACTAGGTTTAACCTTCGCAACCGTGGGTATCTTCATCTCAATTTCTGTCGGCATGCTCATGCTGCAATTTGCATTGAAGATGGGTTGGATTCGTAGTTTTACGACATTCGACAGCATGGACGAACACGAACGCAAAGGCCTTGTTAAGCCTGATGATCAAGAACCGGTAATGAAAGACACCATGTCTTCCCTGTCAGTTGATTCTTTCGCGATTCACGCTGCGTTAGTGGTTGTCGTAACCGCTTTCTCTTATGTCGCAGCCAACTATTTGTCTTCTTTCCACGATAAGGTGCAGATCCCGACGTTTGTAACTGGCTTCCTTGGCGGCATGCTTGTGCGAATCATCGCGAAACAAACCAAAGCTTCACGCTATCTTTGTGACGGTGCATTCAAACACGCTGCGGGCATCAGTACCGATTATTTGATTATCTTTGGTATCTCAGCCATCAAGATTACCGTCTTAGCCCAGTACTTAATGCCTATGGTAGTACTAGCAATTGGCGGTGTAAGTTTCACACTTTGGTTAATCTTTTGGGTAGCGCCGCGAATCATGGGTGAAGATTGGTTTGAGAAAGGCATCTTCTCTTGGGGTTGGTTGACCGGTACGGTAGCTATGGGTATTGCTCTACTTCGTATTGTTGATCCAAAGATGCGTAGCAAGGTACTTGATGATTACGCCATCGCTTATGTCCCAGGCTCAATCACTGACATCTTCATCATCTCTTTGATGCCAATCGCGATGTATAACGGCATGCACTGGCAAGCGCTTGGCGTTGGTCTAGCTTACATAGCCGTGGTTCTTTTCATTTGGCGTTTTGTTTTCAAACAAGGCTCACACGCAGCCACAAGCACCTCATAAAGCGATGATTTAAAGCCCCATATCTTTATAGGATTGGGGCGTTTTCTTATTGAGATTACACTTACTTTTTGTGTGAGATTGAATAAATTCCGAATGCAATTTTAAGCAACTTGTTTTATATATTAGAACCGAATCATTCATCGCATAACTTCATTCTTTTTCAATACCTTTCCAGCCATAATTTTGCTCCAGAATAGCAGACTATAAAAATACATATTCGGAGGTTGGTTGTGCGTAATACCAAAGGTTTTACACTGATAGAATTGGTGGTCTGTATCGTCATTCTTGGGGTGGTCAGTGTCGTTGCGCTCCCAAAATTTCTTGGTCTCCAGAAGGATGCCCGCATTGCTGTCTTGTATGGTGCCCGTGAGGCGCTGATGACAGCCAACAATCAAGTCTACGCAAAAGCCGTGCTCCAATCACAAGAGAACGTCGACGCTGGTGAACTGATGAACATTGATTTGAATAACGATGGCGTCAACGATCTGATTGGCTACTACGGATATATCAAGAATGTGATTCCAGCAAAAGAGCTCGCCGGGTTTGACCCAAAACTGACTATCAATCGTTGGTACGGAGTGGACGATGAAGATGAACCCTATTTCTTAATTGGCTTTGCTAATAAGCCTGTCGACATCTTCAACCTTTGCTACGTAGAAGTCTATTATCCGAAAACAGCAGGTGGTCAAATAAAGTACGGAATTCAAACCAGAGACTGCTAAAACCGGTAAAAATAAGCTTCAAGAGTGTTACTTTTGAAGCTTTCTTTTCTGTTTGAGACGGAACCCCTCAAAACTGCAATTAACATTAATTTCACAATATCTTGTTACATCATCCCCTTTCAGCAATACATAAGGCGGCTATTCATCGAGCCTCTATAAAATCGACACATTGTGTTGTTTTTCATTTCGCTCAAAAATTATGCTTGTAAACTCATCAATTCGCTCAATAATGGTTCCATAACAAATTCAATAATTTAAGCAGGAGGCGAAATGAGAATATTCTGGCAGCTGCGTTGGTATTTCCAACTAAAGTGGAAACAATATGTGGGGTCCATCCTGCTATTTGCCGTCATTTCCGCCCTTCAGCTTGTCCCTCCCAAAGCGGTCGGCATTATTGTCGATGGCGTGGTCGATAATACCCTTGAAACCAGTACCTTAGTGATGTGGTTATTAGGCCTTATCGTGCTGGTTTTTGCGATATATGGTTGTCGAATACTGTGGCGAATTTGGCTATTTGGCGCGAGTTGGGAACTAGGCACCATTTTGCGTAATCGCCTTTATCGTCATGTCTCTACTCAGCCCCCTCGATTCTTTGAACGCTACAAAACTGGCGACCTAATGGCTCGTGGTACGAACGATGTTCGCAACATTGTTATGACCGCAGGTGAAGGCGTGTTAACTGCTGCCGATTCTCTGATCACTGGCATCGCGGTACTGATCATCATGGTGACGCAAATCAGTTGGAAGCTGACTGCAATGGCATTATTGCCGATGCCGTTTCTTGCCATCATCATCTTCTTCATAGTTCGTATTCTGCATAAACGATTCAAAATCGCACAAGAAGCCTTCTCTACTATGTCTGACATGACTCAAGAGTCACTAAATGGCGTGCGTATGCTGCGTGCTTTCGGGTTAGAAAACCAAGAGCAGCAACGTTTTGAAGAGGTTGTGGATGATACTGGCGAGAAGAACATCGCCGTTGCCCGTATCGATGCGCGCTTTGATCCAGCCATTCAGCTGACTATTGGTATGTCTTTCTTTTTGAGCGTGGCGTCTGGTGCCTACTTAGTTGACCAAGGTGATATCACACTTGGGGATTTAACCGCATTTACTATGTATTTGGGTCTTATGATCTGGCCTATGCTGGCATTCGCGTTCCTATTTAACATCTTGGAAAGAGGCTCTGCCGCGTGGAACCGTCTGCAAGAAATCTTCGATGAAAAGCCAGAGATCGTCAGTGGTAAAACACCATTAGGCACTCAACTTTTGCCTTTGCAGATCAAGATTGATGAATTCCACTGGTCTAAAGATCTGCCACCAGCACTAGCTGATGTCCATATCACCCTTGAGCCAGGAAAAATGCTCGGCATTGCAGGCCCAGTTGGCAGTGGTAAATCAACCTTACTAACCTTACTGCTTCGTCAACATGACATGGATAACGGTACGATTCAGTTTGGTGATATCAAAATCAAGGACGCTGTCCTGCCAGAGTGGCGAGACCGCTTTGCTGTTGTTAATCAAAGCCCGTTTTTGTTCTCTAAATCTATCTTCGACAATATCGCTCTGGGCGACCCTAGCGCATCAAAAGAAGACGTTTATCGAGCGGCGAAACTGGCTTGTATCCACGACGATATTGAGAAGTTTCCTGAAGGCTATCAAACAGAAGTGGGCGAAAAAGGCATCACCCTTTCTGGAGGTCAGAAACAACGTATCGCCATTGCACGCGCCATGCTGCTCAATGCCCAAGTGTTGGTATTGGACGATGCCCTATCCGCAGTTGACGGACGTACCGAGCACCAAATTCTGAAGAACTTAGAGACTTACTATCGAGAGCAATCATTGATTGTCATTGCCCACCGTCTCACTGCTCTAGAAGCGGCAGAAGAGATTGTGGTGTTGAATCACGGACACATAGCAGAACGTGGCCAGCATGGAGCACTTCTGGAACGTCAGGGTTGGTATGCAGAGATGTACCAGTACCAGAAACTAGAACAGGCAATGGAGGACTAATCATGAAGCAATCGACAACGTTTAAACGGTTAATGTCTTACCCATTGTCACAGCCAAAGCCGATGCTAAAAGGCTTGGCGCTACTGTTTATCGCGGCGTTAGCCAGTGCTGGCGGACCTTGGCTGATTCAATATTTTATTGATGAACACATCGCGAAAGGTGATTACTCGCGTGACATATTGATCTCACTTGCCGCAGGTTACATTGCCTTGCAGCTTATCTCAGCGGTGTTTCAATACTTCCAATCATTGCAATTTAGTATTGTGGCAACCAACACGATCAAAACGATTCGTAAACAGGTTTTCTCTGGCGTGATCAAGCAACCTTTATCGGCATTTGATTACACTCCTGCGGGTAAGTTGGTTTCTCGTATCACCAACGATACGGAATCGCTGCAACAGTTTTATGAGTTATTGATCGCCACTGTGGTGAAAAACGCAGTAATGATCTTGGTGATGTTGGGCGTCATGTTTTACATGAGTTGGAAGCTAACCATCGTCGTGTTGGTGCTGCTGCCAATCGTAATCGGCTTTATGTACTTGTTCAAAAAGCTCAGTACAGAAAGCTATCGAAACATGCGTGACCTACTGACAGACATTAACGCCAATTTAAGCGAATCCATTCAAGGTATGAGTGTGGTGCAGTTAATGCTGCAAGAAGAGCGCTTCAACAAACAGTTTAACGGCCTCACCGACGACCATCTGGTTGCCTCGAAGAAAGTGATTCGCTTGAATGGCTATCTATTGCGCCCTCTGATGGATTTGCTCGCAGGCCTTGCCCTACTCTCTCTTGTCGCTATCTTTGGCTTTAATGGTGTCGAGTTGATTGGCGTGGGTGTTCTTTACGCTTTCATCAGTTATCTAGCGCGCGTGACCGAGCCTTTGATTGAGATGACACAGCAGTTGGCATTGCTTCAGCAAGCATTGGTATCGAGTGAGCGTGTATTCGAGTTGATCGATGCGCAAGAGCAAACTTATGGGGATGACCATAAGCCACTGCAAACTGGTGCGATTGAGCTTAGCAACCTGACCTTCAGCTACGATGGCAAACAAGACGTCTTGAAAGACATTTCACTGAAAGCGTCGCATCAAGATTTTATTGCGCTTGTTGGCCACACCGGTAGCGGTAAAAGCACACTCGCTTCTTTGCTCATGGGGTTCTACCCAACCGAAATCGGTGAACTGCGGATTGACGGGCGTCCATTAAAATCTTTAGGCAAAGACGTGCTGCGCAAAGACGTTGCGATGGTACAGCAAGACCCACATATTCTCCCTGCCAGCGTCCGTGAGAACATCTCTCTGGGCAGAAAGGTAGAAGATGAGCAGATTTGGGATGCGCTGGAAAAAGTCGGCCTTGTTGAACAGGTTCGTCGTTACCCGAACGGATTAGATACACAACTTGGTCAAGGTGAAACGAACCTTTCGGCAGGTCAAAAACAATTGCTTGCGCTCGCACGTGTACTTGTCGCTAAGCCTAAGATTCTGATTTTGGATGAGGCAACGGCAAACATCGACTCGGGTACAGAAGCGTTAATTCAAAAAAGCCTTGAAGTGCTTCGTCAAGATATGACGCTTGTTGTAATAGCTCACCGCCTATCGACGATTTTGGATGCCGACCAAATCATCGTTCTTCATCACGGAGATTTAGTTGAGAGTGGCACACACAGAGCGCTGTTAAAACAAAATGGTCGATATGCACAGATGTATCAACTTCAGCAAGCCAATCGCCATATTCAGCAAATCGAAGAGGAAGACGACAAGCAATTCGAGGAAGCTGTTTAAACAGTCTGCATAATGCACTACCACTGACTTGAAGCCCGTTAGCTATGCTGCGGGCTTTTCTTATACGAAAGTTCCATTCATAATCTAAACAATTTCTTTATTTCTTACCTATTATTGACATAACCCCTCGCTATTATCCGCGAGGTCGTTGTAAAATCGCGTTAATTATCGACACGAGCTATCCCCACTAAAGTGTTTTTCGTTTCGCTCACAGCTCATGTCGGACCGTTTTCTATTGCATATTAATTTCATGACTGAAGTCCATGGACCAAGATAAGTTTACTAACATCTATCGCTTGCCAGGTTCGTTACAAATTCGAATCGCTAAGTGGCAAAAGACTTTCCGCGGCACATCTGATTTAGTTCTTCATCAGGTGCTGATGGAACGTAATAAGCAATTTAAGAAACCAAGCTTTTTGCCAAAGAGCTGGTGCATCACGCCTATTGATGAGAATGACATCACCATTACTCATCACGGTAAGTACATTCAAACCGTCATGCGTACCATGCTGGATAGAAAAGTGTCGTACAAGCGTCTTTTCTTGTCTCGTATGGATGCAGAGAAAGGTGAAAAAGTCCTGCGTGAGTACAAACTTGAATGGGTAAGAAAGCACAATCAAATTGCTAAGAAGTACAACCAAATCAAGAAAAAGCAGTACATGAACTTTGCAAGAGAAGAGGAAGAAACCCTCTACCCTTCGATTCCTAAAGGCGAGTTTGATAAAGCGTTGTGGAATAAATTAGTGGTGTCTACTTTTGGTCCCGAGAAAAAGTACAAAAACCCCCATTACGTACGCAAAGCAGATTTCTAAAAAATCCCCCGACTGTTCGGGGGATTTTTTTATGCTTTCGATACGTTAATAGTGACATTGTCACGAAGAGATTAAATCAGGATTGTTATTAACGCAACGAGCGTTGCAATTGTACAGCGCTCGCTGACGGACGAGCTGCGACGGTGAGAAAAGTAGGATGAGAGTCGCAGCATTGTTGAACCAGTTAATGACGAGCGTCAGCGCCAAACTCTACTTCTTTATAGATATCGGCCAGTGACTTCTTACCTTGTTTGTCCTTGGCTGAACGCTTTCTTGGTTGGTAATGATACTCTTGGTCTTGCAAAGCTTCTTCATGTTCCTTTGCAGACTCTACGAATTCAGCATTCGCAAGTGCTTGTTGGCGTAAGCGGTTTACTCTTTCTAGGGTTTCCCACAACATACTTCACCTCCAAACGAGTTACTGTATATATATACAGTATTATTTATTCTGACCTCCTAGTCAATATTTTGATTCCCTTCACGGTTTGCTCCTCTACTCTCACATTAAACCCATACCAGCGTAGTGCTCTGGGTACTTATGAATGATCTGTTTTAGATAGCCTTGATGTTCGCGCAAGGCATTCACGCACTCTCGGGATAACAAGCCTTGATACACACGTTTCTCTAGTTCTAACAAGGCATACGGAATTGACCACGCTTGACGATATGGATGATGGGTGGTCATGACATCAAACACATTGGCGACGGCTGCTATTTGCGCAGCGATTGGAATACCTGAATGCTCAAGCCCATGCGGATAACCAGAGCCATCCAGGTTTTCATGTTGGTAAGAAATGATTTGTTGGAACAAAGTGACACTCGGATGAACCGGATTGCCGATTCTTGCCACAATGTTATCGGCTGATTCCACACATTGCTCAATGTGCTCCGTTAACAACGCTTCTTGTTCTGCATTCACACAGCGACGATTGCACACGATATCTGCCGGAAGCTTAATGTCGCTTAGAGCATGATAACGAGTGAACATGCCGATTTGCTCCACAACCTCGTCACTGAATTGGTATGTATCAGCAAGTTGGGTGGCAATCAATTGAGCGTACATGCCCATTCGTTTGCTGTGCGAGTAAACCTCTGGTGAATAACCTGGCATCAAGCACTGCATTCTTTCCGCTAACAGCTCTATAGCGTTAACGACATGGTCTTCCGACTCCACCGCGAACTGCACCATTTCAAAGTAAGGCTTTAACCCATTCAAAGCTTCTGCACTGAACGCATTGGGCTGAATCGAATTGAGAAAGACGAAGCCAGTAAATGTTTGACGATCGTAACAAGGGATCGCAACAGATGAGTGATAACCTTCTTTCAATAAGGTTTGAATGCGCGGACAGTGGTTAATGTCGTAGAGATCGTTCACAAGACGAGGAATGGCATTGTCAGCAGCAATGCTTAAGTTATGAAGTTTACGAAGTGGCGCTTCATGATGAGCCAAACACCAAGTGTCGAACTCACTCTCAGCAAAGGATTTTAGCATGCCTTGTTTTGGGTGGTATTTTGCAAAAGACACCCTATCGACACACGGTAAATGTGCCTGCATCCTATTCTTCAGTGTTTGCATTTGCTCATTGAGCGGTTTTGCAAACGGGTAAAAGCTCCGGTGCGCCATACTTCACCTCCACACCAAGTAGAGAAACCAGAAGAAAAGGCTCATGAAAGTCAGCGTATTTGATGTGATTAGAGCGGCTTTTCTCCACCTAAATTATCGACATACCACAACTTAAGTGTACGAAATAAAAACAGATTTTCGCCAATCTTTTCACCGAATATTCTACGGTAATTTAATCCAGATCAAAAAAACCAGCGCACTTTCGTACACTGGCTTTTCAATACATGATGAGTTGTTCGTTATCTATCAGCTTGGTGATTAACCCAGCGCAGGAAGCACGCCCAGAGTAATGAGTAGCTGCGCCATCACAATACCTGTACCTGCAATGCCCGTTACTAATAGTGCTCCCTGACCACCTGCCACGCGGTATTCTCCTGTAAACTCATCGGAGCGACGCACTTTCACCACCATCACCAATGGTAAGAAGATAGCAAGAATAGCCAGAGCAATCGCTGCGTAACCCAGAGCCATGATAAAGCCTTGTGGGTAGAACAATGCAAAACCTAATGGCGGTGTGAAAGTAATTACAGCAGCAACCAGACGGTTTGGTTTTTCACTGTCGCCTTTGATGGTGTCGCCCAAGAATTCAAACAGACCCAAGCTCACACCAAGGAAAGACGTCAAAAGAGCAAGGTCAGCAAACACACCCACGACGCTACCAAGGTTTGACTGGTGAACCGTTTGAGATAATTGACCGATAAGCGCACTTAAGCCGCCGTTTTCAATCAGTGTATCTTGGCTCACAACACCAAGCGTCACGATTTGCCAGAAGATGTAAATAACCAAAGGAATCGTAGAACCAACGATGATGGCTTTACGTAGAGACGAGGTGTCGCCATCTAGGTAGTTCACAATCGCAGGAATACTGCCGTGAAAACCAAAAGAGGTGAAGATGACTGGAATTGCTGCAACGATAAGGCCTTGTTCAATTGGCATGCTCAGCAAGTAAGATTCCGTCACGTTTGGCGCAAGGAAAGACAGCACAGCGATCATCGTCACCATCTTTAGGCCAAACAGCACTCGGTTAACCTTGTCCACCGTTCCTGTACCAACCGTCACAACCATAGTGACGATAAGAGTAAAGATGATGGTAGAAGTCGAACCTGAAATATCCAGCCCAAACCACTCTGTTAGACGGTCACCAAACTGAGCACCACCACCAGCAATGTAAGCGGCACACAATGAGTAGAACAAGAACAGCATCGCAAAGCTCGCAACCCACTTACCCTTTTGACCAAGGATTTGCTTCGCCAAAGTATGAAGGGTTGCACTGCTGTCCGCATATTGGTGAAGCTCAAGCATCAATAGCGCCGTAAACGCCATTAATGCCCACAATCCCAACATGATAATAAGAGAGGTTGAGAAACCAATACCTGCAGACGCAAGAGGAAGCGCCAGCATACCAGCACCAATCGTAGTCCCTGCAATAATCAGGGTGCTACCAAACACTTTAGATCGACTCATTGTATATTTATCTTTACAGCTTAATAAGATTTATCAGCATCAGATCGGGCTACAGCATACCAAACCTAACACCATATTTGGAATGATGACGATTCTGTAGGATCTTTCTAATAAGATCAAGCAAAGTGTAAGGATAAAAACCCACATGTGTAAATAAATTTATACAACAATGGTTAAACTCTGATTTCCGCAAGCAATTGGGCGCACTCTTCTTCATTCATGAACTTAGGCACAGGATAGTTCCAATGCGCTTCTTTAAGTATCAAAGTCACCAACTCGTCAGTGTCAGAGGTTTTCAACAGTGACGACGTTTGTTCAATGCCAATCTCGTTGTACAGCCCTTCCAATCTCTCAAGGAACGTTTGTGCATTTGGCATAGCTTCACTTTGCGCATCGATTAACGCTTCGCTTAGTGCAGTCAGTTGTGGCTCAATCTCAGAGAAAGAGAACCGGAGCACAGGCAGCAAAGCAAGACCATTTGCCATTCCATGAGGCAAGCCGTACTTGGCACCCAAGTTATGCGCGAATGCGTGAACGTAACCAAGACTCGCTTTGGTAAAGGCTAACCCAGCATAGTAAGACGCCATCGCCATTTTTTGCCTAGCTTGAATATCATTGCCCTCTTCTACTGCACGAGGGAGATATTGGAATATGAGTTTAATAGCAGCAACTGAATACGCTTTAGTTTCCGTCGTCGCGTTGCGGGATATGTAGGCTTCAATCGCATGAGTCAGAGCATCTATGCCGGTGTCAGCCGTTATCTTTGCAGGCAAACCAACGAGTAGATTGGCATCGAGCGCTGCCATCAAAGGTACTAACTTCGGGTCCATTAGAGGGGTTTTGTGGTGAGTATCTGGTTCGGAAACGACCGCCGCGACGGTAACTTCAGAGCCGGTACCTGACGTTGTAGGAATCACAAATAATGGCGCAGGTGTTCTCCACACGCGAAACAAGCCGGCCAATCTCTTGATGGATTTCTTGTTGGTCACTCTGGCCGCAATCACTTTGGCACAATCCATTGCAGAACCACCGCCAAGCGCCAAAATCGCATCACAACCGGATTCTAGGTAGACATTTAATCCACGTTCAACTTGATCATAAGTAGGGTCAGGTTTTACCTCTGCATAAAGTGCGACGTCTAAACCTCTCGTTCTGGCACTTTCTGCTACTTGCTCTGCCATTCCTATTTTTACTAGCCCTTCGTCGGTGACAAGGAGCAGCTTTTTGAATCCAAGATCAGCGATAGCTTCCGTGAGCTCATGAATGCTACCGGGGCCTGAAAATAACGTTGGTTTTGGCAGAGGAAGAACGTAAGCGGCCACCTTCAGTCCATTGGTGTAACCGCGATAAAGCAGATGTTTCAACATACAAAGTCCTTTTGTTTTTGAGTATTCATTCTAGATGCTTTTTTCTTCAATTCGAGATAGTGGGTTCACAGAATTCCGTATTCATCCAACTACGCGCCTAAGCCGACCAAACCAATATTTATCTACTATTCTATAACTTAAGTACTAATGGTTGAGGACGAGCCATGGGATACAAGCCATTTGCTTTGTTGGTCTTTTCAGGATCCGTTTTTGCGGGCTCATTGGCGAGCTTCCCAGAAAACCTCGACAAACTTGTGCTTGTTAAACAAAGTGTTATCCCTGGGCGAGACGTGGTATTGCCGCCAGATACGCCCACGTTTGTTCAAGAGACCGTCAAGATGTACAACTGGACGAATCAAGGTAAAGGCACCAACCTGAGTATTTATGTTCCGAAACACAAAGTAGATGCTTATAAAAAGCACGGCCCCTATTCCGATGGCTTAACGGCAGTTGCAGTTTACGAAGAAGAAAACATTATTTTTGTCACCGAGCATCTTGCTGGTGAAGTGCTTTACGGGAGTTATGATCGGCAGGGAAATGACATATCAGATCGTCATCCGTCATTGAGGATTGAAACGTGCTACCGCTGTCATAACGGATATAAGGACATTTGCATCAATGGGACATGTGCCGTACCCATCATTGATGTGTTTAACGAGTAGTTCATTACGTGGGAACATCAATAAGAATAAAGATCTTCCTCTCGCACTTTGTTCTCGTCATTCTCATGATAGGTGGTTTGGGTTATTACAATTTTCATAACTCAATGGATACCATCATCAAAACGACGATTGTGTCTCGCGAGCAAAGCGCAAGCGCACTGGTTCATCATGTCAGTGATGCGGTACATGGCGGTAACTACGCCAATCTCATGCTGCCCAGCTTTAAAGATGAGCTAGAGATGCACACCGACTTGCGTTATTTGTACGTTAACGGGTATTCCTCCGTGACGAACTCTCCTGTGTCTGTTACTTACAATCGTGACGCAAAAGAAATCTGGCGTTCAGACTACCCCCCAACTTTCGAGCAAGACCTAGACCAGCGCATCGCTAGGCTCACCTCGGTCAAGAAAACCGGTTCCCAAGCCAATGTGAAAGTGAAGTATTTATTGGCTCGCCTCAATGACGCACGTGAGCAGTATTACATGAGCAAGGAACTCGAAGAAGATTTCACTCTCGATCTCTATCCTTGTCGGGTAATCGGTAAAAGTCACCTGAGCTTTGAGAAAGACATTCTCTACATCACTTTGCCATTAACTGGTGACATTCAAGGCAACATAGAACTGCTGTACGACATTGAATTGGTGCGTGAGATTCGTGATGAGTTTGTAGTGGATTCGATTCGTGAAATCGTCCTCGGCATGGCGATCTCATACCCATTGTTACTTTTACTGTCTTACCACATCTCATCGCCAATCAATAATCTGTCGACCTTTATGCGCCAGAACTTTGAAACCATTAGCCTGTTTCAAGTCCCGAACACCAAAAGGAAAGACGAAATCGGAGATTTAGCACGCGCCTTTAGCCATCTTGTCGACAAAGTGGTCCGCAAGAACCGAGAGTTAGATGACATGGTGAAGCACGATCCCTTAACTGGTCTGTATAACCGTCGTTCGCTTGAAGCCTCTTTCCGTTCGTTGTGCTACCAATCCAACAAAATGTTCATCGCCTGCTTCTTTATTGATATCGACCATTTTAAAGAGTTCAACGATCACCGCGGGCATTTGCAAGGAGACAAAGCGCTACAAAAAGTCGCCAAAACCTTAGAGTCATTCGCGGTGCAAACGCATGGTTACGCTTTGCGATTAGGCGGGGAAGAGTTTGTAGTTCTCGCTCCTGTGCATGATGCGAGAGAGGCGTTAGCGCGAGGCAACCAACTGCGCGGGCGGGTTAAACAACTGGAAATCATTCATCATGATGAACCAACCATCAAGTATCTAACCATCTCTATTGGTATTAGCCTTTCAGAACGCGCGCAAGCCGACATCATAGACCCAAACCGCTTGTTAGATGAATCAGACGAAGCCTTGTATGCCGCGAAAGATCTGGGCCGCGACCAAGTCGTACTCTATTCAAACGAAAGCAGAGACAGCGCCTAAGCTCCGCCCCTGCGGGTTATTCAGTTTATCGAGTCAGCTTAGTAAGTCAGATCTGGGTCGATACAATGGAAGATCTCCCCGCTTCCTTGACCATTTACCAGCATCTCAAACAGTAAACGAGCCACTTCTTGACGGTATACCAAACCATGCACTTCTTTAGGTTCCACCAACACACCATTGCCTGTCACTTCGCCATCTTTCAAGCCACCAGGACGAATGATGGTGTAATCCAAGTCACTGGTTTGTAGCCATGCTTCCGCCAATGACTTCTCACGCACCACACCGCCAAAACCCGCTTTAGAACGGTCAGAAAGGTATTTCCAGCTATCACCGCAACCAAGTGACGTCACCAAAACAAAACGCTTGAGTGATGCTTTACAGACAGCATCGATAAGGTGACGATGACCAAGGTAATCTACTGGGATGTCTGCACGGAAACTGCCCATCGTGCTGATGATGATATCTTCTTGATTAAGCTGCTCAACAACGCGATCAACCTCTTCAGCAACCGTGGCATCACATGCAAACGTTGACTGACAAATCGCCTTTAATTCTGGACTTTTGTCTGGATTTCTCGCCACACCGACAACTTCAGCACCTTTCTCTGCAAAATATTGTGCAATTGCCAAACCAAGACCGCTGCTTGCGCCCCACACTACGACTCTTTTCATAACTTACCTTTTACTACAAACATGATAATGAGAATACTTTACATCACTATTTAAGGGGTTTTCAAAAGATGTCAATCGAAGTGAGAAAATTCTTTCCAAATCAATACGTAGTTCAAATAAATGATCGATAGTTCCGAGCTACGGATGAAATTTACGTGCGACAACCAGTATCATTCTCGGCATAACTATAACTAAGCCTTATGCACGTGTTTTTAGGTTCCAGTTCGCTGCCGCATTCCCCTAAAAACAACATAATAATCAACGCATAGGCAGTAGAAACGTCGGTATTAACAATGAAGCAATCTTCCTACTCCCAATCTGCCTCGGGATTTGAAGTCGATCTAAAACAGGCCCTCATCTGGGTGGCGCGCGCGTTAGATTACGTAGGTGTGGATGATACGCACCACAGTCATCGAGTCGCGTACATCGCATATCAATGTGCACTCACTCTTGGTTGGGACATTAAAAAAGCAGAGTTCTGTTACTTTGCAGGCATGGTTCACGACTGTGGCGTCTCAGAAACCCGCGAGCACATGATGTTGCTCGAACAGCTCGTTCCTCAAGACGCCAAAGCGCACTGTATTCGTGGCTACCACACGCTTAAGCAGTGTCGATTACTCACCCAATTTTCAACCCCGATACTTTATCACCACACTCATTGGATCGACCTCGAACACATCGATATTCCAGCATTTGAAAAAGACGTCGCTGCTCTACTCTACCTTTCTGATCGTCTCGATTTTATGCGCGCGCATTACGTTTCCAACTGTCATAGCGACTTGGTTACTTTGCACGAAGAGTTGATTGCCGAGTGTGTGATGGCTAACGCAGGCACACTGTTTAACCCACATATGTGCGATGCCATGGTTAAGCTGATCATGACGGATGCATTTTGGTTTGCGATGGAATCTGAACACATAGAAACCATTGGACTTCAGTTTGAGAACATTGATTGGCTGCAGAAGCAACTCACCATCGAAGACATGAACAGCTTAGGGTTGTTCTTAGCGCGTATTGTGGATGCCAAGAGTCCTTTTACTTATCAGCACTCTCAAAAAGTGGCAGAACTGTCTCGTTACTTAGCGAAGAAAATGGGGTTGGATGAACACGAGCAAGAGATGATTTTTATTGCGGGACTGGTTCATGATATTGGCAAGCTCAAAACCCCTGATGAGATCCTTCACAAAGAAGGCCCACTGGACAAGCAAGAATACACACGCATCAAGCGCCATACGATTGATACTGAACTAGCCCTGCACAAGGTATTCCCGAATGCGAAAATCGCTGAATGGGCTTCCAACCATCATGAACGTTTAGACGGCTCTGGTTACCCTTATCATAAAACAGCGGAAGCGTTGGATGTGCCTTCTCGTATCATTGCCGTTGTCGATGTCTTTCAAGCGCTTTCTCAAGATCGCCCATATCGAGGCCGCATGACGCAGCAAGAGATTGCCGTCATCATGGATGAGCAGGTTGAAGCAGGCAAACTGTGCTCCGATGTTTATCAGGTTTTATCTGCCGACATAAAGGCGTGTTACCAGCTCTCCACGGAAGTTTAGCGTCGGCTAGAGCCAATAAGCTGAATAAACAAAGGGACACCAGTATTGGCGTCCCTTTGTTGTTTTGAAAGCATTTAAACACTACAAACAAGCACGTTTAGATGGCTTAGTGTGCGATGTCCAACTGGTTGTCTTTCACACCGTTGATACGGAACCAGCCAGCGATGCTAAATCGCTCCGCGTTTGTCGGCAATACTTCGTGTGGGAATTGCTCAGACAAGAATACGAACAGACGACCTGAACGCGGTGGAATCTTCGCGAGCTCATTATCATTCAAATCGTACACCACCAACTCACCAGCGTCTTCTTCACTCCACGATTCGTTCATGTAGAACACCGTAGTTAGACGGCGGTTTTCATTGCCTTTGAAGCAATCGAGGTGTTTTTGGTAGAAGTCACCTTTTTCGTATTTCGCGAAGTGCGCTTCGTACTCGAACAAACCAAGGAAAAAGTAGCGGTTTGCTTCTAAACGAATCTCTTCCATCTTATCTAAGAAAGACGCCACTGGTGCACCCATGTCGCGTTTCAACCATTGGATCTTATCGCTACGAATGGTTTCAATACGAGTCACGTCGTCGTTACGACCAATACGTGCTTTCTTCCAATCATCAGGAATACAGTCACGCAGCTCAGCCACTTCCTCTTGAGAAATAAAATCATCCCAGATGTAGTATCCGTGCGTCGATAACGCGTCGATCAGTTTGTTCATTCTATTTTGTTCACTCGTGTGGGTTTGGGCGGTCTATATAAGAAATTCGTGCTACAACAACAAATTCCATTTTCTATCGACACGACAAATCCACATAAATCGCAGAATGCAGACGTAAAAAAGCCGCTCTCGTGAGCGGCTCTAATAGGTTCAGTTGCTGCGTTTCAATTATCGAGTTTGAAGCGCAATAGAACGAGGTCGGATTGGACGAATTCGTTGAATCACTGGGCGTTGTTTTTTCTTAAGCTGGATATGACACATTTCCAGCACTAGACCAAACGCCATCGCGAAGTACACGTAACCTTTGTTGATGTGAATTGCAAAACCTTCTGCCATCAACAGACCACCTAGCAATACTAGGAACAGCAGTGCAAGGGTCTTAAAGCCCGGGTAACGCGTCACTAGGTTGTTGATTTTCTCCGCCGTCAACACCATCACAATCGCTGACGAAATGATCGCCGCCACCATGATTGGCACTTCGCTCGTTAGACCAACCGCAGTGATCACCGAGTCCATCGAGAACACAGCATCAACCGCAACGATCTGAAGCAGAACCACTGCTAGGCCAGTACGAACATGAGTCGAGTGACCGTGTTCAGTGTGCGTTAACCAACTCCACAACTCTTTCAAGCTTTTCGCTAGTAGGAATGCACCACCCGCAATCATAATCAAATCACGACCAGTAAACGCGTAGTCGCTAAAGCTGATTAATGGCTGGGTAAGCTGCATGATCCAAGAGATCGAGAACACCAAAACAATACGCGCCATCACCGCTAGGCCAATACCTAGGTTTCGGGCAAGTTTACGCTGGTGTTGCGGTAATCGTTCACACAGAACGGAGATGAATACGACGTTATCAACGCCTAAGACAACTTCAAGAGCAAACAAGGTAGCGAAGATAGCCCACGCTTCTGGTTGCATGAAAAGTTCTAACATGAGTACGCCTCCGGTGATTGGAAGCCATACGATGAATTGTTCAGTCGACTAAAGGGGTCGTCCATTAAGTTTTTAAAACCTCTGTTACTTAGGAAACGCGAGTAAATCACCTCCTCTCTTTGTACGCAATCCCTTATTTTGTCAGGCTTGTGTAAAGCATCTTTCGTCCTCTAAGGGTTATAAGCCATACTCACCCCATCAAGTGCCGAGTTGAGCCAAACTATTGCATCGAGCTCGAATTGAAACGCCTCTTTTTACGTGCTTCAACAATCGTAAAAAAATGTTTCATAATAATATTTTGATATACTGAGAAAAATCACACGAATTAGCCTTGCGAATGGATTACATAACACTCTCACGCATTAGCCTTAAACACCTTACTGTATTGCACATGCTGCTCACGACACACAGCGTGACTCAAGCGGCGGAACAGCTCTGCGTGACCCCTTCCAGCGTGAGCAAAACGCTCAGCCAACTGCGCGACATTCTTAAAGACGACCTTTTCTACCGCGATGGCACTCGTTTAGTCCCGACTCCATTTGCTTTGAACATCGGCCCTTCTGTTCATGGCATTCTTTCCAGCATGAACGGTTTGCTTTACCAAGGCTCGTTTAATCCCGCGTATTACGAAGGTCGCTTTTCTTTGGCAATGCGTGAAAGTACCTTCGAGATCTTCGCACCTATGCTGCAAGACTTATCTCAGCAAATGGGGAGTCGCGCACAACTCAACGTGTATGCCAAAGAACAAATGAGTTTTGATTCTCTGATCCGTGGTCAGGTCGATTTTATGATTCTCCCGCACGACATCAGCCAACCACCAACGCACAACAAAGACTTGGTTTGGCAGACGATTCTAGAAGACGAAATGATCTGTTTAATGGGCAGCAATAACCCGCTAGTGAAAGAAGAACTTTCAGTAGAGAACTATTTATGTGCGAGACACATTGGTATTCACGATAAAGACCTATCCCAGCCTTACTTTGAGCAGAACCTAACTCAGCGATACGCTAAACGCAGCGTCGCCATGCACGTGGCCGATTTTGGATCGGCAGCGGTAATGTGCCACCACTCTGATTATCTGTTCACTTGCTCAAAACTTTGGGCGCGTATGGCACTGCAAGCCAAGGGGTTGGTAGAGAGACCTTTGCCGTTTGAGTACGGACAAGTGGCGTATAGTTTGGTGTGGAATAAAGCGAGCCTGAACGATCCCGCTTTAAGGTGGCTACAACAACAAGTGCTTAAGGCTTGTGAAACCCTCGGTGGATGTCGCAAACCGAGAGTGAATAAACTCTAAACTAGTTTATCTTTACTGCGCTACACGTAGACCGATGGCATGGTCATTGGCCTGCTGACAAACTGACTTAATCGAGCGTGAAAGCGTTCCATTTCACCCTTAGAGCATTTCTCCCATTCCTGCGCCTCACCAACCACGCCGTGATGTTGAAACGCGTTCAGGCGAATGTTGACTGATTCTGGCAGCGCTTGCAGATAATGCCCCAGCATCATGACCTCAGTATCTAAATCACTTTTTCCGGGAATATGCAGTAATCGCACTTCATAAAGCTTGTCTACTTGCGCCAGGTATTGAATGGTTTGAAACACACGATGATTGTCACGTCCGACCAACCAATGATGCGTTTCACTTTGCCAAGATTTGAGGTCGATCATCGCCCCATCCATATACGGCAACACTCTTTCCCAACCCGAGGTTGATAAAGACCCATTGCTATCGATGAAACAAGTGAGATGCTGCAATTCAGGATCGTGTTTGATCCCTTTAAATAGCGCAGTAATGAAAGGAAGCTGTAAGGTAGATTCCCCACCGGATACAGTAACACCGCTAATAAAAAAGCGCTGTTTGCGTATCAAATCGAGCATTGCCTCCACAGAGTAGTCAGTAATTTTTGGATTAGATTGGTGCTGACATATCTCTGTACAACGATCGCAGTGGGTGCACTCCTCTTTAAGCCAAACAACGTTGTTGCTTTCGTCGAACTTCAGCGCGCCAACCGGACACTCGCTCACACAATCACCACAATGATTACAGTGATTGATGGTGTGCGGATTGTGACAGTTGATGCACTGATAGTTACAACCCTGTAGAAAGATGACTAGACGGCTTCCCGGTCCATCAACACAAGAGAACGGAAGGATTCGAGTGACCTTAGCCAAGAGGTTTACTGATCGTCTAGTCATCTTATTCTTATTTGTCACTCGTTACTTAACGTAAGTTGGTGACATTTCGTGGCTCACCACGCGTGGTGAACGCCCTAAAATACCGGTGTTCTTCGCTGCTTCTGCGCCTAGGAATGTAGTATTGGTACGTGAACCTTCCGCATCGTATTTAGCGATATCAGACAGCTTCACCATATAACCTGTTACGCGAACCAAGTCATTTGAAGCAACGTTTGCCGTGAACTCACGGTAGCCTGCGTTGAGCGCACCTTTACAAAGGTTGAACATCGCTTCAGGGTTTGATTTCACCGTTTCGTCGATGGTCAGAATGTCGCTGATGCCAGAACGATAGTACTGGTGATGCCCTGCCGTTGCCTGTACGTAAGACACTGGATCAGGTTCGTTGCCATAAGGGATTCGAACGCCCGGTGTCACATCCAAGTCAAGGCTAATTCCACCTTGGGCATGCAGTAACGCTTTGCCTTCTAGGCCAAACTTCACTGGCGTGTTTTCTACCAATTCAGCCAATTTAGCGGAGATTTTATGACCTAGCTCGTTTGCAACAGCATCTTGGCCGTAACGGCTCGCATTGCCCTCTTTTTCTAGCAATACGTTTACCGCTTCTGCCATACCGTAGATGCCATACATTGGCGCAAAACGAGATTCTTCAATCAAACCTTCTTGAGTCAGGAAGCCTTTAAAGAACTCAGATTTCTCATGCAGGTGTGAAGCTCGGGCATCCATCAGCTCAACCATCAAACCGTGGTATTCCGGCAGCACATTGATGAAGAAGTCATCACAGTTGTCTGCACGATTCGCCGCTTCTTTAAGATTCATACGCACAAGTGTGTTTGAACCACCAGCCAACGGCAGAGAGTTGTAGCAACTCACGATACCAAAGCGAGCACCCTCGTACGCGTTCGCGTGCATTGGGTAATTCGCAATGTGTGGCTTGCTGCACTCACAAATGTTTTGCGTTGCTTGTTTTAACAGATCGTCTGGTGTGACTGCTTCGTCGTACATGAACGTTAGGTTTGGCGCGATCTGTTTTAGCTCAGCGTCTACTTTCAAAATCGTACGACAAATAATGTTGTCCGTCGGACCAATGTTCACGTGCATGAACGCGTCTGGTAATGTGCGATCCAGCATAATCCAGAAGTGTTTCAGTTTTTTGTAAATCTGCTCGTCAGTAAGATCACCGACATAAGGCATGAGCACATCATCCAACTGACCAAGGTAAACCGGAATGTTGGTTACCGAAGGAACATGATGGTAAATGATGGTCAACATGTTGATCGCATCATCAAAATCTTCTGCTGGAGCTAACTCCAAGTATTCAGAACCTTGAGAAAGAAATTTTGCGTAATCTGGCAAAACATAGCGCGGCTTAAACGGCGCGTGACCTTCAAACATGTCACATATGACGCCTTGCTGCATTGCTTGGCTTACCTCATCAGAGATAGTCATATATGGAATAGTGGCTTCCGCTTCCAAAGCAAGAAAGTTCGATTTCTGTTTTGGAGACAAATTGCTATCTGTCGCGATAGCAAGGAAGCGCTGCTGAAGATCAGAAAGGCTTTGAGTCATCTAAGATGTTCCTGAAGAAAATACAACGGATACGCCCCTTCTAATCATTTGTTGATTTCAAATCAATCTTGAAGGGACACGTTGAATTCTACGCGCCAAGAGTCTTTGCCACTAATGAAAAAAACCAAAACGCCGATTTCCATTTTGGAAATAAGGTTTTTCTAATTTAGCCTAAGATTTAATAACTTAGCTTAACTTGCTGTTGCTTAGCTTACCTTGCAGATACTTAGCTTCGATGCGCCGTCGATAGAGCAACACCTGCACTGATGAATACGCCGCCAGTCAGACGGTTGAACAACTTAGCTCTCCCTTTGGCAAATAACCAGTCCGATGTCTTCACACCTAACAAGCCATAAAAGGTTAACCAACTCAGTTCGAACACCACAAACGTGCTAGCAAAAATGATGTATTGAGTGAATAGCGATGCAGAAGGATCAATAAACTGAGGAAACAGTGCCGTGAAGAACACGATCGCTTTAGGATTGCTCGAACCGACAATAAAGCCGCTAGTAAATGCACTCAAATAATCGGACGATGCTTGTTCTGGTTTTGCTTGTGAGAAATCGGTTTGTTTTGATCGCAACGCTTGAATACCAAGCCAAATAAGATACGCCGCACCACACCATTTGATGATGTTAAATACGAACTCTGAAGAAGCAATCACAACACCAAGGCCGGTGAAAGACAAAGTAAGAATGATGGTAATCGCGGTTAAACTGCCAAGCGCAGTCACAAACGCTTGGCGAAAGCCGCTGCTGACGCCTTTGCTCAAGCAAAGTAACGAGCTAGGGCCTGGAGAGGCGGTCAGAACAAATATCGCGAGGGTATAGTAGATCCAAGTATCGAGTTGCATTGGCGCTCCTTTCCAATGTACGGATGAATGGGTGAATTACGTGGAATAACGACTTCAATCTACGTTTCAATCCATGAAACGTTTTATAGAAAAGTACCACATCATTCGGTTCATAACTGAACAGATTAACAGCCAAACAAGCCCTTCAACAAAGCGATCAGAGTAAAGAGTCTCGGCAAAAAGCCAAAGTAGAAAACACGCCTTCGTTTATCTCTCAACTAGGTCACTTTGAACCGTCTAGTTATTCAATCAACATACTGGGAATATGCAATCGTGTAAAGTGATTACTTATTCGACAAGATCATTCGCAGATCGCATCAAATAAGCAGTCACTGTACGTTAGTCATAGAAAGGTTTTGGGTCCACTTCTAACGATGAAGGTGCGATGGCTTTTTCTATCGAGTGAGAGCTGTTTTTCAAATCCACCATCGCCACATCGATGTAACGCTTGTATTTGCGTGAGTAGAAACACTTCACGATTGGTTTTAGCGGCTGCGAATCGCTGGATGTCCAAACAATGCCGACTCGACCATCGCTCAATTGAACAATCGAACCGACTGGGTATACACCAATGCAGTTGATGAATTTGTACACCAAATCTGGATCGAGATGGAATGGCGTCAAACTCAACAAGATTTTAAATGCTTCAGCCGAACTCATGCCCTTTTTGTAGACGCGGTCTGCCGTTAATGCATCGTAGATATCCACGATACAACTCATGCGCCCGTGCATTGGGATCTGGTCGCCAGACAAACCCAATGGATAACCAGTACCATCGAGCTTCTCATGGTGCATCAAACACACATCTCGGCTGACATCACTCAGGCCTTTTACGCCAAGAATGATTTCACCTGCGAACACTTGGTGCAGTTTCATGTGCTCAAATTCTTCCGGCGTTAAACGCGCTGGCTTATGTAAGATCTCGTCATCGACTTTGATTTTACCCACATCATGAATAATGCCACCAATCGCCAACTGCTTGAGCGTGTCTTTGTCGAGGCCCAAATGCTTACCGAAGGAAACCAGCAAGCAAGCGACGTTCACTGAGTGCTCAAGCAAATAGCTGTCTTTTTGCCGCAGCGCCGACACACACTGAAGCGCGTCTGAGTCGATAAAGACGCTGTCGATCATGTCATCCGCCCACGATTCAATCTCGTTGACTTCAATGACCTTGCCTTCAAAGGTTTGGTTGAGCAGTTTTTGCGCCAAACACTTCGCTTCCGCGATCAGTTTTTTGGCACGTTTATGCTGCGCTTCGCGAGAACGAAACGCGCGTTGAATTTTTGGCGTAGTCATCACCTCAGAGGCTGCTAAGGTGACATCGTGTTCTTCTTCAACAGGTTTGAACACGCACTCTTGAGCAGAAAGTTTCTGGTCGACCCAAACGAACTTCACCCCACTTGCTTGCAGCTTTTGAATGCCCTGCGCAGTGGAAACACGTCCCGCATTGGCGAGATTAACGCGTTTATTTTGTTCGATTGCAGTCACGAACATACCGATACTTACATCTGCAATGGCTATCTTTATTGAGTCTTCTGGTTTGTACTGCATATCGCGAAACTTTTAACACCTGTTATTTAGCAGACGCATTATAAGAGATCTGACCATTCACTGTGATAAGAATTCGCTATCATTTAAAATTAATGAGCATTCAGTCAATATATGAGACGTTCACCATTCAATAAACCACTTTTAATTTATGGGCTTAGCTCAAATATTCATCACAAGTGGTAAGAATTTCGATAATTTGGGTGTTGAATCAATAACTACTTAATACAAATAGTATTTACTGTTGACCAAAGTTTTATAAGTACCGATTATTAGTCGCATTATTCTAATAATTACTCTATTACACAGAAACTTTTTAAGCTCATTAACACAACAGACTGCCAATCTGATTCGACTAGCTTCGTTTGCAGTGTAAAAGGACAAACTTCAAAAATATGTCATTTGCGTGTAGCCCGACTTATATACTTATCTCCACAGCAATTTGGATTGCGGGGGCAGTATCTTGACCAACAAGGTTGATCAAACCATTTCTGAGCACGATCGCGAGTTTTTGCAGATCGTTGAACAACGCTTCATCCATATCTTCGATGTGTTCAGTGAAGGACTCTTCTACATGGATGAGTTTGGCACCATGGTTTTCTACAACCAGCGCTTCTATGAGCAATTTGGTATCAATGCGGGCCGTATTAACCTCGATAGATGGCTTGATTTGGTGCATCCGTTAGACAGAGAACGCCTGTCTAAACGCGTTGACGCCCACATCAATACCGACAACACACGCGTAACGACAACCTACCGCCTGCGCAAACCAAATGGCCAATACGTTTGGATTGAAGGCGTCGCAATGACCAAAGAGACAGAACAAGGTCATTACATGGTTGGTAGTCACAGAGACATTTCTGAGCGAAAACTGATGGAAAGCTACATCCATCAGGTCGCCTTTCATGATAACGCGTCTGGTATGGCAAACCGAGCGCACCTGCTGCTGAACATTAATGAGTTAGTGAAATCGCAAAGCACTCACGCATCGATTTTTTACATTCAGATTGAAGAGATCAAATCCTACCTCAACCAATACGGCAGTGAGCTTGTCGACGGCTTGGTTGAGAAATTGCTGCAAACCTTAAGCCACCTCCCTTCTCCTAACTGCACCGTTTATCGGGTTCACGATGATGACTTTGCCATCCTCGTGCTTGATGATGTGCCGCTGGAAGCGCTTCAAGCCTACGCTCAGACCATCAAGCAAAACTATCACGAAGCAGTCGTGGAAGAAGGCCAGTACCTCGGCAGCAACATTAGCATCGGCTTATACCCTTGTGTTGACCCAGAACACTCAGCCGAAGAGATCGTGCGTAAAGCAGCCCGCACATGCCAATACGCGAACGAGAAGAACAAAGATCGCATCGCGGTGTACAGCCAGAAAACGCAGTATGCCGTGGACCGTTATTTCTTTATTGAGCAAGGTTTGAAAAACGCACTGGAAGAAAGAACGCTGAGCGTAAAATTTCAGCCAATCGTCAGTGCATCCGATCTACAAGTGATGAGTTTTGAATCTCTGGTACGGTGGCGCAGCAAAGAGTTTGGCGAAATCTACCCGGATGAGTTTATCCCTGTAGCGGAAAACAAAGGCTTGATTGTCGAGCTTGGCTACCAAGTATTTGAGAAGGCATGTCAGTTCATTAAGAGTTATCGCGAACGCTATCAAAATCAAGTTCGCGTGAATGTGAACGTGTCTGTTTTACAGCTTCTCAATAGCGAGTTCCCGAGCAAAATCAAAGCAATGACAGATGCAGTCGGCATAGAGCCGCAAGCCATTGTGCTTGAGCTAACCGAGACCTTTATTCTGGACAATAACCAAGCCGCCATCGCACCTTTGAATACACTGCGCGAGCTTGGTTTTGCCCTTTCACTAGATGATTTTGGTGCCGGATACAGCTCGTTAAACTGCTTCTTTGATTTGCCAATGACGCAAATTAAGATCGACAAATCAATGGCGTGGAAAACCCTGACCAACCGCTCATCACATGAGTATTTGAAATTCTTGATCACCATGTGTCGTGAACAGAATATCGAAGTGGTAATTGAGGGCATTGAAGACGCGAAGATGTGTGATTTCTTTGCGGAAATGGGCGTGGATTACCTGCAAGGTTATTGGTTCTCGAAACCCCTATCGGTGGCCAGTGCTAGCCGATACACGTTAAGCCAGTAGTTTCTTTTTAAACCAATAGCTTCTTAAACAACGACAAAATCTAACTGAGCTAGCGAGTTTTCTAGCTCAGTTTTTATCGTTTTCAGCGGTTATCTCAGGCGGTCAAACACAATATTCTGATCTAAGTGCTCGTGGTATTCGGTGTAGTCTAAGCCCATATCGAAGATGTACTTCGTCACCAAGCTTCTCACACACTCCACCAATTGCTCTGCCTGCCACGGTTTTTCGAAGTAACGGTCGATACCCGCAGAGTTGATCGCATTGATGGTGTCTGTGTGCGTCGCCTGCCCGGTAAGCAGCACTTTGCGCGTACGGATGAATCGGCTGTCATTGGAAATCTCTGTTAGCAGCTCAACACCGGTTTTACCCGGCATCACGTGGTCAGAAATGATCAACGCAATCATCTCGCCTTCCGCGTCTAACTCATCCATTAATTCGAGTACTTCATCGGCAGACTCGCAATCTTCAATGTTGAGCCACTGGCTTAACGACTGTAAGTCTTGCAGAACCGCGCTTAACACCTCTCGCTGGTCATCAACGCAAATTAAATTAAGCTTGTCCATGTTCGTCCTCTACCGGTAGTTTAATTCTAAATATGGTTTTTTCGCTGTCACTTTTCACTGCAATCGAACCGTTATAGCCCGCCACAATGCGCTTCACGATTGACAGCCCTAGCCCTAAGCCAAACGACAACCCACCTTTCTTGGTCGTGAAGTTTGGTCGGAAAATCTTTCTGCGTGTGGCTTCATCAATCTCGGGACCGTTGTTTGCAATGGTTACTAAGATCTTATTTTTGCTCACGCGTGTTTGTATCTCTATCGCTGGCGAGTCCGTTTCTCTCATGGCATCGCAAGCGTTCTTTAAAATATTGACCCAAATCTGCACCAACTCTGTTTGTGAGCCTACAAACAGAGGTAAATCAGCCGGACTAAAGCGCACACTTACACGTCTTAAATCGCTTTGTAGCAAAGCAAGCGCTTGGTTTATTGAGTCGTTGACTCTGAGCCCTTCTTCTTTGTCTATGTCGGTACGACCTAGCTGTTTCACTGATTTCACGATGCCAACGGTATGTTTTGAAGCAATGCGCAAATCGTGCAAATCACGCCCCATCTGCCAGTAACGAATCGCTTCTTCTGGGCGCTTTAACCAGTGCTCGTTAAGGTAATCGGTCGGGACAGCACGCGCTAACTCACGGGCTAAATCTTTAGGCAGACCGTAATATTTCTCGAAATGTCGCCCTCGTGTTCTTGCTTCACTTGAAGAGATTTTTTGCCCTTGCATCAATCCAAAATCAAAGAACTGGCTCGCCTCAGGATGCACCTCTTCAAGCAATCCCATGATCACCGATTCCAAGCGCTCTGACTTACTGCTCACCACACCAATGGCATTGTTAAGCTCATGCGCAATGCCTGCAGCAAGCTGGCCAAGTGTCGTCATTTGCTCTGCGGTATGCAGTTTTTGCAATGCCTTCTCTTTGCCCAACGCTTCTTGCATCGCTCGACGTTGACGACGAGAAAGCTCGTTAACCATTACTGGCATAAACTGCGCGGTTAAAGGGCCGTACTTACCTGCTTCTACCGCTGGCGTATTGCGCTCAATCCACGCCAACTCGACGTCCGTTTGTGCAATCACCGTTGAAGAAGCGGTCCACGTTCCAGAGAAGAAACTGTGCACGCCAATAAACGCGCTCTTAGATGCCGCAAACACTTGCGTCTGCTTTTTGCCATCCTCAGAGAAATAGCCAGCAAGCTCGCCAGACAATACGTAATAGAGCCGCTCGTTGTAGCCGTCTTGTTCAATCAATACCGAGCCTGCCGACACCGTAATGCGACGCTCGATATGATTGAAGTAACGCTCTACCAGCGTATCTAATTTGCTCTCGTACATGGCTTAACCAATGTGCCCTACGGTGTGAAGGATCCACACCATCAAGAAACTCAGCAACACACCAACCACACCTAACACGACACCAACGCGTGCCATTTGATTGCTTTGCACATGACCTGTAGCGTGAGCCAACGCATTTGGTGGTGTACTGATTGGCAGAGACATACCAAGCGATGCCGCAAAGGTCACCACAAGAATCAACGTCACTTCACCACCGAGTGGTGTTAGCGATGCCATTGAGGTGCCGAGCGCCGCCATAATTGGCATCAACAAGTTTGCTGTCGCGGTATGAGACATAAAGTTCGCCATCAGCAAACATAAGAACGCCGCACCGAACAGCACCACATAAGGCGAGAATTCATCAAATGGAATGCTGTGAACCACCAGCCTCGCTAAACCTGTTTTATCAAGTGCTAGACCTAGCGCGATACCGCCCGATACCAACCAAAGCACATCCCAAGAAATCTTCTTAAGATCTTCTTTGTTGATGATGCCCGTCAGTGAAAATACCGCGACCGGAATCAACGCTACCGTGTATGAGTTCATACCGTGCGCCGAGCCCATCAACCAAAGCAGAATCGTGCCTGCAAACGTGATGTAAACAATGATGGCTTTCGGCGTTTTCAAGAATTTACTCTTGATGTTGAGGTCAATGTTGGTCGTCTCAGCTTTGTAGAGAAAATCGATCAGGAACCATGCTAGCGCCATCATCACAATGACAAACGGTACGCCAAACACCATCCATTCACCGAAGGTAATAAGGTTGTCACCCACTAGGTATTTCAATGCAATCGCGTTTGGTGGCGTACCAATTGGAGTACCAATACCGCCGATGTTTGCGGCGACAGGGATACACAACGCAAACGCAATGCGTCCTGGATCTTTCGGGCCAAACACCGCGATAACTGGCGTCAAAATGGACAACATCATCGCCGTCGTTGCTGTGTTCGACATAAACATCGAGAAGATTGCCGTAATCAGCATTAAGCCCAGCATGACGTATTTCGGGTTTTGTCCGAACGGCTTAAGCAGTACGCGCGCTAAGTTCACATCCAATCGATACTTTGTTGCCGCCATCGCGAGGAAGAATCCACCTAAGAACAGCATGATGATTGGGCTGGCAAACGTCGCCATAATGTCACTGTATTGCAGCAACTCACCAAAATGAGGCTGTCCTTCATCAAGCCGAAAGAAAATGATGCCCTTATTGGAAACGAGCAACAACTCAAGCACGATGATCACCACAGAAGTGGCGTAAATTGGGATCGGTTCAAATACCCAACAAAGTGCAGCGAGCAAAAATATCGCGATAACGCGCTGCTGAATGATGGTCATACCTTCGAATGGAAACGCTGACAGTGGCATCAGCAAAATGAGCAAAGGGATCACCGTTGGGATGATGTATTTGAGATAAGGGCGCATAGTACTACTTCTCTTCCTGAGATGGTTTGCCGTGAGATAACTGACGTAAGGAGCTGTTTTAACTGGCTTCCTTTCGCCACTCCGAAGAGAAATTATGCGCGCGCTTTTGAGGAGGAATTCTGGTGTTAGATCAATGAACTCTTATTCACCGCAGAAAACATGCGGTATCTGTGTTCAAGCTCACTAATTGAGCGAGGATTATTTATTGATCACACATCCTTTTCGTCTAGATGCCTTTCCATTACATAGTTGGTTAACGTTGCACCACGGACTTCGATTTGCTGCTCGTTCACAACAGTAAAACCCATGTGCTCATAGAAAGGACGAGCGGTAATACTCACTTCTGAATAGATCCTATCCAGCCCTTTTTCTTCTGCTTGCTTGATTACATGAGTCATCAATGCACGTCCTACACCTTGCCCTTGGTATTCATGATGGCAGAAAAAGTGATCGACTAACCCACTTGGCTGAACATCGCTGTAGCCAACGATAACGCCATCTAGCTCAGCAACAAAAGGCTGGATAGCGGTCATTTTCTTTAGCCACAGTTGTGCATCAAATTCGTCCGGTGCCCAAGCTTTCACTTGTTGCTCGGTGTAATCTCTAAGATTAATGTTGCGGATAGTGTTGTAGAAAAGTGCCCACAGTATCGGGGCATCTTGCTCACGAAATTCACGGATAATCATCAAACGCCCCTCAATAAATCAATCTGCATGAGTTGCCCTCGCCCACTCGGCTCTCCCACTGGATACCAGCCATGTTTTCGATAAAAACGTTCACCGACATCATTGCCCGGAATGTAGCGTAATCTGGCGTAGGCACAACCACCATCGACAAAACGCTTCAATAAGAAGTCTTGTAACTGCTTCCCTAGCCCTTGATTGCGGAACTCTGGCTTCAAGTAAAACAGGTTAATGTAACCAAATCGCAGCCCTTCATCGTCCAAAACCGGATGTCGGCACTCCAGTTGCCCGATGATTTGACCATCTTTAATGACATGGAAGAATCCTGCTTCGTTGTCATTGACGATCGATTGAAACCAAGAAGTGATTTCTTGAACATCAAACCCATCCTGATGGCCAAAACTGACCTCATAAGCGTCTTTTCGAAACGCGATACACAAATCCAAATGACGTGATAAATCTACAGGAATAAATTCCATCTAAGCCAATCCTTTTTATTCTTCGTCTTTTTTCTATATAGACATTAGTTATTTTATATAACCATAAATTCAAGAATTTTATAATTCAACTGTCGGTCATTTGAAAACATGCTTTTATAGGAGAAGTTATTATGCATGCATCATCTGTTTCCCAAAAACCGACACAATTTGGTTACTACCTTGGCGTATTTGGCGTTGCCCTTGTTCTTATCTGGTTGGGTATTTATAAATTCACCCCAACTGAAGCCAAATTAATTGAACCTTTGGTGGTTAATCACCCTGCCATGTCTTGGCTATATGGCATCATTTCCGTTCAAGCTGTATCTAATATCATTGGCTTAACCGAAATCATCGTCGCACTCGGCCTATTGGTTGGATTGAAAAAACCAACGGTTGCTTACTACTCTGGTATTGCTGCAAGCGTTATCTTCCTCGCGACACTGAGCTTCCTAGTTACGACACCAAATACTTGGAAAGTTTCCGACGGTGTTTTGATTGCGAACTTTTTCCTTGTGAAAGACATTCTGTTCTTAGCGATTTCAATCAGCGTGGTTGAGCGAAACAAACCAAGTTTTAAGCCAGCTATCGCCTAGTTTTAGGAAAAGTATCGAGAGATAAAAAAAGAAAGCGCCATGACGATATGGCGCTTTTTGTTTAGAAGGGCTTTGAAAATTTAAGAACGGAGTAAAACACTAGAATTTGACTCGATTCAGCTCCAGCCAGTTTGAGATAATCTGAGCCACTTGTTCTGGCGCTTCCATCGAAGAGAGATGCCCGCAATCTGGTATTACGTGCAACGCAACATCATTAATGTGGCGCGCCATTTCAAGGTGATTATCGATAGGACAAAGCAAATCTTGTTTACCCGTTATTACCAAAGTCGGCACCTGAATATCCGCCAATAAAGGTCGAGCATCTGGGCGAGTAGCGAGCGCTTTGGCATGCGCTTCAAACGCTTCCAAACCCACATTGATCGCCATGCCTTCTATACGCTCAGTTAATGCTTTGTCTTGCAAAAGGCTTGGATGAATCAGCACGGGCATCAGAGTTTCAGGCGTAATGCTTTCAAACTCACCACTTAACGCTCGACTAACCAGCGCGTCACGCTTTTGTGTCACCTCTGGCTTTTCATCCGCCGCGTTGGTGTCCATTAGCACCAAACCTTTGACTCTATTTGGCGCTTGGCGGTACACCTCAAAGGCAAGAATCCCACCCATCGATAAGCCACCGAGCACAAACTCTTGCGGTGCATCTTGCAAGACTTTCTGCGCTAACTGTTCCATTGAAGGCATTGACGCCAGTGTCGGGCATTGCGGCTCGACCCAACTTGGCATCATTTGATTGATGTCCTCAAACAATGTGCCATCACAAAGTAGTCCGGGCAGCCAAACGAGTGAGGTGGATTGCGTCATCTTATGCTCCTGTCAGCGGCTTTGGTTGATCAGAACCAAGAATGCAATACGTCAAACTATTACCACGTAAGTTCGTCAGCGAGTAAGACGCACCTTCTGGAACATTCAGCACATCACCGCGCGTTAAAACAACATTCGCTTGTTCGCCTTGATGCGTGAGGACTACTTCCGTATCACCATCAAAGTTGATCAGCACTTGTTTTTCTTCTCGGCAGTGTTGAGGAATCGAGCCTCCTTCAGAAAGCTCGTAAGCCATGATGCTCACTTCATCTTCACTCTTAACTTGGAAATCATAGCCCGCTAAAGGGTGACCAGTTACCGCGTATTGTTTGACGTTGCTAGTGCTGAAGTCACCTTTGATTGCACGATAATCTTTTTGCAGAGCAACGAACGGCATCATCTCTTCTGCGATGTAAGTATCGAACTTGGCTAGCTCCTCTTTGGTAAGAAGCGGCATCAGCTCCGACTCATTTGGTACGGCATCGCCATCAATGGTGTCCACCAACGTGCCATCCGCTTTCAAGTACAAGCCGTGGCCTTGGCTATCTTTAATAACGTTTGGATGCCAAATAACACCGCCACCTGAATCGTCGCCGCCAAGTACCGAGAACATAAACCCGTAATCACGGCCAACCACTTCAAAACCACGGAAGAGATTGGTTGGAATCGAGATGACGTCACCATGAGACAGCACCGCCTCGTGTTCCCCATCGTTCCCCCAATAAAAACGGAATTGGCCTTTGAAAACCAAGAAAAGTTCAGCGGTACGATGAGAGTGCAACGAATTTTTGATGCCCGGCGGTTGGCCTGCCGCACCAATGTTAAAGCCCGCAGTATCACGAATGTGAACGTGTTGACGACTGCTCTCTGCCACCCCTGCACCGATAATGCAGAAGTTATCTTTCAGATCACTGCCAGGTGTACGCGCATCGATAAACGCGCTGGTACCCGGAATCAGCTCCATATAGCGGACCAGATTGTCATTCATTTTTGTTTGTAGAGTCATAGGGAATCCTTGTTGTCCTTGTTTGAACCTAGCCTTGAATTGTTAGTTACAAAACGACTGTTAGTGACAAACCGAGCGTTAGTTACAGTCCTAGAGGTCGCCCACCATCAACCGCGATGGTATTGCCTGTCGAGAAGGTCAGAACCTCTGCCGCGGCGTACACGGCTTGAGCAACCTCTTCATCATTGGCTAAACGCTTGAGCGGTGTGGATTGTTCTTGTTGGTTACGCCAAGCATCGTCCAAGCCTTTGACAAATTCGGTGTCGACAAGCCCAGGCGCTACAGCCAAAACGCGAATCTCGGGAGACAATGCGCGAGCTAAAGAACGGGTCATGTTTTCTGCGGCAGATTTACTCGCACAATATGCAATGTTGCTGCCCATCGCAGTCTGTGCCGCGATAGAAGTAATGTTCACCACACAACCATTGGCTTGCTTGAGCAAAGGCTCAAACGCTCGAACCATGGCAAAAGGCGCACGAACGTTCACTTGGAAAATTTGATCAAACAGTTGGTCATCCAAACTTTGCAGATCGGCATGCGCGACAAACTTCGTCATCCCCGCACAATTGACCAACAAATCTAGCTTGTCGCTCATTTCACTGACTTGATGTTTAAGCTGTTCAATCTCACCCGAATCTGCCACGTTCAGTTTGAATGCCAAATGTTCATTACGTTGTAACGAAGAAAGCACGTCGTCGGCTGCTTTCTGATTACTGTTGTAAGTCAAAATTACACGATATCCAGATTGAGCTAGCTTGCGACAAATGGCGGCACCAAGTCCGCCACTGCCGCCTGTGACTAAGGCAAGTTTCGACATATTACGCCTCTTCCACTTTGCCTTTGTAACGGCGTACACGAATATCCGCTTGCTCTTTGTGACCAGCAAAGCCTTCTAGTGCACACAAGCGAGAGCAGTACTCGCCGACTTTCAAGGATGCCGCTTCCGTCACACGCTGGTAAGTACAGGTCTTGATGAACTTCCCTACCCAAAGACCACCGGTGTATCGCGCCGCTTTCTTCGTTGGCAGTGTATGGTTGGTACCAATACATTTATCGCCGTAAGAAACGTTGGTTTCACGACCTAGGAACAAGGCACCGTAGTTGGTCATGTTATCCAGGAAGTATTTAGGATCTTCCGTCATCACTTGTACGTGTTCAGAAGCGATATCGTCTGCCACTTCCACCATTTCTTCGTAGCTATCGCATACGATCACTTGCCCGTAATCTGCCCACGCTTTACCCGCAACTTCCGCCGTTGGGAGAATGGTTAACTGACGTTCAATCTCTTTGATGGTCTCTTGTGCAAATGTCTCGCTG
Organism: Vibrio sp. CUB2; assembly: GCF_001557945.1. Classification (NCBI taxonomy): domain Bacteria; kingdom Pseudomonadati; phylum Pseudomonadota; class Gammaproteobacteria; order Vibrionales; family Vibrionaceae; genus Vibrio; species Vibrio sp. CUB2. Next base: position 18,928 of record NZ_LNRB01000005.1, on the reverse strand, counting down.
TTGGTCAACAAGACAGCTGGAGAGTTGTAACCGTGCTCGGCCTGACCAAGCAAGTCCGCCGCTGCCAATTCTGGGTCACAGCCTTTCTCATCAGCAATGACAAGAGTTTCCGTTGGGCCTGCAAACAAATCGATACCAACGCGACCAAACAACTGACGTTTCGCCTCTGCCACAAATGCGTTACCCGGCCCTACAATCATATCGACTGGCGCAATCGTCTCCGTACCCAATGCCATTGCACCTACCGCCTGAACACCACCGAAGCAGTAGATTTCATCCGCACCCGCCATTGCCATCGCAGCGACAATCGCGACATTTGGCTGACCATTAAACGGAGGCGCACAAGCAATAACACGTTTTACGCCGGCTACTTTCGCCGTCAATACACTCATGTGAGCGGATGCAACCAATGGGTATTTACCGCCAGGGATGTAACACCCCACGCTGTTTACTGGAATATTCTTATGCCCCAGTACCACACCAGGCATGGTTTCTACTTCGACGTCTTTCATTGAGTCACGTTGAATTTGAGCAAAGTTTCGAACTTGTTGTTGAGCGAACTCGATATCGTGTCGAGTCGATTCATCAAGCGCATCCACACAGGCTTGGATCTGCTCTTCTGATAAGCGGAATTGCTCCGGCGACCAGTTATCAAACTTTTCAGACAACTCACGTACAGCGCTATCACCTTTCGATTCAATATCAGCAAGAATGTTTTCGACAATCTGACGCACTTTTGCGTCGTTTGATGCTGATGCTTCTTCAGTGATTCCGTTTTTTAAAATGCGTGCCATTGGGTTTCTCCTTGAACATTGAGGCTGACGAACGGTTATTTTTATGTTTTTGGATACGAATGCAAAATCAGATTAAACAATTAATTAACATTTGACAAGTTAAGTCAACAAACAACAAAAACCACCTTTAAGTCTTTGTATTAACTAATTTAAACATGCCATAGAAAGTAATTTCGACTTTGGTGACGTTTACTTTTTAATCAAAAATGAGTTTTAGATCACATCATTTTCACTCATCATTTACAGTTCGCCATGTTAGTTTTTGCATACCTTTGCAAAGGAGAGAATCATGAGCAATTTTAAGCAACGTCTGAATCAAGAAACGCTATTAGGTACATTTGTTAAAACCCCTCACCCTCACATTATCGAAGTATTGGCACTGGCAGAGTTGCCTTTTGTGGTACTGGATGCCGAGCACGCGCCTTTCGATCGCTCCTCGCTTGATCTGTGCATCATGGCGGCCAGAGCGAATGACCTCGCGTGCGTGGTACGAGTACAAGACAGCGCCCCTTCAACCATTTTGAACGCGCTTGACTGTGGTGCGGCGGGTGTACAAATCCCCCATGTTTGTACTGCTGAACAAGCAACACAATTGGCGAAAATCTGCCATTACGGAGAAGGTGGCCGAGGGTATGCAGGTTCCAGTCGAGCAGCGAAATACGCCACTAAACCCATGGTTGAACACTTAAAAGACAGCTGTGCGAATACGATTGTCATTGCCCAAATTGAAGATCCTCAAGGGGTCGAAAATGTTGAAGCGATTGCCAATGTTGAAGGTATTGATGCACTCTTTATTGGCCAAGTCGATCTCACTGTCGCTTATGGGGCAGATAGCGTTCATGACGAAAAAGTCGCGCAAGCAAGTATGCGAGTAATCGAAGCGGCCAAAGCAGCCAATAAACCTGTTGGCATGTTTGTCGCCACAGCTCAACAAGCTCGGGAATGGCGTGAACTCGGCGTTAACTTCTTTTGCGTTGGGTCTGAACACAAAATGATCATTGATGGCTTTAAACAAGAGAGAAATGTGATGAATTCTTGAGTTTTCTCCGATATTTACGCCTTATCAATGTAATGCTCTAGACACATAAATCCCCTAGCCCATACACTCATCACGTATGGAAAGGTCCAATGACCTTATATAAGGAGTATCACCATTAAAGCGAAAGTAACTTCGATAGACGTCGCGAAGATGCTCGGCGTCTCTCAATCGACGGTATCTCGGGCATTTAGCCCAACCGCGAGTATTAGCGAGAAGAAACGCAAAATGGTGATGGATGCCGCAGCTAAGCTCGGATACACACCGAACGCAATCGCACGAAGCCTGATTTCGAATCGCTCGGGTCTAGTGGCGATTGCGCTTGATAGCGAATCAAACCCAATGTACGACATGCAATCTCGTGCTTTGGCAGTCGAAATTCAAAAGCGTGGTGGGCAAGTCGTGCTTTGTCCTATCGACAAGGACGACCTCGATCTCGCCATTTCTCGTGCTATTGAGTATCAAGTAGACGGGCTCGTTATCGCCACCAGCCGTTTGACCTCACGCGCGTTTGCCCAATGTGAAAAATTTGGCGTTCACTTAAGCCTGATCAACCGTTATGCCGAAGGCATTAATGCCAACAGCTCTGGTATTGATAACCGATTAGCGGGCCAACAAGCAGCTGAGTATTTAACACAGAAAGGCGCGAAACAATGTGCTTACATCAGTGGTGATGCAGGTTCAATGACCAGTGAAGAGCGCTGGCTTGGCTTCTCTTCAAAGCTGCAAGAGCTCGGCGCTCCATCCCCGACCTTTATTCAAGCCAAATACAGTTTTGAAGCTGGCCTAGAAGCGGCGAAAGAAATCTTGTCACATACAAGTAAACCCGACGCGATTTTCTGTGCAAACGACATCCTCGCCATGGGTGTGATGGATGGTTTACGCCAAGCCGGAGCAAAGATCCCTCAAGACTTCTCCGTGATGGGCGTGGATAACATTCCGATGTCTGCTTGGCCTAGTTATGATCTGACGACCATCGCTCAACCCGTCGACAAAATTGTTCAGCGCGCAGTTGAAGATCTGATGAACCGCATCAATGGCAATCAGGACGCAACGGGTGAGTATCTTCTCGAACAAGGCACCTTGATCGAACGCAGCAGCACCCTTTAATAAATTCATATTTATTCATTCCTAATAAACAAAATGCCCTGCTTTCGAGCGGGGTATTTTTCTGTGAGCGCGATTAAATTTTAGCCAATCATTATTCAATTCTGCTTCAATTTTCTGACCTTGTTATTGACTTGTTACTTGAATGTTTTATTTTGAATTCGTATGCAAAATGGATATGAATTGCTCAATTAATTTATAAAAACATAACAAGTAGTGTGTCTTGCCGACGAATGCCTATGGCAGGTCATACCAGAAACAAGGAAGAACGATGAAGAAAGCAATCATAACTTCGCTTACCGCACTGGGATTCGCACTGAGCAGCATGAATACGTTTGCAAGCAACGTTATTCGTCTTGCTCACGACAGCCAAGAAACGTCTCCGGTACACAAAGCAATGCTCTATTTCGAACAAGAAGTGGAAGCACGCTCAAATGGTGAGATAGAGGTCGAAATCTACCCTGCGAGACAACTGGGCGATGTGCGTGAGACCACGGAACTTGTGCAGCAAGGCAACTTACAGATGACGTTTGGAGCGTCTGTTTTACTCTCTCCCTATGTCCCAGCATTTAACGTGCTCGACGTGTTCTACCTTTTTGATAGCGAAGAGCAAGCACACAAAGCGCTCGACAGCGAGAAGATCGGACAACCATTGCTGAATGCTATGGAATCAAAGGGTTTTCACGGCTTGGGCTTCATGGAGGTCGGCTTTCGTAGCGTGACTAATAACAAACAACCGATAGATAGCATTGAAGATTTGAAAGGGCTGAAGATTCGTTCTGCGTCGAACCCAACTCAGATCAGTGCGTGGAAATCCGTGGGCACGGCACCAACGCCTCTTTCTTGGGGTGAAATATTTACCTCGCTCCAACAAGGTCTGATTAACGCTCAAGAAAGCGGCATCTATTCGATTTATGCCGAACGCTTTTATGAAGCGCAGAAGTACCTCTCTTTGACCAACCACATTTACACCAACTACGTACTGTTCATGAACAAATCGTTTTGGGATTCACTGCCTGCAGAGCAACAGGCGCTGATCAGTGAAGTAAGCAAAGAAACCATCGCTAAGCAGCGCGAGCTCGCCGCTAAGCAAAATCAAGAAGTGATCAAAGATCTCGAAGCGAAAGGCATGACGGTTAACATCGTCCCAGATGACGTACGCAGCATCATGAAAGAAAAAATGAATGCAGCCGTGTACCAAGATCTGCGTAGCAAGACAGGTGAAGACTTGTTTGACAACGTGATTGCCGAGATAGAACGCCTATAACTCCCACTCTTTTGCACGATCTGTAAACAGGTCGTGCTTTCCGTTTTGGAGGTGAATATGAAGTGGTTTCGCTTACTAGACAAATACCTAGAACCTACCCTTATCGTTATCGCGATCTCGACGATGACAACTTTACTGTGCTTGCAAATCGCACTACGCCTATTTGACGCAACGATCGCGTGGGCTGAAGAGTTGGCTCGTTATTTATTCGTATGGGCGATGTACCTGAGCATCAGCTACTGTATCCGAGATGATCGACACATCCGTATTCGTGTGTTCATCGATAAACTTCCGGGCAATTGGACGCAATTCAGTTTGATTGTCTCTGATCTTATCTACCTTGCCTTTAGTGCCACTGTCGCCTGGTTTGGATTTAAGGTCATCAACCGAAGCCTGCAACTCGGTCAGATTGCTCCCGCAATGGAAATACCTATTGCTTGCCTGTATGCGTCCGTTTTGGTTTGCGCAATCTTAAGCTGCGTGCGCTTGTTAACCAGCATTTATCAACGTACTAGTGCTCTCTCGAATACCAGCGAACGGATACGCTTTTCACGTCAACGCTATCGCCATCTTAAAGCCAAGTATCGTACTTCTAACCGACTATTGGAGCTTAACGCATGACATCTGCACTTTTGTTTGGCAGCTTTGGCCTGCTTCTGCTCATTGGCGTTCCAGTCGGTATTGCTCTGGCGGCAGCCAGTATGGTCGCGATATTAAGCCTGCCATTCCTTAACATCGAGTTTTTAGTACAAGGCTTGGTGACAGGGCTCGACTCCTTCCCTCTCCTTGCCGTCGTTCTTTTTACCTTGGCAGGCAACCTCATGAGCCAAGGAGGGATCTCAAAAAGGTTATTACACGTGGCGGAGGTCTTCTTTGGCCACTTTACTGGTGGGCTTGGCATCGTCGCCATTGTGGCGTGTATGTTCTTCGCTTCCATCTCTGGTACAGGGTCTGCCACCGTTGCCGCTATCGGCCTGACGATGATTCCATCCATGGTGAAGAAAGGCTACGACCGCAGCTTTGCCGGTGCCTTGATCGCCTCTTCTGGCGGAATTGGTGTCATTATTCCACCTTCTGTGGTGATGATCGTCTATGCGATCACAGCTGAGGTTTCAGTCACCAAGATGTTCATGGCGGGCATCATTCCTGGCTTGGTCGTCGGTATGGTATTGATCGGCTACTGTCTAATTGTCTCCAAAATGCGGGGCTACACTGGTAATGAGCGCAAAGCGACTTGGGCAGAGCGTCTTGATGCGCTAAAAGAAGCCAGTTGGGCAATGCTACTACCCGTTATTATTCTCGGTGGTATCTATTCCGGTATCTTCACGCCTACCGAATCAGCCGCTATTGGTGTGCTCTATGGCTTGTTCTTTGGCATGTTCGTTTATAAAGAACTCAAACCAGCGCAAGTGGTGAAAATCATTCTAGAATCGTCACTGTTAGTTGGCGCTGTGCTCGTCATTGTGGGTGCGTCCGTGACGTTTGGCCGCATATTGACGCTAGAACGTCTACCAACAGAGATCGCTCAGTTCATTCTATCGATTACCGAAAACAAACTTCTGATACTGCTTTGCATCAATGTTCTGTTGTTGCTTGTTGGTACCTTCATGGAAACGCTGGCGGCCATTGTTATTCTCACGCCAATTCTGCTACCCATTACATCAGCACTCGGCATGGACCCCGTTCATTTTGGTATCGTGATGATCGTGAACTTGGCCATTGGCTTTGTTACGCCTCCTTTAGGTGCCAACCTGTTTATGGCAAGTCAGGTAGGCAAAGTACCGATAGAGGTGCTCTCTAAAGCCATTATGGGCTGGATTGGAGCAATGATAGTGGCCTTGATGTTGATTACCTTCATCCCTGCCATCTCTCTATCGCTGCCTGCGCTTTTATCCTGACCCCAAACCTCATAGGCCCGTAATAATTTCTCCAGCCACTAGGTATGCACCTTTCTAGTGGCTCTTTTTGTTTTTACAAGCGCTAGTGGCGGCTTTATAGCCCTTAGCATTCGTATGCAATTAACTCTCACTCCTGTCTCATTTTGGTAAGACTTGCACCAAAACAGAGAAAAATAACTAAGGTTCCCATAAAGCGAAACCAAAAAGCACCTTAAGTACTGATTGCTCTAACTATTTCTTTAAAACAAACGCAACCACCCTAGTTAAATCATTAAAAACAGAGCATTAGAAAGAAATTCATACAAAAAATGCATCTTAATCCTGCCTATAAATTCACTCAACAAAGGTCAGACTTTTCTTACAACACCACATTTATCGTGTTTATTTTTCGATCAATTGTTAAAAATCTGATCATCAGCACGCTATTTACACACCACGCAAACAATCCATTGACAAGTTTGCAACATGAGTTAGTTTTGGATACGTAATCAATTTTAATCCAATACATAACTATTCAGCTCAGGAGGTGATTTATGGCCATGGTTGGCTTCGATGAAAAGTGGCGTGACTTTCCCGACTACATTCTTGGTATCACAAAAGAGATTTGGGAAGATCGTGGTTTGAACACCTTGGAACACTACTACTCTCCTGACATTGTTGTTCGCACTCCACTCTCTATCGTCCAAGGAAACGAGGGAGTTATCAGTGCTACGATGGCGACGCTTGCGGAATTTCCGGATCGAACTCTCTATGGCGAAGATGTCATTTGGTCTGGTACGCCAGAACAAGGCATGCTTTCTTCTCATCGAATCATCTCTACCGCAACGCACAGCGGAAACGGCTTCTATGGACAAGCTTCGAACCGTAAGCTTCGTTTCCGCATTATCGCGGACTGCCACGCTATTAATAACCAAATCAATGACGAATGGTTGATTCGCGATCAAGCCGATATCGCGAAGCAATTAGGCATGACATCAGAAGAGTTTGCACGCCAGCAAATCGAATTCGAGGGTGGCGTGGAATCAAGCCCATTTCCATTCACACCTAAAGCCGATATTCCAGGCCCCTATTTGGGCGTAGGCAATGACAATGAATACGGCCAACGTTACGAAGCAATTCTAAGAAGTCTTATGAACGCCGAGTTCTCGACCGTACCAAAAGAGTACGATCGCGCTTGTATCGGCGAATACACTGGCGGTCAAACTGCCCTATCACACTCGGAAGTCGACCATTTTTGGATGGCACTTCGCGCGTCCTTTCCTAATGCTCAATTTTCCGTTCACCATCGTATCGGCCGAGATGACGACATGATGTCACCACGCGCTGCAATTCGCTGGTCTTTGCACGGTAAGCATGAAGGGTATGGGATGTTTGGTAAGCCTTCGGGGAAAGAGGTTTACATCATGGGGATCAGCCACGCTGAGTTTGGCCCTTGGGGTCTTCGTCGCGAATTCACTTTGTTTGACGAGACCGCAATCTGGAAGCAAATCCTGCTACAGCAAGGCTAACGGCTGATTAAACACTATTCATTCAAATCACAGACAGTAAGGAAGCAATATGTCACTCAACATCATCGAACAGTTCTACCAGAACTACTTCAAAGCCGCAGATAAAGAGCAAAAACAGGCAGCTCTGCAAGCTTTGAACCCTGACGTAAAATGGTGCGTGGCGCACCCTGTGAACGATCTCAATGGCCCAGATGCAACCCACGAATCTTTCCTCTCACCACTTGTTAATGCTTTACCTGATGCCGAGCGCCGACCAATGATTGTGATGCACGGCGAATACGAAGGCCGCACTTGGTACAACTCTACTGGTTACTTTATCGGTACGTTTGAACAGCCACTGTTTGACATCCCTGCAACAGGGAAAACACTCTACTTACGTTACACCGAAATGGTGTGTGTGGAGAACGACCAAATCACCGAATCATACATGATTCCAGACTTCATCGATGCGATGAATCAAGCGGGAAGCAACCCTCTTAGAAAAAGCTTAGGCCACGATGGCTTAGTCCCTTCTCCTGCGACGTCAAACGGTATCCAACATTCTGTTGTGTCTCTGAAAGAAAGTGAGAAGAGCGCCCAATTAGTCGAAGATATGTTGTCTTGCTTGGGTCGTTTTGATGGTCAAGATCTCTTCTCGATGGATTTAGAAAACTACTGGCACAGTGACTTTATGTGGTACGGCCCAGCAGGTATTGGCACTACGCGCGGTATCAAAGGTTTCCGTAACCACCATCAAGCACCATTCGTGTTCGCCTTCCCTGATCGAAGTGTAGATATTGAGGTCAATTTTTTGGCCAAAAATGACTACGTATCCACAGGTGGCTGGCCACATATGCACGGTACTCATACTGGTCACAGTGGCTGGCTCGGTCTTGCTCCAACCGGAAAACACATCGAACTTCGCGTTATGGACATTTGGCGACGCGAAGGCGATTTACTGAAGGAAAACTGGGTGGCGATCGACATCGTTCATATCCTGCTGCAACTTGGTTATGACGTATTTGCACAAATGAAAGAACAGTTAGAAGGATCTAATTATGCATGAGTTTGGCGCACTTAACTGGAGCATCCTTGGCGGATACATTGCCCTAACGTTAGTACTGGGCGCGGTAATTGGTAAGCGAGTGACTTCTGCGAGCCAATTCGCCTTGGGTGACAAAAACATTCCTTGGTGGGCGATCGGTATTTCAGTCGTTTGTACTTACGTCAGTGCTATGTCGTTTCTTGGTGGGCCGGCTTGGTCATACAAAGAAGGTCTGTCGGTTATCGCGATTCACCTCAATTACCCTCTCGTGATCTTCTTCATCGTGGCTGTGTTTATGCCGTTTTTCTACAATAACGGTTTAACCTCTATCTACGAGTATCAAGAGCGACGCTTCGGCAAGGCTTCACGACTGACATTGTCGTTTATCTTCCTTATCAAACAAGCATTGAGCTCAGCAGCCGTACTCTATGCGACAGCGATGATTTTAGAGTTCATCACAGGTATCGACGTGATGTACTGCATCATGATCGTCACTGCAATTGCCCTCATCTACACCGTAATGGGTGGTATCGCGGCCGTCATTTGGACCGATGTGATTCAAGCTGTGATCTTGTTTATTGGCGCATTCATCATCATCGAAGCCGTATGGAATGGCATGCCTGCCCCGATGACGGAGGTAATGGCAGAACTCAAAGCGAAAGGAATGACAGATGCCCTACAAACAAGTTTTGACCTAAGCCAAGTAACGACGGTTTGGACCGGCGTTATCGCAATGACCATGTTCCACACCACCGTGTATGGTGGTAACCAAATGATGGTACAGCGCTGTATGGCCGCTAAAAACATGGGCGATGCGAAAAAGGCAATGTTGATGATGGGCTACGTGGCCTTCTTTATTTACTTTGTCTTTATCTTGCTGGGCGTACTGTTCAACGCTTATTACGACGGTAAAGAGTTTGAAAATGGCAACACCATCATTCTTCATTATGCGAGTGAATATGGAATGCCAGGCTTGATGGGCATCATTGCAGCAGCGATTCTGGCGGCAAGTATGTCGAGTCTCGATTCCGCGTTTAACTCAATGGCGACGGTGTCAGTGGCTGACTTCTACAAGCGTTTCTACAAACAAAACGAATCAGAAGAGCACTACTTGAAAGTATCGCGCTTCTTCACGGTTGCGTGGGCGATTCTGGTCATCATCCCAGCGATAATGTTTGCCACCAGCACAGGTTCTGTATTGGAAGTGCTGAGTAAGGCTGGCTCTTACTTTGTCGGTGCGAGTTTCTGTATGTTCGTCCTTGGCTTCTACTCAAAACACATTACGGAAAAAGGCTTGTTAATTGGCGTTGCTGCTAGCTTCTTGGTGATTTGGTATGTGGCCGTTGCGACCGATATTGCGTGGCCTTGGTACTGCGTGATTGGCGTGATTGTGAATGCTGTTGTCGCTTATGTCGCCAGCCTTCTTCTGACGGGTAAACAAGATGAAATGCACCTTTACACAGTGAAAGGCCAACAAGCGGAGTACGCTCGTCTAAATAAACCAATCAAGCAAGATGGGTGGTATGTCGTTCCCGGTAAAATCGACGCCCCGTGTTATGGCCTACTTGTTATGTTTGTGTTCTCTCTCGTGATGCTTTGGGGAATCAACGCCTTTACTGACGATGCGCCTATGTTAATTAACTTTATGCGTGGTTGTTCTATCTTCGTCGCAATGGGAGTTGCTGGTTACGCGGGCTACTCTTTGAAGAAAACGAAGAAGGAAAAAGTCGAAAGTATCAAAGGTATCGACCCTTCTTAAAGCATGGTTGTCGCTGCAAAGCCCCGTACTATTTGCGGGGCTTTCTTTATTTCCGAAAATGTTTATTGAGACGTTAAGCTTCTATCAGCCCTTGCTTTTTTAGCTCCGCGGTTATGGCATTACGGGTTCGACCATGCTCTTCTGCGAGCGATGCTATTGTTGTACCAGAGGAAAACTGCTCAGATAAACGCTCACGCTGCTCAGGTGTCCAAGGCAATCCCGCGTTCTTTGGTAAACCATTCGATTCATTTTCTAACTGTCTTTGCTCAATGGTTCTTTTGGTTTTGTTCACTTTTGATGATTGCTTTAAGTCTTGCAAAACAGCAAACATTGCTCGAATAACGATAGGATCGTTGTAAAGAGATTCACTTGGCAGCACCTCTCCTGTTATTGGATTCGTGCCATTCGCTAAGGCTTCTATTACTTTCCAATGTGCTTCCATTACTCTCCTCCCTGAGTCGCCTATGCCCTCATCAAACCACTAGCGATAAGTTAGTCAAAAGGACATATAAAGAGTTTGGAGAGACTAGCAATTAGAAACAGACTGATATTTAGTTCAATTACACCACCTCTTTCTAACCGGTCGCAAATCACAACTAAAAACGAAAACCTGCCATAAGCTGAACACTAACCAGTATAGGAATGGACCACGCTACAACGCTTCGATATGGCAACATATGAATGAGGAGAGACGGATGACGTTTCAGTTCCATCATTGGAAAATGAGTAAGCCAATGCTGATCCGGGCTTGTAAAACATACCCAAAAGCGTCGTGTATAAGGGTGAGCACAGATAGCATACACATAGCTGGAACAAATTGACCATATTCCTAGAAAGCCAACGAGCTCAACAAGGAAGAATGCTTCTAGGCTAATAGGTAACACGGTAGGTCCACTTAGCAATACAATGGCAATGAAAAGCCAAATCTTACGGTTCATATACGTTCCTTGTACTGTTCTTCCTTAACTCTTCCAATCCTTGGAGCGCTTTTAACGTCGATGACTCCAGAAGCGGCTTATCGTATTTTCGTCTGATGTTAAGTGCTTCATTAAACAGCGCTTCTGCCTCTTTCAATCGCCCCTGCTCTACATACAACTTGCCCAAATGCTGATAACTAAAGCTCAAATACAGCTCAGTGGCAGACGCCTGACTTTGTATGAACAAGCTTATCGCTTCATCATAGTCGCCCATGTACTGTTTTGATGTTGCCAAAACGTGCAAAGCCCAAAAATGATGCTTGTTACTCAAAGCGCTTTTCGCGACACGCTCTCCGATGTTTATTGAGATTTGGTAGTTGCCTAGCACTCTTAAGCTGTCAGACAACAAGATCTGCTGCCATTGTGACGCCTCTGGCTGCCTTCGAAGCCAAAAGAGAAAACATCTACTCCCGCTTTTGACCAGTCGAGAGAGCCCATCTAAGTTGGGTTTATCTCTTTGAAATTTCATCATTGCCATTTCGGATTGTGATTTGAGCATTCTCATCGCTATATATGACTTTGCTTGGATTACCATCGACAAAATGCAGTGCGGCATAATCACTGAGGCCGTAGCAGATCACATCAAGATGGCTATGAGCAAAGCGCTCAAACAGGTCGTGCTTTTCGTCGTTCTCAACAAAATGAGCAGATGCTAAACCTTTCAAAAGACCGAGCCCTTTGATGATGGAGTAAGCCTCTGGATCGCTATCGGTAATCCCATAATCGAACCAACAAATAGCGCCAGCACTCATCCCGCTAAGTATGATGCCGCGGTTGTAACACTCTTTGAGAATGTCATCGATGCCCCATTCTTTCCATAGAGCCAACATAGAACGGGTATTGCCACCGCCAACGTAAATCACATCTTGCTCGAACAACTTGGTTCGCCAGCCTTTCTCTAACTTGAACAGAGGAAAGTGCGTGAGGTGTTCGCTCAACTTAGCATTGTGGAAGCGGGTGATGACCTCTTCCGCATCGCCAGTAGCAGTTGAGAGATAACAGATTTTGGGGTTCTTCTTGCCTGTTAAAGACAAGATGTACTGGTCGAGTTGGCTTGGGATCTCTCCCATCATCCAACCACCTCCGCCAAGAACGACGCAATGTTTCTCCATACGAGTGCTCTTTTAGTCCTTTAAAAAACATGCTTTGTGATGAACAGAATGGAGAGCTAACGCAAGAGCTTAAAACCCTTTACACTCCATGTTCGGAAACGGAAATACGAGCGTTTTAAAACACCCCATTTGTATTCCGTACCTTACCGCCAGCAAACAGGTTATACAGTCGCATGTCCATGCTGATTCCTTGAACTGCATCCCAATGTTCTACTAATTCACCATCTTCCACTTTCCATATATCGATGATGTTCATCCCTTTTGAATCATCACCACGATGTGCTGCCTTAAGCGTGGCATGAGAATGCACAATGACGTGTGCTCCATCGACAAAAACGTACTTCACATCGTAACTAAACTCTGGTGCATTTTTCACCAAATCACTCATGGTTGTGATAACGCCCTCGATACCATCTGCCATATTGCGATTGTGCTGTTTATAGTTTTTACCTTTGAAGCGATCTCGGATGGCGTCAAAATCATGATCGTTCATTATCTGTTGTACAAACGTCAACGCAGCCTCTGCATTCGCTTTTTCTTCCTGATTCCAATGAGCCTTGATAAAGGATTCAAACTCAATTTTTGAATTAGTCATAAGTTGCTCCAATTTCGGTTCTCGTCGACCACTTCCTCGTGGCCTTAATTTAGCTTGCACTTTGCAAGTTAAATAATTTGCTTGCATTTTGCAAGTCAATTATCATAACCACAGTTATCAAGATTAAATCGAGGAATATCATGTCTAGACGTTCCGACTGCCCAATTTCCAATGTCCTGGACATCGTTGGTGATAAATGGAGCCTGCTTGTTCTGAGAGATCTGATGTTTTTTGGTAAACACTCTTTCTCCGAGCTACAAGGCTCAGAAGAAAAAGTCGCCACAAACATTTTGTCGAGTCGCTTAGAAAATCTTGAAAAAGAAGGGTTAGTTCAGAAACAAGTAGACCCTTCTGACAAGCGAAAAAAGGTCTACTCTCTGACACAAAAAGGCAAGGATATGCTGCCTATTCTTCTAGAAATGATGATTTGGAGTAGTAAGTACGCTCCAGAGACAAACGCACCAAAAGACTTTCTCGACAGAGCGATAAATGACCGAGAGCGCCTGATTAAGGATGTGTTTAAGCGCCTGGATGGTTAGTACTTTCATAAATAGAAAAAGGAGCGATTGACCGCTCCTTTTTTCTCACTGTACGAAGTTCTCAAAATCAAACTTGAGCATTATTCATCTGTTTTTGTTAAGGCATTCGTCAATAACAAAAGACAATCACTGAACCATTTTGGCTTCAAGAAAGTAAGCTTTTTAGAGCCTGAATTACGACCATTCGCCTCGCAAAATTAGTGCTCTTTTTCATAGCATTGACGTGTATAGAATCAGCAAAACAACCAACACAGAGTTTCATTTATATTATTGATTTTATTGAATTTTAAATTCCTGCCATATCGAAGTTACTTCGCTTAGCGAATTTATATCAGACCATTTTTCTGTGATTGGTGCTTCTTAATTTCTGATTGTAATCGAATACAATACATATGCACCCCGTGCAATAAAAAAGGAATTATATGAAAACGCTTATTTACGACACGCTTGTCAACCTTGCTAACCAAGAACCTGAACACCACGCAAAGATCCGCCAAAATCTCTATGAGCAATTGGATTTGCCATTTGATAAACAGCTTGCTCTTTACGCATGCGCGCTTGGCCCTGCGAGTTCTGGTAAGTTGGAGAGCCGACAAGGTATCGACAATGCGGTAGACAGCGCAGTGAGACTGTTAACGACTCCTGAACGTTAATCAGCTTTACACTTGTAACGGCCCAACTCCCCTGACGGGCCGTTTTTCTTTAATTCAATATAATTCTTCTCGAACGATTAACCAGAAAGACATTGCCCCATAATGCCAAACGCGCAGCCCATCGCAATTGCCCAAGATATCGAACGCAAAATGCCCAGGTTCAATAAATAAAGTACATGGTAGGCAACTCTGAAGACAATATGTGTCAACGCTAGGAACTGAACATTCGCGTTTATAGTGTCGGTCGATATAGCAACAAGAACCGCCGAGGCAAATACGATTAAAGATTCAAAGGCGTTTTGATGCGCGGCTAACGCCCTAGCACCAAATCCTTTCAATTCAGCCTGTTGTTCACGAGGATAGTTATTGTCGTAGCCCCCAGCTTTGTGCATAGCAACTGCAAGGGGTATTTTTGCAATATAAGGAAGCAAAGCAGCAACGATTAAACAAAAAATCAAAATGTCCATGTGTCATCCTTGTTTGTATCGCGGAGATTAATACTCAGATTATCAACGATACTTTTCCATAAGTTCTTCAATGCATTGTTATACATCGAACACAGACGTACCAGCTCTTTCATGACAAGAGTGGAGAACCATTCCGCGACAGGAGTCTCAGAGGTTGTACTTCACAACGAGCATGGGAAATACCCATCTCAACAGGCTCATGACATCATTTATTCATTGAATTATCGGACTAACGCCTTTTGGCCAATTTGGATTTTGGGTTCCATACCGGCTTTGCGATACAAACTCAATGCGGCTTCATTGAAAGAGTAAACTTCTAACCAAAGCTCTTCCCCACCTTTAGAAATCGCCCGCTCCTCAAATGCTTCGATTAGCCTCAGCCCGACGCCTTGATTTCTAAAGCTTAAATCCACCGCAATCTGTTCAATACTTGCAATCTTACGCTGCCTTAAAGTCCAAGACTTACGATCCCATAACTCACCAAAAACAAAACCCACTAAATGCCCTTCATTTTCAGCAACAAGAAAAATCGAGCTTTCACTTTCGATGATTTTATATAAATCGATATTTTGTTCTATTTCATCAGGTGATAAGAAGTCATTTGGTAAATTCGCTTGATGGTATTCATGAAGTTGAATCTGTAACTTCTTTAAGGTGCTTATATCTCCGGTATGAGCTTGCCGAATGTTTAGCATATAAAATCCTTTTAACGACTGTCCTTCCATAACTAGGACGTTCTGTTAAACCACAAGTGATGTGTTCCTTACTTTGGCTTACTAAATGTATATATCGGTCCTTCCCACGATTCATCATTGAAAACTTCAACAGAAAAGTTTCCAGCAGTGTAATGGTCTATTACCTTCTTCCAGAATGATTGACCTTTTACGTTTTCACTTATCACCCTAACAACCCAATCTTGGCCGAACATATCAAAAACCTGACTTGCTACATCACTCCCCACGCCCTTTTGCTGGAACCTTTTCATTATGAAGAACTCTTCAATTAAGTATCTTCCTTGTTCAGCACTAGGGTCTGAATTAACAATGACAAAACCAGCTGGTTGTCCCAAGACTCGCACTACTAATGGTGTGTACTCTTTAATTTCGAAGTATTCATCAACATCTGCAATCTCGAAATAACCTTTCTCATCAACATCATCTTCTTCATATATTGAGAATTCGTACTCGTAAAATTGCAGCAAGTTTTGAATCAATTCCTTTTCATTGGGTGATATTTCATGCACCTCAATCTTCATGTTTTCTCCTAAAACATAGGGCGTTGTTGAAATGTGAGCAACGCGACCACCAAGCCAAACCATTACACTGTAAACCGAAACTCAATCTTGAACGGACGGAAATAACTCTTAAATGCTCTGTTAGCTGGTTACTAATACTAGGTTAATCTACCACGCTTACTTTTATAACCTCCAGCCTTTCAATTAGTGCTTCAACCATTGGCTTAAAATTATCCGGTTGTTTTTTAGAGTAAGATTTCATTGTTGCTAGTACATCAAGTCTTAGCTTTTCTAATCGAACCATCTCCCTGCCTGTGTGATCAGTAAACACCATCCCTTCTAACTCATTTAACCATTTATCAAAAGACTCAGGGCTTCCGGATAGTAAAAGTAGAGTATTCTGAGGCTCTGCTGCTAACGCAACCAACAGCAAAGGCGAAACTTCTCCAGAAATAGCTCCGTCTCTATGTTTCCAAATTTCTACCAAAGAAAAGAGTGTAGGAACCATTTCCGTAGTTTTTCTTTCTGAAAGGTTTAATTCAATAGATTTGTAGTTTTCTATCATCCAGTTATGTAAGAGACTTACTTCTGGGGGTTTAGCATACAGTAAGCCTGAGCAAAAAACAGACACCATAAGCATTGCTATATTCCTCATCATTATTGCTGCTCCAACTGATTAGATATATTTATGGAGATTTTTTTATAGCTAGCGATTTCAGTAAAAATTTCTTTTAGCGCCGACTTGCTATTACCCACGTAATAATGTGACTTAGTCACACTCCCCCACGTTTTACCAGGCATCAAACACCCAAGAGTGTCTTTGTGATAATTTCCAGCATGGATTAGAATATACGTTCTACCCGGAACATTTCGTAGTTCATATACATTTGGATACTTCGGTGAGCTGTAAGGGAGTAATTTATAAGTGCCGGCTTTGATCCTTTTGTCGGATCCCTCAATTATGGAATCTGGTCCAGCAGGCTCCAATACAAACCAACTTTTACTCACGCCCTCAATAGTCAACTTCCCTAACGTTGTCTCCCCCATTTGCTTTATTCGTTTTAGATTTAATTTAACTTAATCTAGTTTTTTCATTGCTCTTACCTTAGCTATAAAACCAATGAAATTAACAGAATAGTCTTGCTGCAACAGATCCGTCTTATCGTTAATAGAGGCATCACTAACTTAAATGAAACTGAGCATAACGTTTTTTACGCCAACTTTAGGACCGCGTTAAAGAGTGAATGAAGTAATACTGAAGCCAACGAGTACCACCTTAAACACTAGACTCAACGCATAGTGAGAATGCCATGCGTTGCGAATCACTCTTAAATACTTTGTTATGCAACACTTACATGTCAGCAACCGTTTCGTAGAATGCTAATACGTCAAATGGCTTGCTGAAAAAACTGCTTTTTGTTAAAAACGTTTTGGTGTCCCCACTTAAAGCATCAAACTTGGCTTGCGATTCTGTATTAAATGAAAATGTCAATTTCTCCGTCGCTTCAACTAATTCCAAAGTGCTCTGACGTTTAGCATTGTTTCTTGCAATTACCATGCTGTACGCCAGTTCTTTTTTCTCACTAAAACTACAGCGTTCAATCGCTAAATAGTTAATGTGAGCTAATACCGGAGTAAGTTCCTCAAGTCTTTGCTTTGCAAATTTTAAGGTCTCTTCATCGGGTTTATTTTTCGTTGAGTTCTTACTACAAATGGCTATCCGAGAACCCAAAGCATCTATTGCATTATTTAAGTCAGTGAATAGCTTATCTTCAACACTTTGACCTGCATTGGAAATAATTGAGAATACCATTAAAAAAAATGTAAGAGCTATTCTCATAATTTACACCCATCAGATATAGCTTTCCAAAACCTGTACTGCTTTCTGTCTGTTACATGCTCTAAGGCTTGTTCTGTGGCAATGTTTTCAATCTGTCTAAGCTTAATAACGGTAAGGGCACTGTAGGATTTGAAGTAATACTCCCAGTTTGCTTGGGTTATATTCCACGCGGTTTGCCCTGCATCAGAAGAAACGCCTCTACCGACTGCGATACTAACATCTCGTGCTTTATGTATAGTATCGCTTGCTGGAATTGCAGAGATAGCTTTGGTTACACCACTACTCCCTGCTCCCTTGACTACATTTCCACCAAAGATATTAATTAAGTTTCCAAGTGAGATAAAGAATTGCGCACTTTTCTCAAATTCATGTAGCTCATTTATTCTGTCCATCGCGGCTAAGCTTTTATCATCGAAAAAAACACCGACAATTGCTGGACACTTTTCCATGTTTAACTTCCTCCATATGAACAATGAAGCACATCTTACACCAGTAGAAAGTCAAAACTTGTAGCATATGTGTGAATAGGGACGAAATTCGAAATGTTCGTGTTGCATAGCGCCTTGTTAAGGTGTGAGGCACGCAATACAGAAGCTCCCGCATACCACCTTAACCACTAAAACTAACGCATATTGAAAATGCCACGCGTTGCGTATCCCTCTTGAACAGATTGTTATGTTGATTACTCAAAGCTTTAGCAGTTTTCTCGCATCTTTCATTTTTTGCTTCAACTCTTTCAACTCAACCTGCTGTTGCTGATACATATTATAAAGTTCTTCCAACTTGAAAACGTTTACTTTTACGTCATTAGTCGTATTTTTTCGATAGTAAAATCTTTCGATGGCTTTTGTAATATGAAGTTCAGCCGGAGCATCCTCAGAAGGCATCTCGGTGGACTTGTCTAATTCAGACTGTGATTCAAAAAACATAGCGGCACTCTAAAATAGGAATAATTAAAGAGCACCATACCATATTGAATTGTTCGGCAACATAACGCCCTGTTAAGGTGTGAGCAATGCAATACCGAAGCCGCCGCATACCACCTAAAACACAAATCGCAACGCATAGCAAAAATGCCAAGCGTTGCGAATCACTCTTAAACAGATTGTTAGCTGCTA